>NZ_JBVIHJ010000038.1:0-49904 GCF_055570355.1 Streptomyces sp. NPDC031225 | reverse complement strand
CCCGCCCCCCCACCCCCCCCCCCCCCCCCCCCCCCCCCCCCCCCCCCCCCCCCCCCCCTCCCCCCCCCCCCCCCTCCCCCCCCCCCCCCCCCCCCCCCCCCCCCCCCCCCCCCCCCCCCCACGCCGGCTCATGTCAGCGACGCCTGCGCGAGGGAGGAGCCGGCCACGCGGGGGAGTCCTCCGTACGGCCGGTCAGGGCAGGATCTCGACGTAGCCGTCGGTTCCGTGCACGCGGATGCGCTGTCCGTCCCGGATCAGCCGGGTCGCCTGGGCCACGCCCACGACGGCCGGCAGGCCGTACTCCCGGGCGATCACCGCGCCGTGGGTCATCAGGCCGCCCACCTCCGTCACCAGACCCGCGATCCCGACGAAGAGCGGCGACCAGCTCGGGTCCGTGAAGGTAGTGACCAGGATGTCGCCCGCTTCGAGATCGGCGTCCGCCATGTCCAGGATGACGCGGGCCCGTCCCTCGACGGTCCCCGCGGAGACCGCCAGGCCGGTGAGGGCGCCGTCCGGCACATCGTCGCGCTGGTACGACCCCGAGAGCGCTTCGCCGTCCGACGTGAGAACTCGGGGCGGTGTGAGCGCCTGGTACGCCCGGAACGCGTCCTTGCGCTCCCGGATGAGCCGGTCATCCACCCGGTTCGAGCGCACGGCGTCGTGGAACTCCTGGAAGGTGAGGTAGTAGACGTCCTCCCTCTCAGCGAGCACTCCTGCCCGGACAAGGCGGTCGGCCTCCTCCAACAGGGCCTTCTTGTAGATGAAGTAGCGGCTGACGATGCCGTACTTCGGGTACTCCCGGTATCCGGCGAACGCCCGGACCTGGTCGATCATCCGCTTGGTCTCGTCGGCTTTGCGGTCCCCGTCCGGCAGGGCCCGCAGCCGTGACAGCACGTCCTCTTCCTTGTTCTGCGCCTTCAACCGCCCCTGCTCGAAGCGCCGTTCGGCCGCTCCCGGTTCGAAGTTCCTGACGTTGTCGAGGATCACGGGCACGAGCGTGGTGGGGCGCTCGCGCCAACGTGGCCTCGTGATGTCGATCTCGCCGACGCAGCGCATGCCGTACCGGTCGAGGTAGCCCTCGATGGCGTCGCGCGCTTCGGTTCCGCCCGGGAGCTTGGCCAGCTCGTCCAGGAAGTCCTCGTCCTCGACGCCCTCCAGGAACGCCACCACCTCCGGCCACGGGCGGATCACGTCGGCGACGTCGAGCAGTGCCAGCCCCATCTCCGAGGTGACGTTGTCGGGGGCGGACAGCGTGAGCGTGTCAGCCACGTTCTTCTCGCCCAGCCACTCCTGCAGCCTGGCGTTGAGCCACCACGTGGCCTCCATCCCCGCCATGATCGCCTGCAGGTTCGGCGGATCACTGAGTACGCGCTTGTGTTCCCCGAACGCCTCCGTCAGGAACTCGAACAGCGCGGGCCCGGTCTTCGTCCGGATGTCGCGCGCCAGGGCGGCGTTGGACACCTGGCTGCGCTCGATCAGTTCGGTGACGATGGCGGGATCGGCCTCGGCCGGGGTGGGCGTACCGCCGGCCGGTGGCCCACCGGGGCCCGTGTCCGGGAGCGACGGGACGAAATCCTCGGCGAGTACGGTCTCCAGGGCATTCCTGACCAGCGGATCGCCCTTCCCCATGAGGTCCAGGAGGCCGGCCCGGCTCGCGGGCGAGGCCAGGCGCCGGGTGACGTCGACGAAGAGCCTCCCGCCGGCCGCGTGCATCGGTGCCATGGCCGTCAGCTGCCACATGGAGAGCCCCAAGGGCTTCATGGGGTCGGTCATCATCTGCTGATGGCCGACGGAGACGTAGACGTGATTCTCCTGGTCCTCGGCCTCGGGGATGGGGAACAGCGTCGTGATCGGCCGGCTCTGCACGATCTGGAAGCCGTCATCGACCAGGCACCACTCGATGTCCTGGGGGCGACCGAAGTGCGCTTCGATCCGCCGTCCGAGCCGAACGAGCCGTACGACCTGGGCATCCGTCAGCGACGGCTGCCCCTGCCGCTGCGAGTCGATTGTCACTTCCCGCGTGCCGCCGGCCGGCAGAGCATGGATGGCACGCTCTTTCGCGGCGATCGTCCTGGCGACGACCTCGCCGTCGCGCACCGTGAAGACGTCCGGGTTCACCAGGCCGGAGACCAGGGCCTCGCCCAGGCCGAATCCGGCGTCCACGGTGGAGACCTTCCGGTTGCCCGAGACCGGGTCGGCCGTGAACAGGATGCCGGAGGCCTGCGGGAAGACCATCCGCTGCACGACCACCGCCATGTGGACGGTGCGGTGGTCGATTCCGTTGCGTTGGCGGTAGGTCACGGCCCGCTCGGTGAACAGCGATGCCCAACACCGGCTGACATGCTGGAGGATCGCCGTCGGCCCCACGACGTTCAGATACGTGTCCTGCTGGCCGGCGAAGGAAGCCGTCGGCAGGTCCTCCGCCGTCGCGCTGGAACGGACGGCGTAGGCGTGTTGCTCGCCGAGCCGGCCGAGCGCATGGGTGATCGCCGCCGCGAGATCGCCCGGCATGGCGGTCCCCTCGATGGTCCGGCGGATCCCGGCACTGAGCGTGCGGATGGCTTCCCGGTCGTCGGGGTTCAGTCGCGACAGCTGATCGAGCTGCTCGTCGATCGAGGGCACTTCTGCCATGAGCCGCCGGAAGGCGTCCGTCGTCACGCAGAAACCACCCGGCACGCGGATGCCTTCGATCCGCGAAAGCCCGCCCAGATGCGCGCCCTTGCCCCCGACGAGTTCGGCCTGCGTCTCGTCCACGTCCTGAAGGCCCAGCACATACTGCTCGCTCACTTGGACACCTCCGTGGCAGCGATGCTCCGTCGCACGGCGAAGGCCGGTCGAATCACCGACGACTCCCACTCGGTCGAGCCTGTTGCCTGGTACGTCCTCATCCCCCGTTGCCTTCCTTCCGATGAACCGGGCGGCGGGCACCCCCGCACTTCCGCGCCGAGCCCCTGTAACCGAACTGCCGGTGCCACCACCGGTTCGGCGTCACCGCGTTTCCCATACGCCGACAACAACACACGCACGCCGTGCCCTCGTTTCCGCAGCTTGTGGCCTCGGCCGACGATTCTGCGCCGTCCCCGGGGCCTTGCCGCAAGCCCCCCTCTGCGTTATAACTTGAGAGAGGCAAGGAGAGTTCTCTCCTTGCCTTTGCCATGTGCGGTCCGGCGGGTGGACCCGGCTCTACGACTTCACGGCTGGTGGGTTCGGCCATGGACGTGCCCTGCCGGCGGTGGACATACGCGTATCGGGCTACGTAGTTCCACGGATGTCCGGCGTCGGGACAATGGGGAGACTTGCCCGGCGTGGGTATCGCCGGGTGGGTGATCCTTCCCGCGAGCCGGGGGCTGTCGCTGCGGCGCCGACGACTCGACGTGAACTGCCCTCGCTTTCACGCTTCGACGACCTCAACACAACGGAAGAGGCGACTTGTCCACGCGAACGGGCATCTCTGTGCAGGGGCGACACAACCCCATGCAGTTTTTTCTCTTTTTCGTACGCCTGACGATCGAGATCGACGGAAAGGCCCAGAGCGGTTCTTGGCGCGACCGCTTCATTGCGTTGACCCCCGGGTCACACAAGGTCGACGTCTATTTCCGGTACCTGTTCAAGGCACGCTGCTGCCCGGCCGGCACCACCGTCCAGGTCGCGGCCGGTGAGACGGTCACTCTGCAGTACCGCACTCCGCAGCTCATGACATCGCCCGGCCGTCTCGAGGTCGTCCGCTGAATCGCGCGCATCGAGTGCGGATACGACACGCCATGTCCTCTCCGCTGCTTTGACGAAGCCACCGGTGTCCCTCTGCGGCGGCTGGGCAGATGGCCCCCGCTGATTGTGAGACTCGCTCCATGATTCCCAAGTTGTCCTTGCACAGCCCGCGTTGGCGGGACCTTGACGGTGTGACCGCCGAGGAGGTGCAAGCGCTCCTGGAGCAGATGGCCTCCACGGCCTCTGCGGCCGCCACCGCCAGCAACGGGACCGGCGACGAATGGAAGCAGACCTGGGCGTATCTGTCCCAGGGCTTGATGGACGACGGAGTCCTCTTCGACGGGGCCTACGCAGCGCTGCCGTACGTCGTCGAGGCGGCCGCGACCCTGCCTGCGGGACAGACCGTCGAGTTCTGGGTGGACCTGGGGTTCATCGTGACCGCGGACCACAGGCCCCCCGTCCCGGCCGATCTTGAGGCGGGGTTCGGCGCCGCACTGTGTCTGGCTGAGCGGGCTGCCGTACGCAGTCTCCTTGCCGCCGGCACTCCCGCCCAGGTCTGCGCCCTCGCGCTCTCCTGCGTGGTCTTCGTCGGCCACCACATGGGCGAAGCACTGGGGCGGGTCGTCGATCTCCAGGAAAACGGCCTGCTGCTGTTGTCGTGTCCCGGGTGCGGGAGCGATACCGAGATCCCCGACTTCTTCGAGGAACCGGCACCTTTGCCCTTCGGTGCTCCGGGACTGCCTGATCCCGCCCCTGCCCGCCAGGAAGGGCATCCCTGGGACGAGCTCGCCGCGACTCTGCAGGAAGGTGCGCTGGGGGAGGAGTGGAAGCCCTTTATGCGCGTGGCACGCGAAACCGCGGTGGCAGGGGTAGCCCCCGGGACACCGGCGCAGGCCGTCCTGTGTCTGGTCGCCGGAACGGTCGCGGCCAAGGGCATCCCGCAGCAGGCCGGAAGGGAATCGGCCCGCCAACTGATGGCGCTCAACGGCCACTTCCGCTGCTGGGACTGCGAACAGACATGGACGATCGCCGACGGCCTGGCGGAGAACCCGTACGGTGCGCGCCCTCAGAACCATGTGATGGTGACGGAGCCGGACTCCGACAAGCCCGCTCCCGCCGGGCAGCCGACAGCGCCCGGCCGAACGACACAGGCGGCGACCCGGTTCCGGCAGGACGGGAACGCACTGCTCGCGGGCGACGGCACACCCTGGGGCCGTATGTCAGTGTTCTCGGATTCCGTGTCCGGCCCGTTCGGGGGTGTCGACTCGGTGACGGTGGTGGCCCGCCCCGGTCTGCCGGCACTCGTGGCCGGTGGCGGGGAGCAGGGCGTGGTGGGCCTGTGGGACGCGGCCGACGGCCGACTCGTCCAGGAGCCGATGCCGGGACATCCTGACCGTGTCCGCTCGATGACGTCCCTGCTTTTGCCCGATGGCCGCACCCTCGTGGCGAGCGGAGGCGACACCGGGACGATCGCCTGGTGGGACCCTGCCACCGGGCGGCCGGTTCGCGAACCTGTCGGCAACCGGCCGGGTGGAGTGACCGGCATGTGCACCGCGACCGTCCCGGACGGCCGGACCCTGCTCGTCACCGCCACTCCCCGAGGTGCGGTCAGCTTGTGGGATCCGGTCACCGGTGAGTCCGTCGGACGCCTCAACCCCTATGGCAGCCCGATCCAGTCGATCGCCGCCGTCCCGATCGCGGTCGGCCATGCCCTGGTCGCGGCCGCGGACACCGCAGGCCGCGTTCATGTGTGGGATCCAGCGGTGGACGACCCGTGGGAACGAGGGGCGGCCGTAGGGCTGAGCGGACGTGCGCTCGACGATGCCGATCACCGCGCGGCGGCTGTGGCGGCTGTGCCCACACAGGACCGGACCTTGCTGGCCACCGCTGACAACCGCGGGACGGTCATGCTGTGGGACCCTGCGACCGGCGCCCCGGTCGGTGACGGTCTGCCCGCCTCGACAGGCACCGCCGGCCTTCCCGTCCTCGCTGCCACCACCCTGGACGGTGGCCGTACCGTCCTGGTCACCGGCAGCAAACTGGGGCACAGGCTCCGGGTATGGGAACCGGAGACCGGCACGGTGCAGCACATCGCCCTGGACGTGGCGGTCACCTGCCTGGCCACGGCCGGCCCCGACCTGATCGTCGGACACGCCGGTGGAGTCCTCGGACTCCCGCTCACGAGGCAGTGAACGTTGCGGCCTCCCACTGGAGACGGGGGAGCCGCAGTCCCCTGCCGTGTCATCAGTGGGCGAGGTGGCGACTGATGACCAGCCGCTGGATCTGGTTCGTTCCCTCGAAAATCTGCATGATCTTCGCCTCGCGCATGTAGCGCTCGACGGGGAAGTCACGGGTGTAGCCGTATCCACCCAGCACCTGGACTGCGTCGGTGGTGACCTTCATCGCGGCGTCCGTGGCCACCAGTTTGGCGACGCTGGCCTGGCGGCTGAAGGGGCGGCCGAGATCGCGACGGCGGGCGGCGTCCAGGTAGGTGGCGCGGGCGGAATCCACCGCCGCGGCCATGTCTGCGAGGAGGAAGCCAAGCCCTTGGTGGTCGACGATTTTGCGGCCGAAGGTGGTGCGCTCGTTGGCGTAGGCGACGGCCGTGTCCAGGGCCGCCTGGGCGAGCCCGGTGGCGCACGCCGCGATCCCGAGCCGACCACTGTCGAGGGCGCTGAACGCGATCTCCAGGCCTTGGCCCTCGGCGCCGATGAGCCGATCGGTGCCGATGACCGCACCGTCCCACATGGCTGAGGTGGTCGGGATGGAGTGCAGCCCCATCTTGCGTTCGGGCCGCCCGAACGAGAGGCCCTCCGTCGCACCTGGAGCAAGGAAGCAGGAAATCCCCTGGCTGCCCGGCGCGGTGCGGGCGAAGAGGGCGTAGAAGTCGGCCTTGCCGCCGTGGGTGATCCACGCCTTGGTACCGGTGATGCGGTAGCCCTCCGCGGTGCGTTCGGCCTTGCAGGCCAGGGCTGCCGCGTCCGAGCCGGCCTGCGGCTCGGAGAGGCTGTAGCCGCCGAGGAGCTCACCGGCGAGCATCCGGGGCAGCCAGCCCTCCTTCTGCGCCGGGGTGCCGAACGCGTGCAGCGGGTGGCAGGCCAGCGTGTGCACGCTGGTGGCCACGGCGACCGCGGCCCACTGGCTCGCCAGTTCCTCCAGGACCTGCAGGTACACCTCGTACGGCTGACCTCCGCCCCCGAACTCCTCCGGGTAGGGCAGACCCAGCAGACCGGCCTGTCCGAGGACGGCGAACAGGCCCTCGGGGTAGGCCTCGTCGACCTCGTGCTCCTCGACCCGCTTGCCGAGTTCCTTCTCGGCGAGCTCGCGGGTCAGGGCGATCAGGTCCTCGGCCTCCTGAGTGGGAAGCATGCGGTCGACAGTCATCGGAGCTCCAAGCGGTACTCAGAGAGGTACGTCAGTACCGCTTAGCGTAGCTCTTATCGGTGGGATGTCACGCCTGGGATACTGACCGGATGATCAAGGCCTCCACCCCAACCGGCCCGAAGCCCGCGGGCCGGGGTGCCGCCCGGCGCTCCGAGCTGTTCGAGGCGCTCGTGGCGCTGCTCACCGAGGAGGGCTTCGTCCACTTCACCCTGGACGACCTCGCGGCCCGACTGCGGTGTTCGAAGCGCACGCTGTACGGGCTGGCCGGCAGCAAGGAACAACTGGTCCGGGCCGTGGTGGTGCACTTCTTCCGGGGGGCCACCGAACGAGTCGATGCGGCCTTGGCCGCCGAGAGCGATCCGGCGGCCAGGCTGGCGGCCTATCTCCACGCCGTGGCGGCGGAGCTCGGCCCGCTGTCTCCGCGGTTCTTCGACGACGTGGCGGGGTTCGAGCCCGCTGCGGAGGTGTACGAACGCAACACGCGAGCGGCCGCCGGTCGAGTGGAGCAGCTGATCGACGAAGGCGTCGCGGCGGGCGTGTTCCGCGAGGTGCACGTGGCCTTCGCCGCCGACGTGATCACCTCGGTGATGGTCCGGATCCAGCAGCGTCGGGTCACCGCGGCCACAGGCCTCGGCGACGCCGAGGCCTACGCCCAGCTCTCCGAACTCCTGCTGCGAGGCCTGACTCGCTGGACGCGCTGCAGTGCGGGCGGCTCATGAGCTGCCTCTGACGCAAGCGGAAGGCCCGGGGGACGTCAGCACCACGAAGTCCCCCGGGCCAAGACGCGGCAAGGGATCAGCCGCCGCACGCACTCCGCGGCGCGGTGACCGCTCAGCGGTCGGAATAGCTGAAGTCGCCCATGGTCCAGGCGCTGACGTCCTCGATCGCCACGCGGTACATCCCGCCCGTCTCCGGGATCCCGACCGTGCCCTGCAGGATGCGGGCGACGTGGAAGTGCAGGTAGGTGGGTGGGTCGTCCTTCTTCGCTGGGGTGGAGAACACGGCGGAGAACTCGCTCAGACGGGCGGAATCCATCAGCACGTCCGACACCCTCTGCCTCCACACTGCTTCGGGAGCCAGCCGGCCGGTGATGACAGCTCCACCGGTCACTACGGTCAGGGACATCTGATTGCTGTGCCCGGACTCCACCAAGGTGGCGATGTCAACGAGCAGTTCGTCAGGCTTCGGCATGACGCAGATTATATTTACCGGCCGCCCCGCTGATGACCAGGTGGCGCGACCGGGAAGTGCGGGCGGTCACCGTTGTGTCCCGGAGGGGGTCCGATGACCGCGTCGGCGCGGCCGCGATGACGTGGGCGAGGTGGTCCACCCCGGGCCGGCCGAAGCCGCCGGGGCTGCCCGGTCCAGCCGGGGGCACACGCTCGGGTCCGGATGTGCGGCTGTCGTACGGCACCGGGTCACCACCCGTCTCGCCGCGCCGTCACATGAGTGAACCCGACGGCGGCAGGGGGAGATGAGCGTGTTCGTCCGCGTCCGCGGGCGCCGCGCGCACAGTCTCGTGTGCAAGGTGATCGTTTCCTATGGTGACGCGGAGTGCGGGCGTGTAGCGTCAGCGTCAGCTGTCGTGGTTCGGAGTTCTCTCTAGCCCGCGCCTTTGGTGTGGGCATTTTGCTGTGCTGTGCCGCAGGGACCAGGGCGATCACCTCCGCCTGCCACATGGAGTGGGAGGCGTCACCGACTTGGAAGGCATTGACATGGCAACGGGAACTGTGAAGTGGTTCAACGCGGAAAAGGGCTTCGGCTTCATCGCCCAGGACGGCGGCGGCCCGGACGTCTTCGCGCACTACTCCGCGATCAACTCCTCGGGCTTTCGTGAGCTCCAGGAGGGTCAGGTCGTGACGTTCGACGTCACCCAGGGGCAGAAGGGCCCGCAGGCCGAGAACATCACCCCGGCCTGACTCGGGGCTCTGCCCGAGCGATCGCGTGCAACGCGGCAGGTGGCCGTCGCCCGTAACGGGGGCGGACATCGGACGTAGGGGCCTGCTTTCGTGCCGGGCGTGAACAGGAGCGGGGCCGCGCAGCGATGGCTGCGCGGCCCCGATCTGTTGTGGCGCTCCGGGGGACACGGTCACCCGGAGCAGCACACCCCCTTCGGCCCGGCCGAGGGCTTACCGGAACGGGACCGGAGAAGTCCCCGAGTCATCGCCCCGGACCGGTCCATCCCGTCCGTGATGCGGCGGAGGCGTCGCCGAGGTCGGCGCCGGTGTCGGCGTCCCGCTGGGAGTTCCCGACGCCGCGCCAGTCCAGGCACATGACGGTCGCGTCGTCCAGCAGGTGGCCTTGGTTGGCGTCCACGACGGCCGCGATGAGGGTGCGAGCGGCCTCACGGGGGTGCAGCGCACGGGTGCGGGTGATCAGGTCCGACAGATCGACCCGATTGGCGTTGCGCTCAAGCATGCCGTCGGTCAGCATCACCAGCCGGTCGCCCTCACGCAGGTCCAGCGTCTGGACCCGGTAGCTGTGAGGGGCGTCGAAGCCGAACGGCAAATCGACCTTCGGAGCGATCTCACGCACCTCACCGTCCCGCATCCGCAGCGGCCAGGGATGCCCGGCGTTGACGAACTCGGTCCTGCCGTCGATCAGGCTGATCCGCAGGAGCTGGCCGGTGACATAGCTCCCGCGGCCGTGTTCGCGCATTGCCTGGTCGGCCTGACGGGCCTGTTCGGCGAGATCGGCACCGGCCCGCCGGGCCCGGCGCAGGGCACCCACCAGGAGTGTCGCGAGCAGCGCCGCCTTCACATCGTGCCCCATGGCATCGGTGACGGAGAGCTGGACCGTGTCCCGGTCGATGACGTAGTCGAAGGTGTCGCCTCCGACGTGGTCGGCGGGTTCCAGTGCCCCGGCCACCGCGAACTGCGCCGCCTCGGACGCCAGCGACGCGGGAAGCAGCCGGTGCTGGATCTCCGCGGCAAGGCTCAGCGGGACGGTGCGGCGGCCCCACTGGTACACGTCGGTGAAGGACCGGTTCGCGATCACGATGTACGCCAGAGCGTGCGCGGCCTCGCCGATCTCCCGCATCACCTCCGCGTCCGGCGCCGTCGGCAGGAACAGTTCGAGGAGTCCGATGGCGTCCCCGCGATTGGTCACAGGAGCGACGATCCGGACCAGCGCGCCCTCGTCGCCGACGTCCACGCGGGGCCGCTGGGTGCGGATCACGTCGTCGTACAGGGTGCCCCGCAGTGTGATGCGCTGGGCGGGCTTGTCGGTCTCGACGCTGCCGGCCGCCCCCAGTCGTACGACCGAGCCGCCCGTGAAGTCGGTGATGAGGAACGACACGGACGCCGCCCCCAGATGCTCCTTGAGTATGCGCGCCACCACGTCGAGTGACTCCACGGGTGCGGCGGTCTCCGCGGCCGACAGCATCCCGGCCAAGGACATCGACCCGCTGCCCCGGCCGTCTGCGTTCTCCGGAATACGGGTGGTCGGCCCACCCTCCCCGTCAGGCCCGCATACGGTCACGGTGGCTCCTCGCCGCTCGCTGGTTGTCCAGGGTTGCGTCCCGGGTGCACGAGAGCCCGCGTCGAGTCCGGTGCCGGGCAGATGATATTGCACCGCAGGGTCCCTGAACGGCATTCCTCGGCCCAGTTCCGGTTTTCCCGTCGGCCGGCTGCCGGATCCGATCGGATGAGGCCAGGTGGTGTGACGCAAGGTCGGCGCTCGTGGCCGTTGCGGGGCGTCCAGTGGGTTCGTCGCGGTGGGGGCGGTGTGCAGGGGGCGGGGTTATCGGTCCGCTCGACACCCACGGTCACGGTGCGCGAGGCGGTGAAGGACGGCGGAGCCCCCGGGAAGAGGACGGGGACGTCGATGCGTACGCCGACGTCGCCCTCCACGACGGGTTCCGAGATGACGACGCCGTCCACGCCCTGCTCCAGCAGGGCCGCCACGGCGCCGGCGATGCTCGTCGGGTCGCCCGTCCGGGGTGTTGACCATGCGGAGCGCGTACCCCGCGTCGCGCACGGCCCGCTCGATGTGCACGAGCAGGGAAGCGGTTCCGTACCCGGCGGTGACCAGGGCGACCACACCGATGGACCCGGTACGCCCGGAGGCCGGTGTCCTGGCCGCCTGGTTCAGCCGGTGGCCGAGGTCCTCGGCGGCTGCGAGGACTTTCGTGCGGGCTTCCTCGGAGACGTACGGTTCGCTGTTGAGGACACGGGAGACCGTCTTGCGCGACACCCCGGCCAGCCGGGCTACGTCCGCGCTGCGCGGCACGGAGGAGCCTCGCTCCGTCCCACCACTGGCGCCATGAAGTCTCCCGACGGCCGTACGTCTGCATCGATCCAGGTCACCTGTATGACCACGCGGTCAGACCGCGTGGTCATGTCGACGCAGCCGGGAGCTGTACGTCAAGGGTTTGGGCGGCGACGGTTCCGACGGACGGTGGCGGACCGGGCCCTGTCACCCAGCCGCTGTGTATCCTCAGGCGGCCTTGCGCCCCCTTTCCGCGTGCGCCCTGACGATGTCCGCGTACCGGTGTCCGGTGCCCTTGATCGTGCGCTTCTGTGTCGTGTAGTCGACGTGGACCAGACCGAACCGCTTGTCGTAGCCGTAGGCCCACTCGAAGTTGTCGAGCAGGGACCAGGTGAAGTAGCCGGCCAGCGGGGCGCCCTTGCGGGCGGCGGACGCGCAGGCGGCCAGGTGGCTGATCAGGTAGTCCTGGCGTTCCGGGTCGTCGATGGTCCCGTCGGGCCGTACGACGTCGGGGTAGGCGGAGCCGTTCTCGGTGACGTACAGCTTGCGGGCGCCGTACTCGTTCGTGAGGCGGAGCAGGAGGGTCTCGATGCCGGAGGCGTCGACCTCCCAGCCCATGCCGGTGCGGGGCACGCCGGGTCGTGGGACCTGACGGGCCCGCGGCGCCGGTCCTGTGGGGTCGTCGGCGACGGTGGCCGGCATGTAGTAGTTGAGGCCCAGCCAGTCCAGCGGTGCGGCGATCACCGCCAAGTCGCCCGGCTTTTCCGGGAGTTCGACGCCGTACACGGCACGCATGTCGTCCGGGAAGCCGCGGCCGTGGATCGGGTCGAGCCACCAGCGGTTGGTGTGGCCGTCCATGCGGCGGGCGGCGTCGAGGTCGTCCGGCCGGTCGGTGGCGGCGTGGATCGTGGAGAGGTTGGTGACGATGCCGACCTGGGCACCCGGAGCCGCCGCGCGGATCGCCTGTGTGGCCAGGCCGTGGCCGAGGAGCAGGTGGTAGGAGGCGCGGACGGCGGCCGTGAGGTCGGTGAGGCCGGGGGCCATCGTGCCTTCCAGGTGGCCGATCCACGCCGAGCAGAGAGGTTCGTTGAGGGTGGTCCAGTGCTTCACCCGGTCACCCAGTCGCTCGGCCATCACCGAGGCGTACGCGGCGAAGTGCTCCGCCGTGTCGCGCGCCGGCCAGCCGCCGCGGTCCTGGAGCACCTGGGGCAGGTCCCAGTGATAGAGGGTGACGGACGGGGTGATGCCTGCCTCCAACAGGCCGTCGATCAACTCGTCGTAGAAGGCGAGCCCCTTGGGGTTGGCCGGGCCGTCGCCGCCGGGCAGCACGCGTGGCCAGGCGATCGACAACCGGTAGGCGTTGGTGCCGAGTTGCCGCATCAGGCCGATGTCCTCGCGCCAGCGGTGGTAGTGGTCGCAGGCCACGTCGCCGGTGTCACCGCCCGCGACCCTGCCCGGCGTGTGCGAGAAGGTGTCCCAGATCGACGGGGAGCGGCCGTCCTCGGCGACGGCTCCTTCGATCTGGTAGGCCGCCGTGGCGGTGCCCCACAGGAAGTCGTCCGGGAGTGCGGCGAGGTCGATGGTCACGCGGGTCCTTTCCGGTTCGGTCACTTGACGGCGCCCGCCGTCAGCCCCGCGACGAGGTAGCGCTGCAGCAGGAGGAATCCGGCGACCACGGGCACGCTGACGACCAGCGAGGCGGCCATGATCTGGTTCCAGTACACGTTGTTGAGCGTGGAGTAGCCCTGGAGGCCGACGGCGAGGGTGCGGGTGGTGTCGTTGGTCATCACCGATGCGAAGAGCACCTCGCCCCAGGCGGTCATGAAGGCGTAGACGGCGACCGCGACGATGCCGGGGATCGCGGCCGGTACGACGACCCGGAAGAGGGCGCCGAGCGGGCCGCAGCCGTCGACCAGAGCCGCCTCGTCCAACTCGCGCGGCACCGAGTCGAAGTACCCGATCAGCATCCAGATCGAGAACGGCAGCGAGAAGGTCAGATACGTCAGGATCAGGCCGCCGCGCGAGCCGAACAGGGCGATGCCGGTGGCGTTGCCGATGTTGACGTAGATCAGGAAGAGGGGCAGCAGGAAGAGGATGCCCGGGAACATCTGCGTGGACAGCACGGTGACCGTGAAGACCCGCTTGCCGCGGAACTCGTAACGACTGACGGCGTACGCGGCGAACACCGCGATCACCACCGAGCAGACGGTCGCCGCGCCCGCCACGATCAGTGAGTTCACGAAGTACCGCGCGAGCGGGATCGTGGACCAGATGTCGATGTACGGCCGGATGGTCACCTCGCTGGGCAGCCAGTGGAACTCGCCCGTGACGTCGGCGAGCGGCTTCAGCGAGCTGGAGACCATGACGTAGACCGGCAGCAGGACGAAGCCGGTGAGCAGGGTGAGGAAGATCCGCCGGGACCAGAAGAACGAACGCGGCGGAGCCATGGGCGAGTTGGTGCTAGCCATGGGCCGGCTTCCTTCCCCGTGAGGTCAGCAGGAGGTGGACGCCCGTCACCACGAGCAGGAACAGCAGCAGGAGTACGGACATTGCGGAGCCGGTGCCGAAGTTCCAGGTGACGAAGGACGCCTGGTAGATGTGCACCGAGATGAGGTCCGCCGCCTCCGGCGCCGACCTGCCGAACAGGACGTAGGGCGTGTTGAAGTCGTTGAACGTCCACAGGAACAGGACCAGGAGCAGGACCTGGTTGACCGGGCGCAGCGACGGAAGCGTGATGCGGCGGATCTGCTGCCACATCCCGGCGCCGTCCAGGGCCGCCGCCTCGTACAGCTCGCCGGGGATGTTCTGCAGGCCGGCCATGAGGATGAGGAAGGCGAACGGCCAACCCTTCCACACGGACACCGTGAGCAGTGTGTAGAAGCTGTTGTCGCCGATCAGCCAGAACGAGGGCTTGTCGGTGAGGTGGAGCTGGTCGTGCAGGACGTGGTTCACCAGTCCGTTGTCGTGCTGGAACATGAACACCCAGGTGATGACGGCCGCGTAGACCGGCAGGGCGTACGGGATGAGGAACAGGGCGCGCAGCAGGCCCCGGCCGCGGAAGGTGTCCTGAAGGTAGATCGCCGCCGCCGTGCCGATCAGCCAGCACAGGCCGACCGACAGGAGGGTGAAGGCGACGGTGACGAGGAAGGAGTGCAGCAGGGCCTGGCCGACCGGGGCGTCGAAGTCCACCGACACCTTGTAGTTGTCCAGGCCGGACCAGGGCGCGGTGCCCCAGTCGCGGATGTAGAACTGCGTGAGTTCCTTGAAGCTCATCACGATGCCGATGGCCATCGGCACCAGGTGGACGAGGAGTTCGAGGAGGAGGGCCGGCAGCAGGAGCAGATACGGCAGCCCGATGCGGCGGATCCTTCCGGGGCGGCGGCGGGGACCGGGCTCGGCCCCGGAAGGGTTCTTGCGCACGGCGGCCTCGGCGGGCGCGGTGGTGGTCATCGTGCTCACTTCGTCGGCATCTGCTGCTGGGCCTTCTCCAGCGCAGCCTTCACCGACTCGGTGGTGACCGCGCGTCCGGCGGCCGCGTCGGCGAACAGGTCCTTGACGGCGGTCCCTACGGCCGTCTCGAACTGCGACTCGTCGGCGACCTGCGGCAGCGCGGCCGCGCTGGTGGCAAGGGTGTCCTTGAGGACCGCGTTGGCGCCCGAGGCGAAGACGGAGTCCCCCTGCACGCTCTTCACCGGCGGGATGGAGCTGTATGCGGTGTTGAGGATCTTCTGCTCGGCGTCGCTGGTCATGAACTTCACGAACTTCTTGGCGCCGTCGATGTTGTCGGTGTTCTTGAAGACGGCCAGGTTGATGCCCATGACGGCCGAGTTGACCTGCGTGCCGCCGCCCGGGGCGCCGGACTGCACGGGCACGGGCGCGATGCCGTACTTGTCCTCGCTCATGCCCTGGGACTTGAAGTTGGCGGACGCGGACTGCCACAGCAGCATGGCCTGCTTGCCCTTGGCGAAGTCGCTCACGGACTGGTTCTGGGCGTACTCGGCGTCGCCGGTCGGGATGACCTTGTCCTTGGCCATGAGGTCGACGTACTGCTTGACCGCGGCCACCACGTTGTCGTTCGTGAAGTCGGGTTTGCCGTCGGAGGTGAAGAAGTCGCCGCCGTGCTGCTTGGCGAAGACGAAGACGTGGTGGATGTTCTCCGAGAGGTTCGCGCCCTCCGCGCCGAGCGCCGACTTGCCCTTGGCCTGGATCTTCTTGCCGTCGGCGATCAGTTCGTCCCAGGTGGCCGGGGGCTTGGTGATGCCGGCGTCGGCGAAGATCTCCTTGTTGTAGTAGAGGGCGTAGGACATCGAGTAGAGCGGGATCGCGGCCGGATCCTGGCCCTGGGCGCCGGTGGAGCCGAGGGCGGAGTCGACGAAGCGGTCCCGGCCGCCGATCGCGGCGAAGTTCTTGGCGTTCCAGGGCAGCAGCGCGCCGGTGGCCTGGAGAGAGGCGCTCCAGGTGTTGCCGATGTTCAGGACGTCGGGGCCCTGGCCGGAGGTGGTCGCGGTGAGGATCCGGTTGAGCAGGTCGGACCAGGGGACGACCTCGACCTTGACCTTGATGCCGGTCTGCTTCTGGAACTTCTCCAGCTCGGGCTGGAGGACCTTCTTGTCGACCTCGATGCTGGCGCCCTGGTTGGAGGCCCAGTAGGTCAGGGTCTTCGGCGAGTCGTTGGACCCGCCGCTGGTCGACGAGCCGCCGCCACAGGCGGTCACGGCGGTCAGCAGGGAGATGGTGACCGCACCGGCGGCCGCGGCTCGGGTTCTGCGCATGGCTCTGGCGTCCCTTCCAGGGGGGACCCATGCGTGCGTTCGCTTCCCGAACCACAGCGCATGAGTTAATTTAGAGCGTGATTTAAGACGCGAAGGAAAGGTGCGTCAAGGGATGGGACGGCGGTATCTTGCAGGTCGAGCCGATCGAAGGGGCGCAGCATGGCGGGGCGGAGCGGGCGGACAGTGCGTGACCTGCGGCGGGGCAATCGCACCGCCGTCATGCAACGGTTGTATTTCGACGGGCCGATGAGCCGCTTCGAGCTGGCCCCGGCCACCGGTCTGAGCGCCGGCTCCATCAGCAACGTGGTGGCGGAACTGGTCGAGGACAACCTCGTCGAGGAGGCCGGTACCGTCGAGTCCGACGGCGGCCGCCCCCGCACCCTGCTGCGCGTCGCCCCCGCCAGTGGCCACATGATCGGCGTCGACGTCGGCGAAACCCGCGTCCGCATCGAGCTGTTCGACCTCACGCTCACCGAACTCGCCCGCACCGAGCGGCCTTTGGAGCATCACGGTTACGACGTCGAGGTCATCGTCGGCCACATCCGGGACGGCATCGCCGAGGTTCTCGCGGAGGCCGGCATCGCCCCCGAACAGTTGCTGGGGGTGGGCATCGGTGTCCCCGGCATCGTGGCCCGTACCCCCGAGGACGGAGCCGTGGTCCACGGCCAGACGATCGGCTGGGACGCCGTCCCGTTCGAATCCCTGTTGCGTGCGACCTGTGAACTTCCCGACTCCGTCCCGTACTTCATCGACAACGGTGCCCGCACCCTGGGCCAGGCCGAACTCTGGTTCGGCGCCGGCCGCGGCTGCCGCAACGCGGTCGTCGTCCTCTTCGGCTCGGGCATCGGCGCCTGCCTCGTCACCGAGGAGGTCGAGTACGGCCGGCCACTGGAGTGGGGGCATGTGACCGTACAGGTCCGGGGGCGACGCTGCCGCTGCGGCGCCCAGGGATGCCTGGAGGCGTACGCGGGCGCGGGGGCACTCCTGGAGCGCTGGCGCGAGGACGGCGGGCACCCGCCGGAGGACACCGACGAGGAGACGGCGCTGGCCGCGATGCTCGCTGCCGCCCACCCGGCCGAGAGCGCCGACGCCGACCCGGTGGCCCTCGCCGTCCTTGACGACGCCGCCGAGTTCGTGGGCGCGGGCCTCTCCGACCTGATCAACCTCTTCCAGCCCGAGCGCATCCTCATCGGTGGCTGGGCGGGGGTTCTGCTCGGTCCCCGCTTCCTGCCCGCGGTACGCCGGCATGCCGCCGCGTACTCCCTGCACCACCCGGCCGAACGCGTCTCGATCGACCTCGGCAGGCTCGGCCCCGATGCGGTCACGGTCGGCGCCGCGATCCTGCCCCTCGCCGACTTCTTCGCCCGGGGCGGAGAGCGCGGGCCGCGCAGGCGGGAGGGCGAGGTCGCGCACGGTTGATCAGGCGAGGGCCGACGTGCTTCCCGTCCTCGCGGGGGAGGCCATCGGCCGGCGCGGCTCACCTGCCGGACCGGTGTCAGTGAGGCGATCGCCGCCACCGGTCGGGCCCCGGCTTGCGGGCCATGGCGGGAGCATGACCGTGGTGTCCGGCGTGGGCGCAGGGTTCTCGGTGGGGAGAGGCATCGAGGGCTGCCTCGGTGGGGGAGAGGCATCGGAGGGCTGCCTCCGCGCCGTACCGGTCGGTCCCCGCCAGCACACACCGTCGGCCGAGGAATCGAAGGTGCTGTCCGGGGCGGTCCCGCTCACCTCGGCACCGACAAGCTTGACGTGACGCGTTCCCGATGACACACCACACGGGAGTGCATCGCACCCGAGCTTCTCCGGTGCGATGCACTCCCGTGCCGGTCCCCGGTCGAACCGGGGACCGTGCTGCTGGGGTGTTCCTCAGGCGTCGATGATGACGGGGATGATGAGAGGCCTGCGGCGGTGGGCGCGGAACGCCCAGTTCGCCACGGCGCGGGCCAGGAGCTGTTCGAGCTGGCGCGCGTCGCCGACGCCTTCCTCGGCCGCGGTGGCCAGCGTTTTCTCGATGACGGGGATCACCGGCTCGAACGTGGTGTCGTCGTGGACGAAACCGCGCGCCAGGAAGTCGGGAGCCTCGGCGAGGGCCCCGGTGTCCGCGTCGACGATCGCCACCACCGTGACCACGCCCTCGGAGGCGAGGGTGAGGCGGTCCTTGAGGGACGCCTCGGTGGCGCCGCCGACCTCCATACCGTCCACGTAGACGTTGCCGGCGGGAACCTTGCCGGTGATGGACGCGCGCCCGTCGACGAGGTCGACGACGACACCGTCCTCGGCGATGACGACCCGGTCGGGGTCGACGCCGGTCCGGATGGCGAGGTCACCGTTGGCCCGCAGGTGACGCCATTCGCCGTGCACGGGCATGACGTTGCGGGGCTTGACGATGTTGTAGCAATACACGAGTTCGCCGGCGCTGGCGTGCCCCGAGACGTGCACCTTGGCGTTGCCCTTGTGGACCACGTGGGCGCCCCACCGGGTGAGCCCGTTGATCACCCGGTAGATGGCGTTCTCGTTGCCGGGGATGAGGGAACTGGCGAGCAGGACGGTGTCGCCCTTGCCGATGCGGATCACGTGGTCGCGGTTGGCCATGCGGGACAGCGCGGCCATCGGCTCGCCCTGGGAACCCGTGCACACCAGGGTGATCTTGTGATCCGGGAGCTTCTCCAGCTCCTTGGTGCTCACGACCAGACCCGACGGGACCTTCAGGTAACCCAGGTCACGGGCGATGCCCATGTTGCGGACCATCGACCGGCCGACGAAGGCGACCTTGCGGCCGTGCTGGTGGGCGGCGTCCAGGACCTGCTGGATGCGGTGCACATGGCTGGCGAAGCTGGAGACGATGACACGGCGCGGCGCGGTGCGCATCACTTGCTCGATCGCCGGGTTCAGCTCACGCTCGGAGGTCGTGAAGCCGGGAACCTCGGCGTTGGTGGAGTCGGTCAGGAAGAGATCCACACCCTCCTCGCCGAGGCGGGCGAAAGCGCGCAGGTCGGTGATGCGTTCGTCGAGCGGGAACTGGTCCATCTTGAAGTCGCCGGTGTGCAGCACCATCCCGGCGCCGGTGCGGATCGCGACCGCGAGGCCGTCCGGGATGGAGTGGTTGACCGCGACGAACTCGCAGTCGAAGGGCCCGAAGCCGCGCCGGTCGCCCTCCCGTACCCGCACCGTGCGCGGCCGGATGCCGTGCTCCTTGAGCTTGGCCTCCAGGAACGCCAGCGTCAGCTTGGAACCGACGACGGGGATGTCGGACCGCTCGCGCAGCAGATACGGCACGCCGCCGATGTGGTCCTCGTGGCCGTGGGTGAGCACCACGGCCACGATGTCGTCCAGCCGGTCCCGGATCGACGTGAAGTCCGGCAGGATGACGTCGACGCCGGGCTGGTTCTCCTCGGGGAACAGCACGCCGCAGTCGACGATCAGCAACTTGCCGGCGTGCTCGAAGACCGTCATGTTGCGGCCGATCTCACCAAGGCCGCCCAGGGCGACGACCCGCAGCCCTCCCTCGGGAAGAGGCGGGGCGGCTTTCAGTTCGGGGTGCGGATGACTCATACCTTGACGTTACCCGGAGAGTGGGACGTGCTGATCCATTGCCCCCTGTGCTGTCCGGCGAACCGGTGGGGACGATGCCGGAGAACTGGGGCCAATCGGCGTGGCGAGGCAGCAGGGCGGTGTCTTGTACGGCCGCGACAGCGTCGTCGATTCAGCCGGATTCGGTCGCCGAAGCCAGGCCCCGGCCGCCTGCTGCTTCGGCGGCTGACGAGGATTCCAGCACTTCAGGACTCCAGGCGACGGAATGTCGGCGAGCCTTCCGAGGGCGGTACCCGTGCCGGAACAACCCCTGGTCCCCCTGATCAGTCCTGCCGGCGTGGGGCCGACTTCCCCCGACGGCCCGCCCGGGAACCGCGGTACGCCGCACGGCGGGTCGTGGCGAGCGCGCCGCTCGGGGCGAGGCCGCTGACGCTGTGGTCGTAGATGTCGAAGTCCGGAGTCTCCTCCTGCCCATGAGGCAGGAGGAGGTGGCCCCGGCCACCCATGGGGCCCTTCATGTGCCCGCTCCCGGCGAGGGAGCCGTGCACGGAGGCTGGGGCGGGCGGCGCCGCACCGCGCTGCGCAGGACGGCCGTGGCCACCGCACTGGTCGGTGCGGCGGTGAAGGCCGGACGCCGGATGAGCCGGTCCGGGGCCTGACCGCCGGCAGCTGTGGCAGGCGCCTCAGCTGCCGCCTCGTCCCGCGTTCCGTCGGTCACCGTTCGCGAGGCGGTCCTCAGTTCGCCGGCTGTCGTGCTCGGCGGACCGCTGTCGGCACACGGACGGCGGCGATGACGAATCCACTGCGCACACGTGCCGGCAGGCGGTTCAGCGGGATCCACAGGTCCTGCCGGGGTACCGCGTATTCCAGCCGGGCCAGCCGCGGCACCAGGTCCCGCAGCAGCGCGACCGTGATGTCCTCGCCGGGGCAGCGGTGACCGGTGGCCGGGTCGTCCCCGCCCTGGGGTACGAGGTCGTCGCGATGAAGAGTTCGGTTCAGGAAGCGTTCCGGGTCGAAGGAGTACGGATCGTTCCAGAGCGAGGGATCGTGGTTCTGCCCGTACAGGTCGAGCAGGACCAGTGCACCGGAGGGGATGGGTTCTCCCCGCCATGTGAGGTCCGTTACGGCCCGCCCGCCGAGGAAGGGCGCGAAGGGGTAGAAACGGCGCAGCTCATGGGCGAACGCCAGGGCGTGGGCGTCGTCCTCCCGCAGCCGTTCCCGGACTTCGGGCCCGACGTGCAGGTGCAGGGCGTGACCGGCGTAGGCGACGAACCAGCAGACCGCGACGGTGGGGCGAATGATGTTGAGCACTTCGACGGCGGCGGTGCGCGGGTCCAGGAGCCGTCCGTCGAAGTCCCGGTGCCGGACCACCACGTCCAGCGGGGACCCCGGCGCCGCAGAGACGGCCCCGTCCCGCACCTCCTCGACCAGGTGTCCCAGCCACGCCCCGGAACGGGCCCGGGCTCGGCGGGCCCGCCAGTGGCGGGGGCCCGGAGTGGCGAAGCCGTCGACCATGGCGACCAGGTCGCAGGCCGTCTGCTCGGAATCGTCGAGAGGAATCCCGGCCCACCGGCAGACGCCTCGGGTGAGAACCCTGCTCGCTTCGTCGAACAGCACGACCGAGAGACGCGCGGACCACACGGCCTCGGCCTCGTCCCACCCCGCGGCGACCTGCTCCACCAGGCTCGCGACCGCCTGCGGCTCGGTGAGCGGGGAGAGGAACATCTGCTTGCGCACGCGATGAGCCGGCCCGGCCAGGGTGTGCACGGCCCCGTGGCCGAACAGCGTGCTCAGCACCGGGCCGGGAAGCGCTGTCCCGCGCTCCGCATGCTGTTCGTCGTAGAAGAACCGCACCGCTTGCGGGCCGTGCGGGGCGACGGTGTGCTGCCCCATGACCCGGGTGCGTATCAGGGGGCCGTCGGTACGGCGTCGGCGGTCGTGCAGCCAGGCGTATCCCTTGGCGAGGACGGCGAGCGAACTGCCTGCGAGCGGAAGGCGAGGACTGCGAGTCATGTCGTCCTGGGTGCCCGTCGGCCCCGACAGGAGACGAACCCGGTACGGCTCCGGGCGGCGCCCACCGGGTCAGGCCAGGCGGATGCCCACGATGCAGGTGTCGTCGTCGGTGTCGGACCTGCTGTGGGTGAGCAGCCGGTCCAGTTGCTGGTCCAGTGCGGGCAGCCCCGTGCGGGCGGCCGTCAGGAGCTGGGCCAGGGACTCCTCCACGGACCGGTCACGGCGTTCGATCAGACCGTCCGTGTACATCAACAAGGTGTCGCCCACGGCGAGTTGGACTTCGTGCTCCTCGTAGACGGCCTCCGGCAGGGCGCCGAGCAGCAGGCCCTTGACCAGGGGCAGTGGGGCCGCCTCGGCGGCGCGCACCAGGACGGGCGGGAGATGACCTGCCCGGGCCCAGCGAAGGGTGTTCAGGTCGGGGTCGTACAGGCCGCAGACCGCTGTGGCGGTGACGGCGCCCGTCAGATGGTGGGTGACCATGTTGAGCCAGGACAGCAACTGGCCGGGGCCGGCGCCCGTCACGGCGAGTCCGCGCAGTGCGTTGCGCAGGACGACCATGCCGGTGGCCGCCTCGATGCCGTGCCCAGCGACGTCCCCCACGCACAGCAGAACCATCCCCGACGGCAGTACGACCGCGTCGTACCAGTCGCCGCCGACCAGGTGCTGGGTCTCCGCGGGTCGGTAGCGCACGGCCACCTGCAGTCCCGGAACCTCCAGCGGCGCCTGGGTCGGGGGCATGATGGCGTGCTGCAACTGGAGGGCGAGCCGGTTGCGTTCGCTGGACTGCTGCTCGCTGTGGGCGAGTTGGTCACGGGTGGCCGCGAGGGCGACCTCGGTCCAGTGGTGGGCGGAGATGTCCTGGTAGGCGCCGCGCAGGGCGTTCACCTGGCCGTCGGAGTCGAGGACCGGCTCGGCCGCGACGCGGATGTGGCGGGTGACCCCGTCGGGTCGTTGCAGGCGGAAGGCGGCCGACGCGGGACGGTGGTGGTGAAGGACGGTGCGCACGAAGCGTCCGATGGCGACGGCGTCGTCGGGGTGGGCGTGGGCGGGCAGGTTCTCCAGGGACACGGGGGAGCTGGAGGTGGGCCTGCCGTAGAGCTCGTAGAGCTGTCCGTTCCAGGTGATCTCGCCGGTGAGGAGGTTCTCCTCGAAGCCGCCGATGCGGCCCAGGCGCTGGGCGTGCTGGAGGAGGCTGGCCAGGCGGGCCGTCTCGTCCTCGATGCGCCAGATGAGCAGGACGCTGCCGCCGTGGCGGCTGATGTTGATGTCGGCGACCGCCGCGAGGGGGACGTCGTCCACCAGGGCGGTGAGCCGCATGCGGTGGGCGCGGTAGGGCTCGCCGGTGGCATAGACCCGTTCGACGCGCTCGAACAGCTCGCTCTGCCCGGCGGCCATCGGATACGTCTCCAGCAGCAGCGCGCCGTTGATCACGCCTCGCGGCCGGCCTGCCGGGTCCAGGAAGCGGCTGTTGACATGGTGGATGCGGAAGTCGGCCAGCTCACCGTCGGAGTCCAGGTGCGGCACCAGCACCAGGGTCGGATCGTGGAGCCCGTCGGCCAGGTCCATGAGTTCGGTGACGTCCGGCAGGACCCCGGGCCCCGGGTCCACCTCACCGTGGTGGAGCGTGTAGGTCTCCAGCGTGTGCGCGCACAGCTCGGCCAGGGCCTCGATCTGGCGGACGATCTGCGGGCGGGGAGGGTCCAGGGGAGTGGGCCAGGAGATCTCCAGCACGCCGTGGATACGCCCGCCGGTCCCGGCCGGTACGGCGAACCGGCCGCCGTCGGGGTGGTGGTGCCGACCGATGGAGGGCAGGCCGGTCTCCGACAGGCTGCGGACCCAGTGCCCGGAGCGCTCACCGAGTCCGCGCCGCGCCACGGTCGCCACCCCGGGCGGCACATGCCGCCAGCGCTCGGCCTCGGCCGCGGAGAACCCGGCGCTGCCGGCCAGGGCGAGTGAGCCGTCGGCCCCCAGCGCCCAGATGGCCACCGCCTCCGCGCCCAGCGGGGTCAGGGCGTGCTCCAGCAGCGAGTCGGCGACGGCCTGGGTGTCCTGGGCGGCCAGCGCACCGCTCTCGGCGGCCCGCAGCCGTACGGCGGAGGAAGGGCTGTGCGGCGAGGCGTCGGCCTGGGTGTCCGCCGTGGTGGTGGCCAGGAAGGCGTTGGTCACCTCCGAGAGCCGGTCGCGCGAGGCCTGGTTGATGACGTCGACCGCGAACTCGAGCGGCGACACCCCTGCCTGCCCGGCGAGTTCGGCGAGCTGCCGCGCGGCCTGCGCGGGCCCGCACCTCAACCGCTCGACCAGGATGCCCTTGGCCAGTTCGATCAGGGCGCGCCCGTCCGCCTCGGCCTGCGCCTCCCGCACCTCGCGGCGCAGCCGCTCCACGGTCGCCGCGAGCCTGCCGACCGGGGAGGTCTGTTCCAGGCGGTCCGCCGCACCGTCGGCCACCGGTTCCTTCTCCCGCGAGGCCTGGGGGCTGCCCTGCGGTTCGAGCGGTTGCTGGAGATCACTCACGGTGCCTGTTCCTCATGCTGTCGGCTGATGGGCGCGGTGGCTGTGACGCCTGGTCACGCGGGCAGCCAGCTTCGGACGCGGGTGATGAGGTCATTGGTGTCGACGGGCTTGGTGACGTAGTCGTTGGCTCCTGAGGCGAGACTCTTCTCCTGGTCGCCCGGCATCGCCTTCGCGGTGACGGCGATGATGGGGAGCTCCGCGTACCGGGCCATCGTGCGGATCTCCATGGTGGCGGCGTAGCCGTCCATCTCCGGCATCATCACGTCCATCAGGACCAGCGAGATGTCCGGGTGGGCGAGCAGCATCTCGATGCCCTTGCGCCCGTTGTCCGCGTGCAGGACGTGGAAGCCGTGCAGTTCCAGCACCCCGCTGAGGGCGAAGAGGTTGCGTGCGTCGTCGTCGACCACGAGGACCGTACGGCCGACGAAGGAGTCGTCCACGACCTGCGCGGCGGGGCGGTGCGCGTCCTCGGCGCGCACCAGCGACAGCACGTCGCCCGGCTGCTCGGCCGACAGGTGCAGGGTGATGCGCTCGCGCAGTTCGTCCAGGCTGGCGAGGAAGTCCAGCGGCCGGTCGCCGGCGCGGGAGCGCAGGGTCTGCTCGTGGGCGAGGTCGACGCGATGGCCGGTGTGGACGAGGACGGGCACGCTGGCGAGCGCGGAGTCGCCGCCCATGGCCGCGAGGAAGTCCGCGCCCTCGCCGTCGGGCATGCCCAGTTCGAGGACGACGCAGTGGCAGGGCTCGGCGGCCAGGGTGGCGGCCGCCTCCTGGGCGCCGACGGCGGTGATGATGTCGATCGCCCCGTGCGGATCGTCGGGGTCCTGCGCGATGTCCGCTACTGCGCGCTCCGCGACGAGCGTGAGCAGACCGCGCGGGCGTTCCTCGATGACCAGCAGACGGCGCCTGCGGTGCTCGGACGCCGGCGTGGGACCGGACAGGGCACGGGGCGCCGGCGTGGACGCGGAGACGACAGGGGCGTCGAGCTGTTCCACCGGTCGGCCGCCGCCGTCCAGCAGTTCCTCGAAGTCGGCGCGCGCCACGGGAAGATAGAGCGTGAACGTGCTGCCCTGACCGGGTGTGCTGTCGACGGCGACGGCGCCGCCGAGCAGCTGGGCGATCTCCCGGGTGATCGACAGGCCGAGGCCGGTGCCGCCGTACTTGCGGCTGGTGGTCCCGTCGGCCTGCTGGAACGCTCCGAAGATCGTCTCCAGTTGCTGATGGGGGATGCCGATGCCGGTGTCCTTGACCCGGAACGCCACGACGGGCCCGCCCCGGAGCACGCTCGGCGGTACCTCACGGTCGGCGGCGGGTTCGATACGGAGTTCCACGCCGCCCTGCTCGGTGAACTTCACCGCGTTCGACAGCAGGTTGCGCAGGATCTGGCGCAGCCGGGAGTCGTCGGTGAGCAGGTCGGCCGGTGTGCCGGGCGCGGTGGCCACCGTGAAGTCGAGGCTCTTCTGCGTCGTCATCGGCTTGAACGTCGCCTCGACGTAGTCCAGAAGCTTGCGCAACGGCACCCGCTCGGGAGTGACGTCCATCTTGCCGGCCTCGACCTTGGACAGGTCGAGGATGTCGTTGATCAGCTGGAGCAGGTCCGAGCCCGCCGAGTGGATGATGCCCGCGTACTCGACCTGCTTCGGGGTGAGGTTGCGCGAGGGGTTCTGCGCCAGCAACTGGGCCAGGATCAGCAGGCTGTTGAGCGGGGTGCGCAGTTCGTGGCTCATGTTGGCCAGGAACTCCGACTTGTACTTGGACGCCAGCGACAACTGCTGGGCCCGGGTCTCCAGTTCCTGCCGTGCCTGCTCGATCTGGAGGTTCTTGGCCTCGATGTCGCGGTTCTGCGAGACCAGCAGGGAGGCCTTCTCCTCGAGTTCGGCGTTGGAGCGCTGCAGTTCGTCCTGCTGGACCTGCAACTCCTCGGACCTGGCCTGGAGTTCGCCGGTCAGGCGCTGGGACTCGTCCAGCAGTTCGTCGGTGCGGACGTTGGCCACGATGGTGTTGAGGTTGACGCCGATGGTCGGCATCAGCTGCGCCAGGAAGTCCTGATGGATCTGGGTGAAGCGGCTGACGGAGGCCAACTCGATGACGCCCAGGACCTGTTCCTCGGACACGATGGGCAGCACGACCAGGGCGCTGGGCACCGCCTGCCCGAGGCCCGAGGAGATGGTGACGTAGCCCTCCGGCAGCTCCTCCACGGTGACCGGACGGCGGTTGCGCGCCGCCTGGCCGACCAGCGACCGCCCGACGGGGATACGGGTGGGACGGTCCTCGTCGTCGGGATAGCCGTACGAGCCCACCAGCCGCAGTTCGGGACCGCGCTCGGTGTCCTCGGCCAGGTAGAAGGCTCCGTACTGCGCCGCGACGAGAGGTGTGAGTTCATCCATGATCAGCTCGGCGACCACGGGCAGGTCACGGTGGCCCTGCATCAGGCTGGAGATGCGGGCGAGGTTCGTCTTGAGCCAGTCCTGCTCCTGGTTGGCCCGCGTGGTCTCCCGCAGGGACTCCACCATGGAGTTGATGTTGTCCTTGAGATCGGCGACCTCACCCGAGGCCTCGACGGTGATCGAGCGGGTCAGGTCGCCCTCGGCGACGGCGCTGGTGACCTCGGCGATCGCGCGGACCTGCCGGGTGAGGTTCCCGGCGAGTTCGTTGACGTTCTCCGTCAGCCGCTTCCACGTGCCCTCGACACCCTCGACCTCGGCCTGGCCGCCGAGCCGGCCCTCGCTGCCGACCTCGCGGGCGACGCGGGTGACCTCCGCCGCGAACGACGACAGCTGGTCGACCATCGTGTTGATGGTGGTCTTGAGTTCCAGGATCTCGCCGCGGGCGTCGACGTCGATCTTCTTCGACAGGTCGCCGTTGGCCACCGCGGTCGTCACCAGGGCGATGTTGCGCACCTGCCCGGTGAGGTTGTTGGCCATCGAGTTGACGTTGTCGGTGAGGTCCTTCCACGTGCCGGCCACGTTCGGTACGTGCGCCTGACCGCCCAGGCGTCCCTCGGTGCCGACCTCGCGGGCGACCCGGGTGACCTCGTTGGCGAACGCGGACAGCGTGTCGACCATCGTGTTGATGACGTCCGCCAGGGCGGCGACCTCGCCCTTGGCCTCGACGGTGATCTTCTGCGAGAGGTCGCCGCGGGCCACGGCGGTGGCCACCTGGGCGATCGAACGGACCTGCCCGGTCAGGTTCGACGCCATCACGTTGACGTTGTCGGTCAGGTCCTTCCAGGTCCCCGACACGCCCCGGACGATCGCCTGCCCGCCGAGGTTGCCCTCGGTGCCGACTTCGCGGGCGACGCGGGTGACTTCGTCGGCGAAGGCGGAGAGCTGGTCGACCATCGTGTTGATGGTGTTCTTGAGTTCGAGGATCTCGCCGCGGGCGTCGACGGTGATCTTCTGGGAGAGGTCGCCCTGCGCCACCGCCGTGGCCACCTGGGCGATGTTGCGGACCTGTGAGGTGAGGTTGCCGCCCATGAAGTTCACCGAGTCGGTGAGGTCGCGCCAGGTGCCCTTGACACCCTTGACGTCGGCCTGACCGCCCAGCCGGCCCTCGGTGCCGACTTCTCGGGCGACGCGGGTGACTTCGTCGGCGAAGGCGGAGAGCTGGTCGACCATCGTGTTGATGGTGTTCTTGAGTTCGAGGATCTCGCCGCGGGCGTCGACGGTGATCTTCTGGGAGAGGTCGCCCTGCGCCACCGCCGTCGTCACCTGGGCGATGTTGCGGACCTGCGAGGTGAGGTTGCCCGCCATGAAGTTGACGGAATCGGTCAGATCGCGCCAGACCCCGCCGACCCCGGGCACCTGGGCCTGACCGCCCAGCCGGCCCTCACTGCCGACCTCGCGGGCGACGCGGGTGACCTCCGCCGCGAACGACGACAGCTGGTCGACCATCGTGTTGACGGTCTCCTTGAGCTGGAGGATCTCCCCGCGCGCGGGGACGTCGATCTTCTGGGAGAGGTCGCCCTTGGCCACCGCCGTCGCCACCTGGGCGATGTCGCGGACCTGTGTGGTCAGGTTGCCCGCCATGGCGTTGACCGAGTCGGTGAGATCCGCCCAGGTGCCGGAGACCCCCGGCACCTCCGCCTGGCCGCCCAGCGTCCCCTCCGTGCCCACCTCGCGGGCCACCCGGGTGACCTCGGACGTGAACACGGACAACTGGTCGACCATGCCGTTGAAGACCGTGGCGATGTCGCCGAGGAGCCCCTGCCCGTCGGACGGCAGCCGGGTGCCGAAGTCGCCGTCGCGCACGGCGGTCAGCCCCGCCAGCAACTGCCGCAGCTCCTGCTCCCCCGACGCCTTCTCCTGGACGTCCGTCTTGCCGCTCATGCGCATCCTCGTTCCGTTCCCCAAGAGTCCCCACCCCGAGGACTCGGAACCGCGCCGGGTCCGTCAAAGAACCCGCTCACCAGCGATAATCCCTCGGTTCGCGAATCTGCCCGCTGAGAAATCCGTCGAAGATTAACGCAGTTCCAGAGCCGCCACCAACGCTCGGCACGGGCGGCTGAACCCGTCGAAAAAAGTGTGGAGGAGTTGTGTATGGCGCGGCTGGATCGGGGTACCCGAAGAGATTTCGCTCTTCCGTTGCTGCCGATGGCGCATCCGGTCTGTACGGGGCGTGTGAGCGGGGGAGCGGCACCCGCGGGCGCGGGCAGACATCCTGATGGGGGGCGGTGATCAGGGCGCTCCGGCGGGACACGTGATGCCGACGAGGCCGTCCGTCTGTACGACGTCCGATCTCAGGACCGCGGCGTCGTACCGGGCGCAGTCGGCAGTCGGCTCTTCACGCTCGTCGACGGCGCCAATGGGGACGAGAGGGGCATACACAGGTAACTCGCGGCTCTCGGCGGAGCCGCTCCGCATCCATCACCCTCCCTCGGTGGTGCCGGCGGTCACGTGCGGGCGTCGACGGTCACGATGGGCCGGTGCGCTTCGCAGGGCGCTCGCCACCCCACGCGGACGCCTCGTCGATCCGCCGGCGGCCTGTGTGCTCAGCACGCACAGAAAGGCCGGAACCCGGCCGTCCCCTGGCCGAAACACCCACCGGCGACCTACAGGAGTCCTCGCCGGGCATCGGTCCGCATCGATGCCCTCCCGGCGAGCCATGCCGTGACAGGTCACGCCGCGGCCGCGTCCTCAACGGTCGGGTGACAGGTGATGACACTGTCGATTCCCACCAGCTGAAGGGTGCGCAGCACGGCCCCGTGCACCCCCGCGAGCCGCAGCCACCCCTTCCCGGCCGTGGCGGCCTGGTAGGCGATGATCAGGGCGTTGACGCCGCTTGAGTCCATGAAGGTCACATGGCTCATGTCGACGACGATCCGCTGCACGGCGCCGACGTCCGCCAACGGTATGGCCTGCGTCAGGGCGTCCACGGTCTGGTAGTCGATCTCCCCGTAGAGGCCGAGAACGGTGACACC
This sequence comes from Streptomyces sp. NPDC031225, assembly GCF_055570355.1. Classification (NCBI taxonomy): domain Bacteria; kingdom Bacillati; phylum Actinomycetota; class Actinomycetes; order Kitasatosporales; family Streptomycetaceae; genus Streptomyces; species Streptomyces sp. NPDC031225. The sequence goes on along the minus strand of NZ_JBVIHJ010000038.1, from coordinate 20,363 downwards.
GTCGGTGTCGGTGCGGATCACGGACAGTCCGCCGCGGCCCACTGCTTCCTGGTTGTCTGCCACTTCTGTCCTCCACGCGCTCGGTGGGGGCTGTGCCACGTCCCTGTTGCCATCGCTGCCCCGCGATCCCGGTGTGATGCCCCCAAGGGGCGCATTCATTACTCGTGGCGCAGGAGTAGTGCTGCAATTGCAGGGTAGGTGGGCCGCCATGAACGGGGTATTGCAGATCACCAGCAGGGAGCCCGTCCCGCCCGAGGAGTGTTCCCGGATGCCGGATGCCACGCCTGCCGAGGTAACCGTGGCACTGGACGGGGCGGACGGCTGTATCGCCGACGCACGGCGCCAGGCCGCGGCGTTCCTGACGCGGGCCCAGTCCGAGCACGGGGTACCGGTGTCGGCCCGCACCATGGACCTGGCGCAACTGGTTGTCAGCGAGTTGGTCACCAACGCGTTGAAATACGCGCCCGGACCCGTGCTGCTGCAGTTGCGCATCGTCGACAGTGCGCTCGAGATCGCCGTGTGGGACTCCGAGCCCGTGCTGCCGCTGGCGCGGGCGGCCGACGTCGGACGGGTGGGGCAGCACGGTCTGGAGATCGTGATGGCAGTGGTGCAGAGCTTCGAGGTACGGCGGGAGCCGGTCGGGAAGCGGGTCACCGTCAGACTCGCCCTGTTCGACGATCCGCTGCTGGGCTTCGACGGCTGACCGAGAGTGGAGACCGAGTCCTGATCTGATCCCGGACCCGACCGACGCAGCGGATCATGTAACGGGCAGCCGGTCGGGGCGGCCGCCTGGCAGAAGTCGCCCTCGAAGTACCTCGTCTGCGCCCAGGACCGGGGCACCCCGCCGCGGCTGCAGCGCGAGTTCGCCCGCAAGGCCGGCAACGTCGCCGAACTCGACGCAGGCCACCACCCGTTCCTGTCCAGGCCCGCCGCGGTCCGGGACGTGCTGCTGAGCCTGTGACGGCAACGGCGGACCATCCGGGCCGCCCGTCCGGAGGGCAGGGCTGGACGCATACCTCACCGCTCTGAGGGACTCGCCGAGTTGAACCGGGGGTTCGGGCGCGGGCACGGCGTCGAAACGCCAATGCCCGCGCCCTGCCTCGAATCACCCGGCGTCCACTACGCGCGGGGCCGTTCAAGGGTGAGGAGCAGGCCCTCGACCGCGCCGGGCCCGATACGGCCCTTGACGTCGGCGGACGTGATGGCCTTGAGTTGCCACCCGTCCTCAGCGTGCTTGTTGAGGACCTTCTCCAGCTTGTCGCTGTCCAGTGCGTCGCCGATCAGCGATTCCCTGAAGGTGACGACCTTGTACTCGTAGGTGTAGCTGCTGCTCATGGCTGCAACGTCCTTCCGGTGTGTGGCGGTTGAGATGAGCGGGGTCAGCCAATCACGGAGCTCACCAGGCGTGACAGGCCGGTCGCCGTCCAGCGGAGGAGCCGTGCGGCGCGGACCTTGGCCGTCACGTGTGGCGGGTGCCTGGCGGCAGCTTGGGCGTCCGGGTGAAGGCCGAAGGTGGCTTCTGGGCGGACTCCCGTCCCGCAACGACCTCTGAACGGTCCGCCCTTCATGGTCTTGCGTCCGGTGAACGGCATGGATCGGGGTACACGGGGCGGCATGGCACCGCACACTTATGACCATGGCCCCCGGACCGTACGGGCCGCGAGGCAACTGCGCCGCATTCGGGCTTTCTACGCGGTGGGCGTCGCCCTGTGGGCGGTAACGACCGCGTGGACGGCGTGGGACTCTCCCGGCAGTCGGCCCATGTGGACGTCGATGCTCCTCCTGGCCGTCTTCGGCTGTCTGCTGTTGATGGCTGAATGGTGGCTGCGCCACCTCAGGCTCGCTGATGGGCCCCGGCGTGTGCACCACGTCGCACCTCGCCGGGCGTCCGGGCGTCACGCGGTGTCCGAGTCCTGAACACACTTCGGGGCGGGTAGTTCTCCGAAGTGTGGCGGTGGATGACGAAAGGGCGTCCAGCGGCGGGTTCTCCTCCGACCCGAGTGGCCGAGTGGCCGTTGACCGCCGGTCAGCTGCTGGCGCCTCGCGCGACCCGCACCGCGATGGGGGCGCTCGGGCCGGGGCGGACACGCTGCAGCCGGCGTACAGCGCGCTGGTGGACCGGACAACCGGCGACTGACCACACCCGACGCGGACGGGATTCGCGTGCCCGGCACTCCGAGCGCAGAGGCAAGGCGGCTCGCGGTGTCCGTACGGAAGGAATCCCGCTCGTCAGTGGGGCGCCCGCGCCGGGCGCGCGGCGCTGCGGTTATCCGAAGACGTCCTGGGCACTTGGGGAGCGCCCCGGAGACGGGCGGACCCTCGGAAACACCTCAAGGAGCGACCGTGACGACACGCATCGGAGTCGAGGAGGAGTTCCACATCCTGGAGGTCGAGAGCGGACTGCTCGTGCCACGTGCGGAAGCGGTCCTGCGACGGCTTCCGCGGCGCACCTTCACCACGGAGCTGCACCAGTCCACCGTGGAGTCGAACAGCGCGGTGCACGTGTCCCTGGACGACCTGTACGCCGACCTCGCCAGAACCAGACGGCGGCTCGACGCGGCCGCCTCCTCGCTCGGGCTCGCGGCGGTGGCCGCGGGCACCGCCCCGCTGGCACCCTGCGCCTCCGGGCAGCCCACGGCCGACGCGCGCTATCGCCACATGGTCGAGGAGTACCGCCGCGTCGCCGACGAGCAGCTCATCTGCGGTGCCCAGATCCACGTGGACGTACCCGACCGCGACACGGCGGTGGGCGTGATGTGCGCGGTCTCGCCCTGGCTGCCCGTGCTGCTGGCGCTGTCCGCGAGCTCTCCCTTCTGGCAGGGATCCGACACCGGCTACGCGAGCTGGCGCACACTGCTGTGGCAGCGCTGGCCGACCGCGGGCCCCGTCGGCTGTTTCCCGAGCGCCGACGACTACGACGCCGCGGTACGCGACCTCGTACGAGCCGGGATCATCAGTGATCCGGGGATGATCTATTACGACGTACGCCCCTCCGCGCACCTGCCGACGCTGGAGCTGCGTATCTGCGACGCCTGCCCGCGGGCGGAGACCGTCGTGCTCGTCGCCGGTCTGTTCCGTGCCCTGGTGGCCGAGGCCCGCGAACTGCTCACGGCCGGTGCGGTGGTGTGCGACGGCCGTCACGAATGGCTGCGTGGCGCTTCCTGGCGGGCTGCCCGGTCGGGTCTGGAGGGCACTCTGGTGGATCCCGTGACCCACCGGGAGGCGCCTGCCGCCGATGTCGTGCTCCAGCTGCTCGCCCGGCTGCGTCCCGCGCTCGAGGCTCACGGAGACTGGCAGACCGTGCGAGACCTGACCGCGGCGGCCCTGGCCGACGGCAGCGCCGCCGAGCGCATGCGTGGCAGGGCGAGGGAAGAAGATCTGCTGGCCTGCACCGACATGCTGATCGCGGAAACGCGCGGTGAGCGGCGACATCGCAGGCCGGCCCCTGTCGCCCGCAGGAACATCCCGCCCACGATCGCGGGCACGGCGGGCTCCGGAGCGCCGGAGGTCCTCGGCAGCTGACCGGGCTCGCGTGGCGTACACCCGCTGTCCGTCCTTCACTGAACAAGCCCCCAGGAGAGGTATCGGCATGTCCTCCAGCGATTCCGCCCTCGTCGCGACCGGCAGGCGCGACCCGGCGCCTCCGTCCCCGCTCGCGAATGACGGTGTTCGGGAAGGGAGTGGCGCCTCATGTGCGGTCTGAGCGGGGAGATCCGTTTCGACGGCCGGCCACCGGATCTCGCGGCCGTGGAGCGCATGACCGACCGGCTGGCAGCCCGCGGGCCCGACGGCCGGGGCATCTGGACACAGGGCGCGGTGGCCCTGGGACACCGGCGGCTGAAGATCATCGACCTGTCCGACCTCGGGGCCCAGCCGATGACCGACGCCGACGGCGAGATCACCGGAGTCTTCAACGGCTGCGTCTACAACTACCGGGAGCTGCGCGACGAGCTCCGGCGCCTGGGCCATCGCTTCGAGTCCACGTCCGACACGGAGGTGGTGCTCCACGCCTACCGGCAGTGGGGGACCGCCTGTGTGGAGCGCTTCTACGGCATGTTCGCCTTCGCGCTCGTCGAGCACCGGACCGGCCGTGTCGTGCTGGGCCGCGACCGGCTCGGGATCAAGCCGCTGTATCTGGCGCCCGCGCCGGACCGCTTGCGGTTCGCCTCCTCCCTGCCCGCCCTGCTCGCCGCGGGCGACGTGGACACCTCCGTCGATCCGGTGGCCGTGCACCAGTACCTGAGCTGGCACGCCACGGTCGCCCCGCCGCACACCGTCCTCAACGGCGTACGCAAACTGCCGCCGGCCACCGTCCGGGTGATCGAGCCGGACGGCAGTCACCGCGACCACCGGTACTGGCAGCCCTCGTACACGCGACGCGCCGAGTACGCGGACATGGGGCCCGACGAATGGCGTGACGCGGTGCTGGAGGCGCTGCGCACCGCCGTACGTCGCCGGATGGTCTCCGACGTGCCGGTCGGCGTCCTGCTCTCCGGCGGCCTGGACTCCAGCCTGATCGTCGCGTTGCTCGCGGAGGAGGGGCAGCGCGACCTGAAGACGTTCAGCGTGGGGTTCGAGGCCGAGGGCGGGGAGGAGGGCGACGAGTTCCGCTACTCGGACCTGGTCGCCCGGGAGTTCGGCACGGACCACCGTCGGATGATGGTTCCCTCCAGCCGGGTCTCGGCCGCTCTGGACGACGCCGTCGCCGCGATGAGCGAGCCGATGATCAGCCACGACGTGGTCGCCTTCCACCTGCTGTCCGAGCAGGTCTCCAAGGAGGTGAAGGTCGTCCAGAGCGGGCAGGGCGCCGACGAGGTGTTCGCCGGGTACCACTGGTATCCGGACCTGGCCGCTGCCTCGCGCGAGGAGGAGCCCGACAGGTACGCCGAGACGTACTTCGACCGTCCGCACGCCGACCTCGCGAAGATCCTCCAGCCGCACATGCTGCTGCGGGACGACGTCTCGGGCCGCTTCGTCAGGGAACACATGGCGGTTCCCGGCGCGCAGACCGCCCTGGACGCGGCGCTGCGGCTCGACACGCACGTCATGCTGGTCGACGACCCCGTGAAGCGGGTCGACAACATGACCATGGCCTGGGGCCTGGAGGCCCGCGTGCCCTTCCTCGACCACGAACTGGTGGAGCTGGCCGCGGCCTGCCCGCCGGAGCTGAAACTCGCCGACGGCGGCAAGGGCGTGCTGAAGGAAGCGGGCCGCAAGCTCCTGCCGCAGGAGGTCGTCGACCGTCCCAAGGGCTATTTCCCCGTCCCGGCGATCCGGCACATGGCGGGCCCCGTCCTGGACCGGGTGCGCGAGGCACTGGAGGCACCCGAGGCGAAGAAGCGGGGGATCTTCCGGGAGCCGTACGTGGCCGAGCTCCTGGCGGCGCCCGACGAGCACCGCACCAAGCGCGGCGCCAACGCCCTGTGGCAGGTGGCACTCCTGGAGATATGGCTGCAGACGCACGGAATCACGTGACCGGCGAGCACGGCACCGGGCCCTCGCACACGGCGGCGGCTCCGCGGGCGTTCGGGATGCGGCAGATACCGACGCACCCGCCCGCCTGTGCCGCGGCCCCCGCTCCGGTGCTGTTGCCCGCGACGGCAGGCCCGCGGGATGCCGTGACCCGGCTGCACGCGCACGGCTGCTGGTACCCCTCCGCCGATCCCGAAGGCACCCGGGCGGCCTTCATCTGCGACCGGGGAGGTGTCCCCCAGCTGTGGGCCGGACCCGTGGACGGGGGCGAGGTCCGGCTGCTCGACTCGTCCCCGGACCCCGTCAAGGAGGTGTCCTGGTCACCCGACGGCCGCTGGATCGCCTACACCACCGCACCGGGCGGCGGTGAGCACACAAGGGTGCTGTGCGTGCGGCCCGACGGGACCGGCCGTCGCCTGCTGGCCGGTGCCGATCCGGACAGTTCCGCCTACCTCGGCTGCTGGGCGTACGACGGTTCGGCCGTCGCCGTCACCCTCGCCGCACCGGCCGGCGCCGGCGTCGGCGCGGGAGGAGACCGCGCGTGGCACCCGACGGACGGCGACCCGGCCGCCTGGGCGGTCCGGGACGGCAGAGCGACCCTCCTCGGCGGGGCCGCGTACGACGTGGGGCCGGGCGCGACGCCGTTCGGTGCGCTCGCCGCCGGGACACCGGCGGCCCGGCCGGGCGGCGGCCTGTCCGCCTACCTGGTCGACCCCGAGGGTCTGGCGTCCTCCGTGCTGCTCGCCACGGAGACGGACGCCCCGACTCTCCGGGTGTGCGACCTCAGCCGTGACGGCGGGCTCGCGCTGCTGCGCCGGGGGCCGCGCGGACGGCGCGAGGCCGTCGTCCGGCGCACGGCCGACGCGGCGACGACGCTCACCCTGCCGGTCGCCGACGGTGACCCGTGGATCGGCCGTTTCTCCCCCGACGGGCGGACGCTGTGGCTGCGCAGCGACGCCCACCGGGAGTACGCGGCCCTGATCGCCGTCGCTCTCGATGCCGACGGCACACCGCACGGCAGAACGGTCGTGTCGGAACGCGAGGACGGTGACCTCGAACTGCTGGAGATGGCGCACGACGGCCGCACGGCCGTGCTGGCGTGGAACATGAAGGGCGCCAGCGACCTCGAGGTCGTCGAGATCCCCCAGGCGCCAGGCATCCCCGGCGTCCCCCGGCCGACGCAGCCGGTGCCGCTGCCCCACGAGGTCGTCACGCGGGTCGTGTCGGCCGGTGCGGGACGGCTGCTGTTGGCGCTCTCCGGTTCGCAACGCCGTCCCGGCGTGTGGTGGACCCCCGAAGGCGTGTCCCTGCTGCGCACTCCGTGGTCCTCCCGGGACGAGGACGCCGTACCGCCGGGCCGCCCGCCGGTACGCCCCGTGCTCTCGCGTCTCGCCGCCCGGGACGGGCTGCCCCTCAACGGCTGGTACTACCGGGCTCCCGGACATGCGCCGGGCGAGCCGGCGCCCTGCGTGATCCACCTGCACGGCGGCCCCGAGGACCAGGAGCGCCCGGTGTTCGACCCGCTCTACCACGAGCTGCTGGGGCGCGGCCTTGACGTGTTCGCCCCAGACGTCCGCGGGTCCGGCGGACACGGCCGGTCCTTCGTCGACGCCGACCTGGGCGCCGGGCGCTTCGCCGCCCTCGACGACGTCGCGGACTGCGCTGCCCACGCGGTCGCGGCGGGTCCCGCGGACCCGGCCCGGCTGGCGGTGATGGGGCGCTCGTACGGCGGCTATCTGACGTTCGCCTCGCTCGTGTGGCATCCGGATCTGTTCCGCACCGGGGTCGCGGTCTGTGGCATGTCCGACCTTCTGACCTTCTTCGCCGGCACCGAGCCCTGGATCGCGGAGTCGGCGGCGCACAAGTACGGCCACCCGGAGCGCGACCGCGAGTTGCTGCACTCCCTGTCGCCGATGAGCCGCATCGACGCGCTGCGGGCCCCGCTGCTCGCGGTCCACGGCGAGCACGACACCAACGTGCCGCTGGGGGAGTCGGATCAGTTCGTACGGGCCGCGCGGGAACGCGGTGTCCCTGCCGAACTCCTGGTCCTGCGGGACGAGGGACACGATTTCCTGCGCGCGGACAACCGGCGACTGTTCCGCCGGGCCGCCGCGGACTGGATGGAACGCCACCTGCACCCCGCCTGAGTCCGTCGGCGAGGGGACGGCGGGTCCTCGGCCATCACGGCTTCGGTCCCCGGGGGCCGGGCACGCCACCTCGTCGGCGACGCTTGGCTCAAGGGCGTCGGCACCCGATGTCCCTGATGAGACCTCCTGCTCCCTCGGTGGCCGAATCCGGTCGTGCCCGCGTCCCGCCGTACGTCCAGCGAGCCGGAGTTCCGTTCTGTCTACGCAGGCAGAGCCGACTCGTCAAGGCTTGGTACAGCCTCGGAAATTTCGCTCGCCCGGGGATGTCCGGAGGAGGCCTGCCAACCTGAGTTCGACGCCTGCGCAAGGTTACGAATCCGTTTCGGGCGCTTGACGGGCATCGTATGACTGCGTAGACATGGCAGCGCAGTCAGACGGAACCCGGCCCACGCCGGACGCGATCATCTGGAGACTCCATGAGGCGAGGCACACGGCGGAGCGGGAGTTCCGGCGCACCACGCAGTGTGGATGTGGCCCAGTTGGCGGGCGTCTCGCAGAAGACCGTGTCCCGGGTCTACAACGACGAGCCGTACGTCTCGGCCGACGTGCGCCGACGCGTCCTGGAAGCCGGCGAGGAACTCGGCTACCGACTGAACAACGCGGCAAGGGCGCTGGCCTCCGGCCGCACACGGTCCATCGGTGTGGTGACGCTGGGAACCGCCCTGTACGGACCCGCCTCACTGATCATGGGGGTCGAACGTGCCGTACGGGACACGGGATACGCCCTCCGCGTCGTCAACACCCTGGAAGGCGACCCGGCGGGTGTCGCCGGTGCCGTCGACTCACTTCTGGAGCAGGGCGTCGACGGCATCGTCATCTCCGAGCCGATCGACGACGGGCACAGCGATGACCTCGCCGCCCGTGTCGACGTACCGGTACTCGTCCTCGGTTCGCCGCCCCTGCCCACGGCCAGGACCCTGGCCGCCGGCGTCGGCGCCGATCTGATGGCGCGCACGGCGACCGAGCATCTGCTGGAACTGGGGCACAAGACCGTGCACCACCTCGCCGGTCCGCAGCAGTGGTACGCGGCCCGGGACCGGCTGGAGGGCTGGAGGTCGACGCTCGCCGCGCACGGCAGGGTGATACCCCCCGTCGTCGAGGGCGACTGGTCGGCCGCGACCGGCTACACGGCCGGCCGCGAACTGGCCTCCGACGGTGACATGACCGCGGTGTTCGCCGCCAACGACGACATGGCGATCGGTCTGATCCGCGCACTGGCGGAAGCCGGCCGACGCGTGCCGCAGGACGTCAGCGTCGTGGGCTTCGACGACATCCCTGTCGCCGCCTATGTGACTCCTCCGCTCACCACGATGCGCCAGCCCTTCGACACCGTGGCGCAGGAGGGACTCAAACGCCTCGTGCACTCCATCGAGAACCCGGACGCGCCACCCCTGTCGGCCGCTGAACCGCCGGTCGACCTCGTGATCCGCGCCTCGACCGGACCCCCGCCGCCGACCCGGACGACCCCGGGGCGACATCGGGCCCTCGCCTCGTTTCCGAGCGGGGGTCGATCCGGCCCACTCCGGGACGGAGGTGCAGCCGCCTACAACTGACCGACACCGATCGGCCCGAGGAACAGCTTTCCTCGCCGGACAGGCATCGGTGAGGCGAGCCGCCCTACGGCGCTTCCCCGGTTGATCCCTCGCACCCTGCGGGCGGACCGTCACACCGACGACGCGCCCCTCCGCTCCTCCGATCCGAACGGCAGCCGGACCAACCCGGCCGCCACAGCTCTCCGCTCCACCCGTGACCTCCCCGCCCCCGGGCCTCCTCCTCCGCAGCAGGTGGAACTCCCACCGGGCGGCGTCCGCGAAGACGCGCACCCGTGCCATGCCGACCTCCGTGTCGTGGCGGTCGCGTCCGAGCTGCCTGTCTCCTCATCTCTCACATCACCCTCATCGCACGCCCGTGCTCGGCGTGCCATTTCCTCAGCCATCGGCGGGAGTTCGTCATGCGCAGATCCAACTCCACCCCCAGTCAGTCCCAGATGAGCCGTCGGCTCCTGCTCACCGCCGCGGGAGCGGTCTCGCTGGGAGCCGCCCTGACCGCCTGCGGCGGTGGTGACAGCGGCGGCGGGTCGGCCTCCTCGTCCTCGAAGCCGGTCAGCCAGGCCGACATCGACAAGGCGATGAAGCAGCCCACCGAGCTGACGTTCTGGACGTGGGTCCCGGACATCGACCAGGAGGTCGCGCTCTTCGAGAAGAAGTACCCGGCGATCAAGGTCAAGGTCGTCAACGCCGGTCAGGGCGTGCAGCACTACACGAAGCTGCGCACGGCGATCAAGGCAGGCAACGGCGCCCCGGACGTGGCGCAGATGGAGTACCAGGCCATCCCCACGTTCACGATCACGGACAGCCTCCTGGACCTGAGCCCGTACGGCGCGGCCAAGCTGAAGGACACGTTCGTCGACTGGACCTGGGGGCAGGTCAGCGGACCCAAGGGTGAGATCTGGGCGATCCCGCAGGACACCGGCCCGATGGGCATGCTGTACCGGGCGGACATCTTCGAGAAGCACGGCATCGAGCCGCCGAAGACCTGGGACGACTTCGCCGCCGCGGCCCGCAAGCTGCACAAGGCCGACCTGGAGATCTACCTGACCAACCTGGCCGGCAACGAGGCCGCCGCCTGGCACGGCCTGCTCTGGCAGGCGGGCGCCAAGCCCTACGCCACCTCAGGCAAGGGAAACGTCACCATCGACGTCGACGACGCGATCTCCAAGAAGCTCGCCGCCTACTGGGGCGGGCTGGCTCAGGAGGGTGTCATCGGCGTCGAGCCGGACTTCACCGACGCCTGGTTCTCCGCGCTGAACAAGGGAAAGTACGCCACCTGGATCACCGCCGCCTGGGGCCCGGTCTTCCTCGCCGGTTCGGCCAAGTCCACGGCGGGCAAGTGGCGCGCCGCCCCTCTTCCCCAGTGGGACGCGTCGAAGCCCAGCTCGGGCAACTGGGGCGGCTCCACCAGCGCGGTCATCAAGGCGAGCAAGAACCCGATCGCGGCCGCCGTGTTCGCGCAGTTCCTCAACAGCGACCCGGCCAGCGCGAAGCTGTTCAACACCAAGCAGTCGTTCTTCCCGGCGACGAAGCCGCTGCTCGCGGACCCGTCCTTCACCGGCGCCGCGGCCTCCTTCTACGGCGGCCAGAAGGTCAACCAGGAGTTCGCCGCCATCGGCGAGACGGTCAGCCCCGACTTCCAGTGGCCGCCCTTCCTCGACCAGGCCGTCACCGACTGGACCGAGACCGTCGGCACGGCACTCACCAGGAAGAAGGACGCCGTCGCCGCGCTCGACGCGTGGCAGTCGCGCCTCACCACCTACGCCAAGGCCCAGGGCTTCACCGTCAAGACCCCGTGACGACCGGCGGGTCCCGCATCGATGCCCCCGGTGACGACGTGGGACCCGCCCCCGGCCAGCCCTTCCCCCAAGAAAGGCCCGATGATGACTGCCACAACCGTGGCCTCCACCGAGGAGCCGCGCCGAGCGGGGCCGAAGAGTCGCCGACTCGGTGGCCTGCGTCAAGGTGCGGCAGGTCCGCTGTTCGTCGCACCCTTCATGGTGCTGTTCCTGCTGGTGTTCCTCGCGCCGCTCGGGTACGCCGCCTATCTCAGCCTGTTCCGGGAAAAGCTCATCGGCGGCAACGCGTTCGTCGGTCTTGACAACTACGTGACGGCCCTGAAGGACCCGCTCCTGCGGGAAGGGGTCGTCCGGGTCGCGACGTTCTTCGTGATCCAGGTCCCACTGATGCTCGTCCTGGCACTGGGCTTCGCGCTCGCCCTCGACAGCGGCCTGCTGCGCCTCGCCCGGGTGATCCGCCTGGGCATCTTCGTCCCCTACGCCGTCCCCAGCGTGGTCGCCACCCTCATGTGGGGCTACCTGTACGGGCCGGACTACGGGCCGTTCGCCCAGCTCAGCGAGAAACTCGGCCTGCCGGTCCCGCACTTCCTCAGCGACGGATGGATGCTGGGCAGCCTGGCGAACGTCGTGACCTGGGAGTTCGTCGGCTACAACATGATCATCCTGTACGCCGCCCTGCGGACCGTCCCCCAGGAGCTGTACGAGGCGGCGGCCATGGACGGCGCCGGTGCCTGGCGGACCGCCTGGTCCATCAAGCTCCCCGCCCTGCGCCCCGCGCTCCTGCTCACCCTGCTGTTCTCCGTGATCGGCAGCTTCCAGCTCTTCAACGAACCGAAGCTGCTGCAGCCCATCGCGCCCGACGTCATCGACAACTCGTACACCGCGAACCTGTACGCCTACTCGCTCGCCTTCACCGGCCAGCAGGTCAACTACTCGGCCGCGGTGTCCTTCTTCCTCGGCCTGGTCATCGTGATCTTCTCCTACGCCGTCCTGTTCCTCGCGAACCGCAGGAGGACCTCGTGACGACCACGACCCCCGCTTCCCCGTCCCCGTCGGCCACCAGCGCCACCACGACCGGCACCTCGCGGACGGCTCGGCGACCCCGCCGGCGGTCGACCGGCGGCCGCAGCACACCGCTGACCATCGTCATGCTGGCCGTCCTGGCCTACTTCCTCCTGCCGCTGTTCTGGCTCGCAGTCTCCGCGACCAAGAGCACCCAGGACCTGTTCACCAGCTTCGGCCTGTGGTTCTCGCACACGCCGCAACTCCTGGAGAACATCCGGGAGACGTTCACACACGACGACGGCGTCTTCCTGCACTGGCTCCTCAACACGGTCCTGTACTCCGTCGGCAGCGCGATCGGTGCCGCGCTCCTGGCCGCCGCCGCAGGCTACGGATTCGCCAAGTACCGGTTCCGGGGCAACAACGCGGCCTTCGCCCTGGTACTCGGCGCCATCATGATCCCTACCACCGCCCTGGCCATCCCCACCTACCTGCTCTTCGCGAAGGTGGACCTGGTCAACACCCCCTGGGCGATCGTCCTGCCCTCCCTGGTCAGCCCGTTCGGCCTGTACCTCATGCGCGTCTACGCGGCGGACGCGGTCCCGGACAGCCTCCTGGAGGCCGCGCGCATCGACGGGGCCGGCGAACTGCGGATCTTCCTCACCATCGCGATGCGGCTGCTGGCCCCGGGCCTGGTGACCGTGGTGCTGTTCACGCTCGTGGCGACCTGGAACAACTACTTCCTGCCGCTGATCATGCTGAACGACCCGAAGCTGTACCCCGTCACCGTCGGCCTCTCCTCCTGGGCGTCCCAGGCCGTCGGCGGTGGAAGCGGCGCGAACAGCAACATGCTCGCGCTCGTCGTGACCGGTTCCCTCATCTCCATCCTCCCGCTCGTCGTCGCCTTCCTGCTCCTGCAGCGGTACTGGCAGAGCGGCCTGGCCACCGGCGGCGTCAAGCAGTAACGCCCGTCCGGCCACAGCGCCGACGCACCCGCCCACTTCCCCCCATCGACTCTTCGGAGGTTCCCCCATGGCGGTTCTGCCCGCCCGTGTCCTCTTCGGCGCCGCGTACTACCACGAGTACACGCCCGCCTACGACCCCCGACTGCAGCCCGGCGAACGGCTGAAGGCCGACCTCGACCTGATGGCCCAGGCGAACTTCACCGTGATCCGGGTCGGCGAGTCGGTCTGGTCGACCTGGGAACCGGAGAACGGGACGTTCGACCTCGACTGGCTGCAGCCGGTCCTCGACGGCGCCCACGAGCGCGGCATCTCTGTCGTCCTCGGCACGCCGACATACGCCGCACCGCTGTGGCTGGCCCGGCAGTACCCGGAGATCACGGGGGAGCGGCGTACCGGCGAGCGGATCGGCTGGGGCGCCCGGCAGGAGGTCGACTTCACCCACCCCGCCTTCCGCTTCCACGCCGAGCGGATCATCCGCAAGATCGCCGCACGCTACGCCGACCACCCGGCGATCATCGGCTGGCAGGTCGACAACGAGCCCGGTCTGCACCTCTTCCACAACCGCGGGGTCTTCCAGCGCTTCGTGGACCACCTGCGCGAGAAGTACGGCGCCGTCGAGACCCTCAACCGGGAATGGGGCCTGGTCTACTGGTCGCACCGCCTGTCGACCTGGGCCGACCTGTGGACCCCGGACGGCAACGAACAGCCCCAGTACGACGTGGCGTGGCGGGAGTTCCAGGCCCGCCAGGTCACCGAGTTCATCGGCTGGCAGGCCGACCTGGTCCGTGAGTACGCGGGGCCCGAGCACTTCGTCACCACGTGCATCTCCTACACCCGCCAGGGGGTGGAGGACGACGAGATGACCGACCGACTCGACATCGCCTCCGGCAACCCGTACTACGACATGCAGGACGGCCTGGCGCTGCCCGACCCCACCCCGGACCAGCACGAGCAGATCTGGAAGACCACCGGCGTGTGGTCGATGTACCAGACCGCGGACTGGATGTTCTCCTCCCGCCAGGCACCCTTCCTGGTCACCGAGACCAACGCGAACTCCATCGGCTACCCCTGGGACAACCGCCCCGGCTACGACGGCCAGTGGCGCCAGACCGCCTGGGCCCACGTGGCTCGCGGCGCCCGCATGATCGAGTACTGGCAGTGGCAGACCCTGCGCTTCGGCGCGGAGACCTACTGGGGCGGAGTCCTGCCGCACAGCGGCCGGCCCGGCCGCACCTACGCCGAAGTCGCCCGGCTGGGCGCCGAGTTCGACAAGGCAGGCCCGCTGGTCGCCGGTCTCGAACCGGACGCCGACATCACGATGGTCTACTCGACGCCGAGCAAGTGGCTGATGCAGAAGTACCCGCCGCTGTCCAAGCCGGACGGCTCCCCGGACCCGGCTTCCTACCACCGCATCTTCGACCCCTTCTACCGGGGCGCTTTCGACGCCGGCCGCCAGGTGCGGATCGTCCACGCCCGCCAACTGCACGACCCCAGCGGGCAGCGGCAGGGGATGACCCCCGAGGACGCCGTACGGCGCCACCCCGTCCTCGTCGCCCCGGCCCTGTATCTCGTCGACGACGCCACGGGCGACTGGCTCGCCGCCTACGCCCACGCGGGCGGCCACCTGGTCATAGGCCCCCGCACCGCGTACGCCGACCACGAGGCCCGGGCCCGTATCGAACCGGCTCCCGGACGCCTCGCCGGGGCCGCGGGCGTCGAGTACGACGAGTTCAGCAACCTGCCGGTCCCGGTCCCCGTCCGCGCCGTACCCGGTGGCCCGCTCCACATATCCGCAGCCGCGACGGCGACGCACTGGGCCGAAGGCCTCACGGTCGTCGACGCCGACGTACTGGCCTCCTACGAGCACCCCCACTTCGGGCGCTGGCCGGCCGTCACCACCCGCCGCCACGGCGCCGGCCGTGTCACCTGCGTGGGCACCGTCCCTGACCGCGACCTCGCCCGGACGCTGGCCGCCTGGATGGCTCCGGACACGCGTGGCGGCTGGAGGGACCTGCCCGAATCCGTGACCGCGACGACGGGCACGTCCCCCGACGGACGTCGCGTCCACATCGTCCACAACTGGAGCTGGGAGCCCACCCGGGCGCACACCCCGGTCGACCTGTCCGACGTCCTGAACGGCGGCCTCGTACCAGCCGGTGCCGCGCTGGACCTGGGCCCCTGGGACGTACGCGTCCTCGTCGCCGAGGCCCCCGGTACGACCCCGGACGCCTGAGCGGGCGTCCCTTCCTGACCGGGTCACCGGGCGGCCCCACAGAGCAGTGCACCGCGCCGGTGACCGAAGCCCCGCATCACCGTGATCATTTCTGAAGGAGGAGTTATGCAGAGAAGAACCCTGGGAAGGGCACTGGGTACCTTCGGCGCGGCGGCCGCGCTGCTGGCCGTCCCCGCGTCCGCCGCGCAGGCGTACAACCCGACGGGTGGGATCCTCTACCAGCTCGGCAGTGATGCGTGCCTGAAGGGACGAGGCAACTGCGCCGTCTACCCGAAGTCTGCCGAACTGCCCGGCGGGCGGCTGGTCGCGTCGTTCGAGAAGTCCACCGTCGTGCCGAAGTCCGGCAGCGCCGACGGGCAGACCCTGCCCGTCTACAAGAGCGACGACCACGGCACCAGCTGGCAGCCACTGTCCGAGGTCAAGGCACCGGCGTACCTTTCCAACGACCCCAAGTACGCCAAGTACACGAGCAACTGGACCAACCCGTACCTCTACGTGCTTCCGCAGAGCGTCGGCGCACTCAAGGCCGGCACGCTGCTCCTGGCGAGTGTCGTCTCCGGCGACGACTACTACTACAAGGAGCACAAGGCAGCCGATCCGAACTGGACCCCGTCCAACGACGGTGACCGCAGCGACCTGGCCATCGCCCTGTACTCCAGCACCGACCAGGGCAGCAGCTGGAAGGTCGTCAACGTCGTCGCGACCGGCGGCTGGCAGGGCGGCAGCGCGGGCGCGGTCGGCCAGAACATCGCGGCCGCCAACAAGAACCAGCAGGTGGACCCCCTCTGGGAGCCGTACCTGATGGTCTACCAGGGCAAACTGGTCTGCTACTACTCCGACGAGAACGACTACACCGGCTTCGACCCGGTCACCGGCGTCCCGAAGAAGGACCCCGCCAACGACACGGCGAACGACTCGCACGGCCAGATCCTCGTGCACCGCACCTGGGACGGCAGGAAGGCCGACTGGAGCGACCCCGTCGTCGACATCTCCGGATCCGTCCAGGACATGGGCGGCGGCAAGACCGCGATCGGCGGCGGCAGGCCCGGCATGACCAACGTCGTCCCCACCACGGACGGCAAGTGGCTGTTCACCTTCGAGTACTGGGGCGGCGGCGCCAACACGCGGTACGCGATCGCCGCCAACCCGCTGAAGTTCTTCCGCGGCACCCAGACCGGCATGTCCGTCGGCTCGCTGCCCGTCGTCGCCGGTTCCCGTCCCCTCGCGGGCGGCGGCAGCCCGGTCCTGATCAGGCTGCCCGACGGCCGCCTGGTGTACAACGCGTCGAACAGCGGCGACGTCTGGGTCAACGAGACCGGCCGCAGCGACGGCGTCTGGACGGAGTACCAGACCACCTCACCGGCCGGGTACAGCCGCAACCTCCAGTACGTCGACAGCACCGGCCGCATCGCGATCCTCAACAACCAGGGCGCCTCCACGATCGCGTACGCCGAGATCGACCTCGGCGACTCGGACGGCACCTACTACCAGCTGGTCAACCGCAAGACCGGCCAGGTGATCGGCACCGGCAACAAGACCAACGACGCCAACCTCGGCAACGGGGACACGCCCGACGTGGTGCTGGAGGACGCCGGAGCTGCGGCGGACACGGACACCCAGTACTGGCACGTGGTGACCGAGCCGAACGGTGGCACCACGCTGCTGAACAAGTCGGGCGGGCGCGCGGCGGCCATCTGGACGGGCAACGCCACAGTCGGCCAGCGGATCGGCCAGTGGGTCGACAACAGTGCGTCGGGCAGCTGGAACCTCGTCAAGACCTCGGACGGCTACTACCGGCTCCAGGCAGCCAAGAACACCGCCCTCTACATGACCGGCGCGTCCACCGGAGCACCCCTCACCCTCCAGAACGCGGCCGCCGACGGCTCGCAGGACTGGAAGCTCGACCGCTAGACCTGCTGTTCTCCAGATCCTTTAATAGGGACAGTGGTCGGGGTCCGGCGATCCAGCCGGCCCCCGACCACTGTCCCTGCCGGTTCAGAGGACATCGGACCTCCACCCATGAACTCGAACGACATACGAAATGCCGAACAGAAGGCGCGTGCGATGGTGAATGACGAGAACATAGGACAGCCCTCGACCGATGTGTATGTGGTGGGGGTGGATTACGGGACGTTGTCGGGGCGGGCTGTGGTGGTGCGGGTCCGTGATGGGGCGGAGTTGGGTTCCGCGGAGTATGCGTATCCGCATGGGGTGTTGGACCGTGTGCTGCCGGACGGGACGCGGTTGCCGCCGGACTGGGCGTTGCAGGTGCCGTCGGATTATGTGGATGTGCTGCGTCATGCGGTGCCGGCGGCGTTGACGGCCGCGGGGGTGCGTGCGGAGCAGGTGGTGGGGATCGGGACGGATTTCACGGCGTGCACGATGGTCCCTGTGCTGGCCGACGGGACGCCGTTGTGTGAGCTGCCGGGTCTGTCGGGCCGTCCGCATGCGTATGTGAAGTTGTGGCGTCATCATGCGGCGCAGGCGCAGGCGGACCGGATCACGGCGTTGGCGGGTGAGCGTAAGGAGTCGTGGCTGCCACGGTATGGGGGGAAGATTTCTTCGGAGTGGGAGTTCGCGAAGGCGTTGCAGTTGCTGGAGGAGGATCCGGAACTGTATGCGCGGACGGAGCGGTGGGTGGAGGCGGCGGACTGGATCGTGTGGCAGTTGTGCGGCACGTATGTCCGTAATGCCTGCACGGCCGGTTACAAGGGCCAGCTCCAGGACGGCGTGTACCCCTCCCGTGAGTATCTGGCGGCGCTGAACCCGGACTTCGCCGATTTCGTGGCGGACAAGCTGGAGCATCCGATCGGGCAGCTGGGTGAGCGGGCGGGGTCGCTGACGGCCGAGGCGGCCGCCTGGACGGGGTTGCCTGAGGGTATTGCGGTGTGTGTCGGCAACGTGGACGCGCATGTGACCGCTCCCGCGGCCGGAGCCGTTCAGCCGGGGCAGATGGTGGCCATCATGGGCACCTCGACGTGTCATGTGATGAGTTCGGACCAGCAGGGCATGGTGCCCGGCATGTGCGGGGTCGTCGACGGGGGGATCCTGCCCGGGCTGTGGGGGTATGAGGCCGGGCAGAGCGGGGTCGGGGATATTTTCGGCTGGTTCGTGCGCACCGGTTTCCCCGCCGCCTACGCCGAACAGGCCGCCGCCCAGGGCCAGGATCCGCACGAGTACCTGACCGCGCTGGCGGCCGGGCAGCGGGTGGGGGAACACGGACTGGTCGCGCTGGACTGGCACAGCGGCAACCGCTCCGTCCTGGTCGACCACGACCTCAGCGCTGTCATCGTGGGGCAGACGTTGTCGACGCGGCCGGAGGACATCTACCGGGCCCTGCTGGAGGCGACCGCGTTCGGGACGCGGACCATCATCGAGGCGTTCGAGGCGTCGGGGGTGCCGGTCGGGGAGCTGATCATCGCGGGCGGGCTGACGAAGAACGCCCTGCTGATGCAGATCTACGCCGACGTCACCCGGCGTCCGCTCAGCGTGATCGGCTCCACCCAGGGCCCCGCGCTGGGTGCCGCCATGCACGCGGCCGTCGCGGCCGGTGCCTACCCCGACATCCAGGCCTGCGCCCGCTCGATGGGCAAGGCCGAACAAGGCGTCTACCAACCCGACCCCGGCCGGGCGGCCGCCTACGACCGCCTGTATGCCGAATACCAGCTGCTGCACGACTACTTCGGCCGCGGCACCAACCAGGTCATGCACCGCCTGCGCGCCCTCCGCGCCCAAGCATCCGCCTGACCACACCCCGTCCGTTGTGGTCGATCCCCTTTTTTTGGAAGGAACACCTTGATGAGCAACGACAGCACGACGTCTTTCCCGAGCCAGGAGATCTGGTTTCTGACCGGCAGTCAGGGCCTGTACGGCGATGACGTGCTGGAGCAGGTCGCCGCGCAGTCCCGGGAGATCTGCGGCCTGCTCGATGCGAACGCGCAGATCCCGGTCCGGATCGTGTGGAAGCCGGTCCTGACCGACGCCGAAGCGATCCGCCGCCTGTGCCAGGAAGCATCCGCCTCCGACACCTGCATCGGTGTGATCGCCTGGATGCACACCTTCTCCCCGGCCAAAATGTGGATCGCCGGCCTGTCCGCCCTGGACCGGCCACTGCTGCACTTCCACACCCAGCACAACCAGTCGCTGCCCTGGCCCAGCATCGACATGGACTTCATGAACCTCAACCAGGCCGCCCACGGCGACCGCGAATTCGGCCACATCGAAGCCCGCGTCGGCGTCAACCGCAAAATCGTCGCCGGCCACGCCACCGAACCCCGCGTCATCGGCCGCATCACCGCCTGGGCCCGCGCCGCCGCCGGCCGCCACGCCTCCCGCACCCTGCGCCTGGCCCGCTTCGGCGACAACATGCGCGACGTCGCCGTCACCGAAGGCGACAAAGTCGAAGCCCAGTTGCGGTTCGGCTACTCCGTCAACACCTACGGCGTCAACGACCTCGTCACCGTCATCGACACCATCGAGGACAAGGCAGCCCGCGAACTCGCCACCGAATACACCGACCTGTATGACGTGGTGCCCGAGCTGCGTCCGGGCGGTGCCCGCCACGACTCCCTCGTCTACGCCGCCCGTCAGGAACTCGGTCTGCGTGCCTTCCTCACCGAAGGCAACTTCACCGCCTTCACCACCAACTTCGAAGACCTCGGCGGCCTGCGCCAACTCCCCGGCCTGGCCGTGCAACGCCTCATGGCCGACGGCTACGGCTTCGGCGGCGAAGGCGACTGGAAAACCTCCGCCCTGCTACGCACCATGAAGGTCATGGCCGCCGGACAACACGGCGGCACCAGCTTCATGGAGGACTACACCTACCACCTCGGCCCCGGCACCCCCCGCGTCCTGGGCGCCCACATGCTCGAAGTCTGCCCCACCATCGCCGCCACCCGCCCCAGCTGCGAAATCCACCCCCTGTCCATCGGCGGCCGCGAAGACCCCGTCCGCCTCGTCTTCGACGCCGCCGAAGGCCCCGCCGTCGTCGTGGGCCTGTCCGACCTCGGCGACCGCTTCCGCCTCACCGCCAACACCATCGACGTCGTCCCCCCCACCGAAGCACTCCCCAACCTCCCCGTCGCCCGCGCCGTCTGGACACCCCGCCCCTCACTCGCCGAATCAGCCGAAAGCTGGCTCCTGGCCGGCGCCCCCCACCACACCGTCCTCAGCACCGCCCTCACCCCCGAAACCCT
>NZ_JBVIHJ010000037.1:0-50611 GCF_055570355.1 Streptomyces sp. NPDC031225 | reverse complement strand
CCCCCCCCCCCCCCCCCCCCCCCCCCCCCCCCCCCCCCCCCCCCCCCCCCCCCCCCCCCCCCCCCCCCCCCCCCCCCCCCCCCCCCCCCCGCCGCGGTGAATCACCGTGCTGTGCACGGGCTTTGGGCCCGTGGGGCAAGGAGCAACGGATCACTCCGGTGGTGTGGCCCACGCTCCGGGCGGCGCGAGTGCGGTCGCGACCTCGCACGCGATGTCGACGGCCCTGGCGGCGAGCGGGGAGCGGATGCGGCCGGCCCGCCAGTGCAGGTAGATCTCCCGTGGCGGCAGGGACGGCCGCAGCTCGTGGATGCGGAGCCCGTCGTCGGACGGGATGTCGGCACCGCGGACAGCGAGCCAGGGCAGCACCGCCGATCCCAGGCCGGCTCGCACCATCGCCAGCAGGGTGTCGTTGACCGCGGTGCGGAACACGATCCGCGGACGGGCACCGCTGCGGGCGACCGCCTGCTCCATCACGGGCTGATCGCAGGTCAGTGGCCAGGCCACCATGGGTACGCCGTCGAGCCGCTCCAGCGAGACCGGGCCATCGGGGAAGGTGCCGGCCCTGGCCACCAGCAGATACGGATCGTCGAGCAGCTTGCGGCGCTCGACGTCGCCGTCGATGCGGCCGTCGTAGAACAGCAGGTCGAGATCGCCGATCCGGGGCTGCTCCGGCTCCTCCTCGAACAGCCTGATGTCGCAGCCGGGTTGCTCGTCCCGCAGCCGGCGTACGACCGCCGGCAGGATCACGCTGGACACGCTCTGGAACGTGCCGATGTCGATCCGGCCGCCCCCCGCCTTGAAGCGGTCCACGGCGTGGGCCAGTGCCTCCGCGCGCTCCAGCAGTGCGCGACCGTGCTCCAGGACCAGGGATCCGAGCGGTGTGAGCCGCACGGCCTTGGGGCCGCCCGGCCGGTCGAACACGGCACCGCCGACGGCCCGCTCCAACGCGGCGATCTGCTGGCTCACGGTCGACTGGGTGTACCCGAGACGGGCGGCCGCGCGGCCGAACGAGCCCTCCTCGGCGATGGCGGCCATGGCCGCCAGATGGCGCAGCTCGACGTTGCTCACGTGTTCAGCGTAGCCATGCCTATTGCCGCAGGCGATCGAATCGATCGGAAATCATCGCTTTTCACGATGGACCCACGGGTTCTAGCGTGCTGGACATGACCTCACATCTCTCTCACGGCGAGCAACTCCTGAAGATCAACGGCGTCGAGCTGTGTGTCGAGACCTTCGGTGACCCCGCGGCCCCGGCGATCGTGCTGGTCGCCGGGGCCGCCGCCTCGATGCTCTGGTGGGACACCGACCTCTGCGAACAGATCGCCGCCCGCGGGCGGTTCGTGGTCCGCTACGACCATCGCGACACCGGCCGCTCGACCTGCTGCCCGCCGGGACGGCCGGCCTACTCGTTCGCGGACCTGACCCACGACGTGCTCGGCGTCCAGGACGCCCTGGGCATCGAGCGCGCCCACGTGGTCTGCCAGTCGATGTTCGGCGGGGCCGGACTCATCCTCGGTGTGGACCATCCGGACCGGCTCGCGTCCCTGACGTTCCTCTCGAGCACGACCGGTGCCGACGACCTGCCCCCGCCCTCCGGCGACCTGGCCATGGCGACCGAACCGGACTCCTCCGACGCGGCCGCGGTCGTCGAGTACGTCGTCGCCGGCGCCAGGGCCTACGCCGGTGGCTCGCCGTACTTCGACGAAGCCGCGATCCGAGTGCTGGTCGAGCATGACGTGGCACGCGCCAGGAACTACGCGGCAACCCTCGTCAACCACTACTCCGTCGAGCCCGAACGGCCGGTGCGAGGCGGTTTCGGCGACATCGCGACGCCGACGCTCGTGGTCCACGGTGACCACGACCCACTGCTGCCGTTGCCGCACGGTGAGGCGCTGCGCGACGCCGTCCCCGGTGCGGAGCTGCTGGTGCTCAAGGGGGCCGGACATGACCTGCCGAGGCCGGTGTGGGACGACTTCGTGGCGGCTCTGGTCCGGCACACGGAAGGGCGTCGGCCGTGAACCGGCTGCGCTCGGCGCTCTGGCTGCCCCTCTTCGACGACCTCGCCGACCCGCGGGTGGTCGCGCGTCTCGCCGCCGAGGCGGAGGAGGCCGGATGGGACGGCTGTTTCGTGTGGGACCAGCTGTGCTGGCGGACTCCGGTCCGGCAGGTCGCCGACCCGTGGATCGCGCTGGCGGCGATCGCGACCGCGACCGAGCGGCTCAGGCTCGGTCCGATGGTGTCGGTGCTCGCCCGACGACGGCCTGCCAAGGTCGCCCGGGAGACCGCGACACTGGACCGGCTCAGCGATGGCCGCCTCACCCTCGGCGTCGGCCTCGGCAGCGACCGGTTCGCCGGCGAGCTGTCCAGGACCGGCGAGCAGCTCGACGACCGGAGGCGAGGGCGGATGCTCGACGAGTCCCTGGCGATCCTGACCGCGGCGTGGTCGGGAGAGCCGGTGCGTCATCGCGGCGAGCACTACGTGGTCGACGACATCACGTTCCTGCCGCGGCCGGTCCAGCGGCCGGGTGTGCCGGTGTGGGCCGCCGGATTCCCGGGCAACGTCAAGCCGATCCGCCGTGCCGCCCGGCTCGACGGCTTCTTCCCTGCCAATCTTGAGCACCCGGACCAGCTCGCGGAGGCCGTGGGCACCCTCTCCGGTCTGCGCCGGGGCGAGATGACCTCGTACGACATCGCGGTCGGTCTGCCGCTGGGTGTGGATCCCGCACCGTATGCGAGAGCGGGTGCGACATGGTGGCTGCCGGAGCTGGATCCGGGTGTACGGCTCGACACCGTCAGGGGTGTACTCCGTGACGGTCCCGTGAGATGAGGAAGAGGTCGCATTGTTCGACTACGACTCGGAGCTCGTCCGGTACCACGAGCGGCTGTCACAGGCCCTCGGCGTCCGGCCCGGAGATCGTGTCCTCGATGTCGGCTGCGGCACCGGTCGGACCACCCGGGAGGCGGCCCGGGACGCGGCGCCTGGGAGCGCGCTCGGCGTCGACGTCTCGGGGCCGATGCTGGCGCGGGCCCGCGAGCTGGCCGAGACCGAGGGGACCCGCAATGTCCGGTTCGTTCAGGCCGATGCCCAGGACCATGAATTCCGGCCGGCGTACTTCAGTCTCGGCGTCAGTCGGTTCGGGACGATGTTCTTCTCCGATCCGGTCGTCGCGTTCGCCAACATCGGGCGAGCCCTGCGACCGGGAGCGCGCTTCGTGCAGCTTGTCTGGCAGGCCGCCGACCGCCAGGAGTGGCATGTCGCCGTCCGCGCGGCGCTCTCCGGTGGCCACGCGTCAGCGACGTCGGCCCCCGCCCAGGGCGACCCCTTCACCCTGGCCGATCCACATGTCGTCACCGATGTCCTGACCTCGGCCGGCTTCACGGCCGTGGACGTCGTCGACGTGCGCGAACCCATCTGTTTCGGGCCGGACGCCGAACGTGCACACGCTGCCGTGCTGCAACTGCGCATGGTGAAGGAACTGATCGCCGGTCTCGATGCCGCGTCCGCCGAGCGCGCACTCGGCCGGCTTCGCGTGACGCTCGACGCGCAGGACACGGACGACGGCGTGTGGTTCGACTCCCGCGCCTGGCTGGTCATCGCACACCGCCCCTGACCGCCGACAGCATCACGTCGGTTTCGCGGACCGCCGACCCCACG
Source organism: Streptomyces sp. NPDC031225 (assembly GCF_055570355.1). Classification (NCBI taxonomy): domain Bacteria; kingdom Bacillati; phylum Actinomycetota; class Actinomycetes; order Kitasatosporales; family Streptomycetaceae; genus Streptomyces; species Streptomyces sp. NPDC031225. Next base: position 46,956 of record NZ_JBVIHJ010000037.1, on the reverse strand, counting down.
CCACGCAGCACGCGCCACGCGGCACAACGGTTTTAGCCGAACAGGCGCCGCTGGATCTCCCGCCGGTAGTCCTCCAGCGTCCTGTCCAGGTGCACTGCCGTGGCCTCGCCCGCCTCGTCGGGGCGGCCGTCCCGGATGGCCCGGTAGATCGCCTCGTGCTCCTCGACCGCCGACGCGGTGTGGTCGCTGAACGTGTCGTGGATGCCGATCGCGCTCGACTGTCGCTGCAGACGTCGCGCGTCGCGCACCGCGCTGACGAGGAAGGCGTTGTGCGAGGCCGCCGCCACGGCCATGTGGAAGTCCTCGTCCCCCTGGTTGAACACATCGACCTGACCGCTCGCGAACCCGTGCCGGCACTGCTGCATGGCGACTTCGACGGTGCGCAGTTCGGCGGGCGTGGCCCGGGTGGCCGCCAGGCTGCTCGCGGCGACCTCCTGAACCCTGCGGAACTCGAACAGCATGAGGACGTGATCGAGGTCCACGGGCCGGAAGAATCCTCCCCACCGGCTGGTGATCAGCATGCCCTCGTCGTCCGCGACGAACAGTCCGCGTCCCTTGTGGGCCCGGACCCGGCCGAGCGCCGAGAGGATCTTCACCGCCTCGCGCACCACTGCTCTGCTGGTGTCCAGTCGCTGGGCGAGATCGTTCTCCGTGGGCATCCGGTCGCCCGGCTCCAGCCGCGACTCGGCGATGAACTCGAGGATGCGTTCCGCCACGATCTCGTACCCGGGCCGGTAGTCACGCCGCTCTTCTTTCTCGTCGGTCTGCACAGCCGCGGCGGGAGGCGCCTGCGCAGGCAGGGCCGCTTCAGTCGCGGGCGGGTTGTCCATCTGTCCTGCCTCCGGGTGACTGCGTCGAGAGCGGCGGACCGCCGCTGAAGCCGTAGTCATCGTACCCCAGCTCATAATGTGTCGTACTCATAGGTGCCTTCCTTGCTCACGGAAACCAGCTCGGCGGTGCCCTATAAAGCGTCTTACTGGATCTACACGGGCAAATGACACCGCATGATCGACTACAAGTGGCCCAAAAGAAGCGACACATACCCTTGACGCGCCCCGCTATAGGGCGGCTAATTTCTTGGCAGCGGCAGCGCTTCAGTTGTCCGCGGTACCGACGCCCGACCGGGACGGCCCGGCGTCACCCCATCCACGCGCCACCCTCCCGATCACTCGGGGCGCCTGCAAACCAGTGGAGTCGCTCATGTCCGTCAACACCTCGCCCGGCACGACAGTGCCCAGCAGGAGACGTCCGGCCATGCTGGCCGCCTGTGCCGCCACGGTGCTGCTGGCCGTGTCCGCCTGTAGCAGCGGCACCAGCGCGACGACGAGCAAGGACGGCTTCGCCCAAGCAGCGCAGAAGGACGGCGCGTTGACCGTCTGGGTCGACTCCACCCGCCTGGCTGCGGCGAAGCAGTACCAGTCCCTGCACCCGGACGTGAAGCTGGACATCGTCAGCTACGACGGTGACGCCAACGGCTCGAACTACCTCCAGACGAAGGTCCAGCTGTTCAACCGCACCCACAAGGGCTGGCCGGACGTCGTCTTCAGCTCCCAGAACAACGAGGCCAGTTGGGCGGTCGACGCGGGCTTCGCCGCCCCCCTCAACAAGGGCCTGATCCCCTCGGCGACCCTGGGGCGGTTCGCCGAGGGCGCCAACGACGTCTGCACGGTCGACGGCACCGTCTACTGCCTGCGCAACGACCTCTCCCAGGCGGTGCTCTGGTACAACGCGCCGCTGCTGAAGAAGTTCGGCTACGCGGTGCCGACGACGTGGGAGGAGTACCAGGCGCTCGGCGAGAAGGTCGCCAAGGAACACCCCGGCTACCTCGTGGGTGACGCCGGAGACTCCTTCACCCCCGAGATCTACCTGTGGGCGAGCAAGTGCGGCGCCAACCACATCACCGGCCCCAAGGCCGTGTCGGTGAACACCACCAGCGAGGCCTGCACCAAGATGGCCACGCTCATGGACGTACTGATCAAGAAGAAGTCCATGTCCATCAGCGGCGTCTTCAGCACCGACTTCGCCAAGAACGAGGTGGACAAGGTCCTGCTGATGCCGGGTCCCGCCTGGTTCGGCGGCGCCGTGTTCAGGGACACCCTCAAGGTCCCGGCCCAGCAGATCGCGGCCGCGCCCATCCCGCAGTGGCAGGGAGACACCTCGCCCTCCACCGGCAACGTCGGCGGCGGCACCTGGCTGCTGTCCCAGCACTCCACCCACATCAAGGCCGCCACCGACTTCCTGACGTGGGTCACCACCGACAACGCCTACCAGGGCGAGAAGGCGCCCGGCTACCCGGCCTACGCGCCCGCCGCCGAGAGCTGGCTGAAGGCGCAGGACGCCGCCGGCTACTTCACCGGCGACCTCGGCGCGCTCAAGGCCGCCGCCTCCCAGGTCTGGCCGCAGTGGGGGTCGGGCCAGTTCAGCCAGGAGGCCATCTGGGCCGCCACCGTCAAGCCGGGCATGACGCAGGGCAAGTCCATCGTCTCGCTGCTGCCGGCCTGGCAGGACTCCATCGTCAAGTACGCCAAGTCCAACGGCTACAAGGTCTCCCAGTGACACTCAGCCACCCCACGGCCGGTTCTGCCCGCCGGCGCCCTCGCGGCGCCGCTCGGCAGAGCCGGGCCGGCGTCGCCTTCGTCGGCGCCTACGTACTCCTGCTGATCGCGTTCGGCATCCTGCCGACCGGTTACGCGATCTACTTCGCCTTCACCGACGCCGGGGGCACGTTCACCGGCTTCGCCAACTTCGTCAGCACGGCGCAGGACTTCCGCTTCATGGAGGCCGTGAGCCATGTCGCCCTCTACCTCGTCTTCTGGCTCATCTCACTGGTCGTGTTCGTCGTGGGTCTGGCGCTGCTGCTGCACCGCCTGGCCTCCGGCCCGCTCAGCCAGGCGCTGCGCTTCCTCTACTACATCCCCGGAGCGCTGGCCGGCGCCGCGAGCGTGCTGGTGTGGCTGTTCATGCTCGACCCGACGGTGAGCCCGGTCAGTTCACTCCTCGGCACGCTGGGATTCCACACCTTCGGCGAGGTCATCGCACCCGGCAACCTGGCCCTGCTGTTCACGATCGTCGCGTTCTGGACCGGCGCGGGCGGCTGGATCGTGGTCATGTACGGGGCGCTCAACAACATCCCCCAGGACGTCATGGAGGCCGCGCGCATCGACGGCGCCAGTGCCTGGCAGACCGCCTGGCGGGTGCAGATCCCCATGCTCCGCAAGTGGATCGTGTACATGGTGATCCTGGCCTTCGCCGGGGGTGCCCAGCTCTTCGTCGAACCGCAGCTGCTCTCCCTCGCCAGTGTGGGCGTTGCCGGACGCGACTACTCGCTCAACCAGCTGACGTACGACTTCGCCTTCCAGATGAACAACATCAACGGCGCCGCCGCGGTGTCGGTGGAGCTCCTGGTCGTCAGCGTGTCCGCGGCCTCCCTCTTCGTCGCACGGTCGGGATTCTTCGATGCCGACTGAGACCTCTTCCACGCCGGCCGCAGCCGGGGCACGTACGGAACGGGAGCCGAGCCCCATGAGCCAGACCTCCCACCGGGTTCCGAGCCGGCCCCGCCGCCCCGTCGTACGGCACCTGCCGTCCCGGCTGCTGGCCGGTTCCGTCCTGGTCGTGTTCGTGGTGTTCTTCGTGTTGCCGGTGCTGTGGCTCGTCCTCGCGGCGACCAAGACCGATCAGCAGCTGGTGCACGACAACCCGCTCTCCTTCGGCTCCTGGCACGCGCTCAAGGCCAACTGGAACGCGCTCACGGCGTTCCAGGACGACGCCGTCCTGCTGTGGCTGCGCAACTCCGCTGTCTACGCCGGGATCTCGCTGGCCATCACGCTCTGCGTGGCCGTACCTGCGGGATACGCGCTGGCGATGACCGAGTTCCGCGGCCGGCGCGCCCTGCTCATCGCGACCCTGGTCGTGATGCTGATGCCGAACGCCACGCTGGTGGTGCCGCTGTTCCTGGAGCTCAACGCCGTGCGGCTGATCGGCACGATGTGGTCGATCATCCTGCCGTACTCGTTCTATCCGTTCGGCGTGTATCTGACGTACATCTACTTCACCACCGCCGTGCCCAAGGACCTGCTGTCGGCGGCTCGGATGGACGGCTGTTCGGAGTTCGGGGTCTTCCGTCACATCGCGCTGCCGCTGGCCACACCGGTCGTCGCGCTCGTGGGCTTCTTCAGCTTCGTCGCCAACTGGACCAACTACTTCCTGCCGTACGTGATGCTCCCCGAGAGCGACCAGATGCCGATCCAGGTGGGCGTCGGCAGTCTGCTCAGCAGCGTGCCGCAGTTCAATCCGACGGTCGGCGACCTCGCGATCGAGCGGCCGCAGCTGGCCCTGGCGACATTGGTGGCCATCACACCGGTGCTGATCGTCTTCCTGTTCGCCCAGCGCTTCCTGGTCAGCGGGATGCTCGCCGGAGCGACCAAGGAATGACGCGCACGCCACCACCCCGAACGGAGAACGCTTCCATGCCCCACAGATCTGCCGACCACACCTCGGGGGAGGACGTACCGGCCTCCTCACCCGAGGTCCGGGCCACGGTTCCGCTGCTCGAACCACCCGGCTGGGCCGTGTCCCAGCGGGCCCTGTTCGACCTGCTCGACCACGCCTGGCGCCGCTTCGAGCAGGACTTCACCGGCCCGGACGGACGGCTGAACTACACCGGCCCGCTCACCACCCGTGACGGGGCGGACGACTTCTACGAGGTGTTCTTCAACTGGCCCCAGCTGTACCTGCTCGGCGGCGCCGCCGATCTGCTGCCCGCGAGTGAGAAGCACTGGGAGGGCGTGACCCGTCAACTGACCGAACTGGGCATGCTGCACGACGAGTTCGAGCGCGGCTACGACTGGTTCCACCAGGGCGAAAGCCTGCTGCTGCTGTACTTCCTGTGCATGGCCGCCCCCGAGCGCTGGTCCGAACGCGCCCTGCGCTTCGCCGAGTTGTACGTCGACCCGGCCAAGGGCAACTACGACCCCGAACACCGCGTCATCACCCGCCCGCACAACGGCAGCGACCCGGACCGCCAGGGCCTGTTCGACGATGACGTGTACCCCTGGCTGCTCAAGGAGGCGGAGACGTACGGCTATCCGCTCGACTGGATCCCCGAGGCGGCCGGCGGCCCGTTCCCCCTCGACGCGGACCCACGTCTCGGAGCGCAGATGCGCGAGCGGATGGGCGTAGGCGACACCGCGGTCAACCTCGCCGCGGCCGGACTGGTCCTCAACGCCTGGATCCTGACCGGCGAGCAGCGCTACCGCGACTGGATCGTCCAGTACGTGGGCGCGTGGCGCGAGCGGACCGAGGCCAACGGTGGGATCGTCCCCGACAACGCCGGGCCGGACGGGGTCGTCGGCAGCCTGCTGGAGGGCCGCTGGTACGGAGGCCACTACGGCTGGTCCTGGCCGCACGGCTGGCACAGCGTGGGTCACGCGGCCTGTGTGGCGGCGCTCGCGGCGGCGACGGTCACCGGGGACGACGGTCACCTCTCCATGGTCGCCACATCACTCGACGCGCTCATCGCCCGCAGCAAGGTGATGCCCCACACCGAGGCGGACTCCAGTCTCCCCTCCAAGTGGGCTGCCGAGCTCGGCCCGGACGTCCACACACCCACCCCGCACCTCCCGTTCCGCCACAACGACGAGGGCTGGTTCGACTACAACCCGGCCACCCCGCCCGTGCCGGTGGCCCTGTGGCACCACACCGCCTCCGACGCCGACCGGGCCCGGCTGGAGCGGCTGCGCGAGGCCGACGGCATCGACTGGCGGACCGTACGGCCGTTCCGGGCCAAGGAGGAGTCCGGTCACGAGAAGGCGTGGTTCGCCTTCCTCGCCGGTGACGACCCCGGCTACCCGGAGCGGATCCTCGCCGCCGCCCAGGCCCAGGTCCGGCACCGGCTGCGGCGCATCGACCGGTACCGCGACCTGGAGGTGGACGAGCCCGACATCCACGTGTGGCAGCAGTGCAACCCCGTTGCCACCGAGGCCCTCGTCCAGCTGACCTGGGGCGGCCCCCAGGTGATGTACCAGGGCGGTCTGCAGCAGGCGCGAGTGCGCTACCACGACGCAGACGCACGCCGGGCGGGCCTGCCGCCGGACGTCGCCGCGCTGGTCACCTGCATCGACCCCGAGGCGACCACCGTCGAACTGGTGAACCTCTCCCCCGGCGCGGACCGCACGCTGATCGTCCAGGCGGGCGCCTTCGCCGAGCACACCATCACCGCGGTCCGCCACACAACCTGCGTCGACGACGGCTGGATCGGGGACCTGTACGACTACGGTCACACGGAACCGGAGGTCACCGAGACGGAGACACCCTGCGACAGCGCCTACCTGACGGTCCGGCTCCCCGCGTCCACCCGCGTACGGCTCACTCTGCGGCTCCGGTTGCGCGCGGCGGCCCCCAGCTACCGCACGCCGTTCGACACGTCCCCCTCGACGACCGATCCCGGCAACTGATCCCGAAGACGAACAGGGAAGCCCCGTGAAGCGCATCGCCCAGACCATCAAGCTCCGGCCCGAGCACCGCGAGGAGTACCTGCGGCTCCACTCCGCCGTCTGGCCCGGAGTCGAAGCCGCCCTGCGCCGGGCGAACATCCGCAACTACAGCATCTTCCTGCACGGCGACATCCTGTTCGCCTACTTCGAGTACCACGGCGCGGACTTCGAGGCCGACATGGCCACCGTCGAGGCGGACCCCGAGACCCAGGAGTGGTGGAAACTCACCGACCCCTGCCAGGAGCCCTGGCCCGACCGGGGAGAGGCCCGCCAGTGGTCGGACATCCCCGAGGTCTGGCATCTGAGCAGCCCCGGCGACGACACCACCGCCTGACACATCCCGTACCGGACCGACCCGACTTGGATCCCCCAGTGACCTCGACTCCCGTACTCGTCGACGCCCACCACCACCTGTGGGATCTCGATCGGCGTCCGCAGCCCTGGCTCGACGACCCCGCCCTGGCCTCGATCCGCCGTACGTTCACCCCCGACGACCTGCGCTCCACCGCCACCCACCGCATCGCCGGCCGTCGGCTGCACACCACAGTGGCCGTGCAGTGCGTGGCGGAGGTGCCGGAGACCGGGGACCTGCTCGCGCTCGCGGAGCGGGACACGCTGATCGGGGCCGTGGTCGGCTGGGCCGACCTGGCCTCCCCGGCGATCGGCGACGTACTGGACGCACTGCTCGCCGGGCCGGGCGGCCGGTATCTGCGATCCCTGCGCCACCTCGTCCAGAGCGAGACGGATCCGGGCTGGCTGCAACGCCCCGACGTGGAACGCGGAATGCGGGCGGTCCAGGACCGCGGACTCGGCTACGACGTGCTCGTGCGCAGCCACCAGCTCGACCAGGCGATCCGGCTGGCCGAGCGTTTCCCCGACCTGCCCCAGGTGCTCGACCACGCGGGAAAGCCGTCCATCGCCCGCGGCGACCTCGCGGACTGGGAACGCGGTGTGCGTCAACTGGCTTCTCATCCCCAGGTGACCTGCAAGGTGTCGGGGCTGATCACCGAGGCCGACCACGCCACCTGGACCACCGCCGACATCCGCCCCGTCTGGGACACCCTGCTCACCTCCTTCGGGCCCGACCGGCTGATGTTCGGCTCGGACTGGCCGGTCGCCGACCTGGCGGGCGGCTGGAACCGCTGGGCCGCCACCGTCGACGAGCTGCTGGGCGCCTGCAGCGAGACCGAGACCGAGGCGGTGCTCGCCGGCACGGCGACCGCCTTCTACGGTCTGCCGCCCGTCGCCGGGGCGGCGGCCCACACCCCCACCGCGGCCCACGGCACCTGACGACACCGTCCGCGGAGCCCACGAAACCCACGACCCACAACCGGACACAGCGCCGCTGCCCTGCCACAGGGCAGCCGGCCGGCTGTGCCCGCACTGAAGGGACCCCGAGCGCACCATGCCCCTCGCCGCCCGCTACACCTCTGCCCGCACCCTGGACACGGCCCCCGTCCCGACTCCCCCGCCCGGCCCCGGCGAGGTGGAGCCGGCTCCCGCATACATCGGTATCTGCGGTACCGACCTGCACATCTTCCACGGGGACATGGACGCCCGGACGGCACGGCCCACGGCGCCCTGGTCATGACCACCCCCGGGGACGTCTCCATGGCCACCCTCACCGAGTTCGAGGCACTGGTCGCGGGCGGCTCGGCCCACGTCCGACGCTGACCGTCTCTCTCACCCGTCCCAGGAGCACGTCTTGCACCACCAGAAGATCCAGAACACGTCGGTCGCCGTCTCCGAACTCGGCTTCGGCGCCTCGGTGATCGGCAACCTCTACCGGGTGACTCCCGCCCAGGACGCGTCGGCCGCCGTCGACGCCGCCTGGAACGCGGGCATCCGCTACTTCGACACCGCACCGCACTACGGACTCGGCCTCTCCGAACACCGCCTGGGCGCAGCCCTGCGCGACCGGCCGCGCGAGGCCTACGTCGTCTCCTCGAAGGTGGGCAGACTCCTCGTCCCCAACGAACACCCGAGGGGCGTCGACGAGGAGGGTTTCGTCGTGCGCGACGACCTGCGCCGCCAGTGGGACTTCAGCCGCGAAGGCGTCCTGCGCTCCCTCGACGACACCCTGCGCCGTACCGGCCTCGACCGCCTCGACATCGTCTACCTCCACGACCCCGACGACCACTGGCGACAGGCCGCCGACGAGGCCATGCCCGCGCTCGCCGACCTGCGCGACCAGGGAGTGATCGGCGCGATCGGCGCCGGCATGAACCAGTCGGCCATGCTCGCCCGTTTCCTGCGCGAGACCGCCGCCGACGTCGTGATGCTCGCCGGGCGCTACACCCTGCTCGACCAGTCCGCACTGGACGACGTGCTGCCCGCCGCGCAGGAGCACGGCAAGAGCGTGGTCGCGGTCGGCGTGTTCAACTCCGGTCTGCTCTCCCAGGACCGGCCCGCCGACGGAATGAAGTACGACTACCAGGACGCCTCGCCCGACCTGGTACACCGCGCACTGGCGATCGCCGACGTCTGCGAACAGCACGGCACCACCCTGCCCGCCGCAGCGATCGCCTTCCCGTACACCCACCCCGCCGTCGTCAACGTCACCCTGGGCATGCGGACCCCGGAGCAGGTCGAGCGGAACGTGGAGCTCCACCGCCGGGTCGTCCCCGACGGTCTGTGGGACGCCCTCCGCGCCGAGGGACTGATCAGGCCGGACGTGCCGCGGTGACGGTCCCGGCTGATGGGTGGGCATGCCTGTCCTGTCGGACTTCTCGCAGGGGACCGGCAGATGCTCGGCCTGATCCCGGCTGTCGGTTCCGCCGGCTCCACCATCGGCAGGACGCCTCCGTGGGAAGCGCCGGAAGCTGCCCCCGCTGTAGCCGCAGGCATCCATCTGTCACGCCTTCTGAGCCTGCCCCGCTAGATCTCGGAGTTGAGCCGTCCTGAGCGGAACGGCTCGATCTGGTACGGCAGTTCGGCGAAGCCCGCTGCGGCGAGTGCTCGGGCGATCTCCGGGAGCTGCGTGACCCGGTCGACGATCGAGGCGTCGACTTCGAGGCGGGCCGTGTCGCCCAGGTCGCGGACCCGGAGGTCGCTCACGTTCAGGCCGGCGTCGGCCAGGAGCGCGCGTACGGCCACCTCGGCCCGGTCGACGCGGGCCAGGCGGTGCGGGGTGACCTCGACGCCGTAGCGGATCCGGCTGGCCAGGCAGGGGGTCGCCGGTTTGCTCCAGGTCGGCAGCGCCCAGGACCTGCTGAGTCGGCGTACGGCCGCCTTGTCCAGGCCGGTGTCGAGGAGCGGGGTGTGGATCGCGCGCTCCCGGCCGGCCCGGATGCCCGGTCGGTGGGGGTCGCGTGCGTCGTCCGCGTTGGTTCCGGTGGCCACCTGGTCGAAGCCGTGGTCGCGGGCCAGGGCGCCGATGGTGTCCAGGACCGTCGACTTGCAGAAGTAGCAGCGGTCGGGGCCGTTGGCCCGGTAGCCGGGGCTGGCGAGTTCCCTGGTGCGCGGCGTCAGGTGGGTGACGCCGAGGCCGTCGGCGAGGAGGCGTGCTCGGTCGAGTTCGCCGTCGGCGAGGCTCTCCGAGACGGCGGTGACGGCGAGCACCCGGTCCGCTCCGAGGGCGCGTACAGCGGCGGCGAGGACGAGGGCGGAGTCCGCGCCGCCCGAATAGGCCACGGCGAGCGGGCCGATGGCTCGCACACGGTCCAGCAGGCGTTGTGCCGGGCTCTGTTGTGTCATCCGTTGTCCTCCTGCTGCGCGGGGCCTCGATCACGGGCCGGCCGCAGGCGCAGGGCGCGGGCGGCGACGGCTCGCAGGGGCAGACCCAGCCTGGTGGCGGCGGCCGCGACGTCGTCGTGCTCGGGCTTGGAACCGTGGGGGCCGTGTTTGATCCGCACCGGATGACCGTCGACGTGGACGGTCTCGAAGGTGCGGGGCAGCGTGGTGCGGGTGGCGCTCACGCGGCGGATGCCGAGGCTGCCGGTCTCGGCCAGGACGAGGTCCCGCAGCCGCCGTTCCCGATGCGGAGTGGTCAGCACGTGCAGGATCTGGGCGGGACGGCCCTTCTTCATCACGGCGGGTGTGGCCCAGGCGTCGAGGGCTCCGGACTCCATCGCGCGGGCGATGGTGTGGCCGAGGACTTCGCCGGTGACGTCGTCGAGGTTGGTCTCCAGGACGACGACCTCCTGCGTCCGTTCGGCCTCCACGGGGTGGCCGAGGGTGACGGAGGCGACGTTGGGGCGGTCGGGGAGTCTTCGGGTGCCCGCCCCGTAGCCGGTGGGGCCCAGGGTCATGGCCGGCGGTGGGCCGTACGTGGCTCGGCAGGCGTGCAGCAGCGCGGCGCCGGTCGGTGTGACCGTCTCGCCGGGCAGGTCGGTGCCGGTGACCGCTGCTCCGGCGAGCAGCGCGAGGGTGGCCGGGGCGGGGCACGGCAGGACGCCGTGAGCCGCGTCGATGCGTCCCCGGCCCAGGGGCAGGGGGGAGCTGACGACCTGGGTGACGCCGAGGGCGTGCAGGGCGGCTGCGGTGCCGACGATGTCGACCAGGGTGTCGTGGCCGCCCAGTTCGTGCAGATGGACGGTGGCGGGTTCGGCGCCGTGCAGGCGGCCCTCCACTTCGGCCACCGCGCTCACGGCCGTGACCGCGAGGGCCGCCACGGGTTCGGGGACGGCCCGGGAGGCCAGTTCGATCACCTCGGCGGCCTGCCGTTCGGCGTGGGTGTCGGTGACGTTCACGTGGACGCGGGTGGCGGTCAGTCCGTGGTCGGTGACGCGCTCGGCGGTCAGGTCCCAGCCGGTCAGGCCGGTGGCGGTGATCGCCGCCCGGATCTCGTCGAGGGGTGCCCCGGCGTCGATGAGTGCGGCCAGCAGCATGTCCCCGGCCAGCCCGGTGAAGGGGTTGATCCAGCAGATCACCGGGCGCCTCCCCGGATCTGGGCGATGCGGTGGACCGCCATGGCGGCCGAGAAGCCGGAGTCGATGTTGACCACGGTCACTCCGGCGGCGCAGGAGGCGTGCATGGCGAGCAGTGCGGTGACGCCCTCCAGGGAGGCGCCGTATCCGGTGGAGACGGGGACCGCGACGACCGGTGCGCGGACCAGTCCGCCGACGACGCTCGCGAGGGCGCCTTCCATGCCGGCCACGACGATCACCGCGTCGGCAGACTGGAGTCGGCCGCGTACCTGGAGGATCCGGTCGAGGCCGGCCACGCCGACGTCGTGGACGGCCGTGGTGTCCAGCCCGACCGCCGAGGCCACCGCGACGGTCTCGGCGGCGACCGGGCGGTCGGACGTACCGGCGGCGGCGACCATGACGGCGAAGTCCCCGGTGGCGGCAGGACGCCACACCAGCAGCCGGGCCTCGGCGTCGTAGCCTCCCTCGTCCACCTGTGCCAGGACGGCCTCGGCGGCTTCCGTTTCGATGCGCGTGACGAGGACCGGTCCGGTGTTGTGCTCCAGCAGCCCGGTGACGATGCCGACGATCTGCTCCACCGTCTTGCCGGGCCCGTAGACCACCTCGGGGAGTCCCTGCCGTGCCTCGCGGGCCAGGTCGAGGCGGGCGAAGCCCAGGTCCAGTACGTCGTTCATGACCGGGCCCCTTCGATGTACGGGATGGTCTGGGGGCCCTCGGGCAGGACGCACACCCGGGCTCCGGGTCCCGCGGCCGCCAGTGCCTCGGCCACGGTCGCCGAGATGTCCCGGGTCTGTTCCAGATGGGCGGTCGCGAGGTCGGCGTCGCTGAGGAAGCCGGTGTGCATGACGACCCGGCTGTTCGACTGGATGCGTGCCTGGATCTGCACCTGCCACTGGTCGGGCACGGTCTGGGTGCGGGCGCTGATGTCGTCGAACAGCGCCTGTGGCGAGGCGGCGGAGGCCAGCACTTCGCGGTAGGAGCCGTGGTCGGGGAATCCGTCGCGGCACTCGGCGGCGCAGACGATGGTCCCGCCGGGCCGGACCACCTGGTAGGCGGCGGACATGCCCTTGACGGCCTGGTAGAGGTTCTGGTCCAGCGGGAAGCCGGAGTTGGTGGTGACGACGACGTCGAACGGCGCGTCGACCGGCCGCATCGCCATGCGTCTGGCCGTCGCGGTGGCGGCCTCGTGCATCGACGGCAGATCGCCGCCGAAGGCGGCCACGATGTCCTTGTCGCGGTTGAGCACCACGTCCAGGGAGAAGGTCACGCCGGTGGCCGCGGCGATGGCGCGTACGTCGTCGTGGACCGGGTTGCCGTGGATGACGCCCCAGGTGGCGCGCGGGTCGCCGATGCGGGCCGCGTCGTGCAGGACCAGCACGGTCTCCAGCGCGGCGAGGCCGGGGGCGACGAGTTTGGGGCCGCCCGAGAAGCCCGCGAAGAAGTGCGGTTCCACGAAGCCGGTGGTGATCCGGACGTCCGCCTCCACCCACTCGCGGTTCAGCCACACCGGTACGCCGTCGCCGTACGTCCCCATCCAGGTCAGCCGGCCGGGGTCGCGGGCGTCGTGGTTGACGATGCGTACGCCGTCGACGATCTCGTCGCCGAACATCTGGCGCAGTTCGCTGTCACTGTTGCCGCGGTGGGTGCCGGTGGCGATGAGGATGACGACGTCCTCGGGGCGGACGATGCCGTCCAGTTCGTCGAGGACGGCCGGGATCATCAGGTGGCGTGGCTGGGGTCTGGTGCCGTCGCAGGCCGAGATCGCCACGGTCTGTCCCGGCCGTACCCGCTCACGCAGCGGCGGCCCGGCGACCGGGGAGCGCAGGGCCGCGCGCAGTACGGCTCTCTGATCCGCGGCGGCCTCGTGGTGGACGGGTTCGACGACGGTCGCCCTTCTCGGGTCCACGTCGATGTCCAGTCCCGAACGCCCGTAGGCCAGACGTACGTTCACGGTGTGTCCTTCCGGGGGGCGACGTCACGGCGTACGACGGCCAGGGCCAGGGCCGGGGTGGCGAGCCTGCCGTGCGTGCGGGGGCTCAGTCCGTCCGCTGCCCGGGGCGAGGCGGCCGGGCGCGCGATGTGGTGGTGTGCGTCGATCCTGGTCATGGGCCGTCCGCTCCGAGGGCGTCGAGTTCGTCCCACAGGTCCTCCGGGATCGCGACGGTGGCGTGGGCTGTGTTCTCGGTGACTTCCCGCGGGCTGCGCGCGCCGACGACCACGCCGGTGACCGCGGTGTTCCGGAAGGGGAACTGCAGCGCGGCGGCGGCCAGTGGCACTCCGTGCGCGGCACACCGCTCGGCGAGGGCCCGGGCGCGTCGGAGCACGGCCTCGGGTGCCGGGGCGTAGTCGTAGGTGGCGCCGCGTGCGGGGGCTGCGAGGATGCCGCTGTTGAAGACCCCGCCGACCAGGACGGACACTTGCCGCTTGACGCACTCGGGCAACAGCTCGTCGGCCGCGCTGCCGTCCAGCAGGGAGTAACGGCCGGCCACGAGCACGCAGTCGAGGTCGGTCTCGGTGACGAGGCGGGTGAGCATCGCCGTCTGGTTCATGCCCGCCCCGATCGCCCGCACAGCGCCTTCGGACCGCAGCCGGGCGAGGGCCGGGTACGCTCCGCCGACCGCTTCCTCCCAGTGGTCGTCGGGATCGTGGATGAGGACGGTGTCGAAGGCGTCGAGTCCCGAGCGCTCCAGGCTCTCCGCCAGCGAGCGGTAGACGCCGGCGGTGCTGTAGTCGCGGATGCGTACGACCCCCGGCTCTCCGTGGAACGCCTCGTCGCCCGGGGCCGCTTCGCCCGCCACCAGCAGGCGGCCGACCTTCGTGGACACGGTGAATTCCCCGCGCGAGCGCTCGGGCCCGGCGAGGAATTCGCCCAGCCGTCGTTCCGCGAGCCCCGCGCCGTAGTGCGGGGCGGTGTCGAAGTAGCGGATTCCGGCGGTCCAGGCGGCGTCGAGGGTGGCGGCGGCCTGCTCGGCACCGACCGCCGAGAACAGGCCGGCCAGGGGCGCGGTGCCCAGGCCGAGACGGCTCACGGTGACGCCGGAGCCGCCGAGCGGGACCCGCTCGGTGTACCAGGGCGGGCCGGGGGAGGTCATCAGGCCTGTCCGATGACGTGCCGCTGACGGCCGAGCCGGTCGATCTCCACCTCGACGACGTCGCCGGCCCGCAGATACGGGAAGTCGTTGGCGCCGAAGGCCACGCCGGCCGGGGTCCCGGTGTTGATGACGTCGCCGGGGTCCAGCACCATGAACTGGCTCAGGTACCAGACGATGTGACGCACCCCGAAGATCATGTTCTTGGTGTGGCCGTCCTGGCGCAGCTCGCCGTTGACCCACAGCCGCGTCGCGAGCCCCTGCGGGTCCCCCACCTCGTCGGGGGTCACCAGCCAGGGTCCGAGCGGGTTGAACGTCTCGCAGGACTTGCCCTTGTCCCACTGCCCGCCCCGCTCGTGCTGGAAGGCACGCTCGGAGACGTCGTCGGCGACGGTGTACCCGGCGATGACGCCGTCGGCGTCGTCCGGGGAGTCGAGGTAGCGGGCGGTGCGGCCGATGACCACGGCGAGTTCGATCTCGTAGTCCGTCTTGGTGCTGGTGCGCGGGATCAGCACGGTGTCGTCGGGGCCGACGACGGTGTTGGAGGCCTTCATGAAGACCACCGGCTCCGCGGGCGGCGGGGTGTCTGTCTCGGCGGCGTGGTCCACGTAGTTGAGGCCGACGCACACGACCTTGCCGGGGCGGGCGACGGGTGCGCCGATCCGCTGCCCGGTGATCTCGATGCGCGGCAGCAGCCCTTCGCCGAGGGCGGTCCGGGCCCGTTCAAGGCCACCGTCGGCGAGAAAGGCGCCGTCGATGTCGTCGGTGAGCGAGGTGAGGTCGTGGGCGCCGCCGTCGGCGTCCAGGACGGCGGGGCGCTCCAGGCCCGTCGGGCCCACACGCAGAAACTTCATCGGGTACTCCTGAATGCTCAGAGCGATCGGACGAGTTGAGAAGGCACGGGTCCCACGCGCGAAGGCGAGGTCGACCGGGTCAGCGGTTGCCCCCGGCGGCATCCTGCGGAAGGGCGTTGGCCTCGCGGTCCCAGTGCTCGCGCAGCCACCGCTCCGTGGTGGTGACGTGCAGAAGCGCGGCGGCCTGCGCGAGTACGGCGTCCCGGTCTGCCAGCGCCTGGTAGATGGCCTCGTGCTCGGCGACGGTGCGGGCCGCGACGTTGTCGTCGACCAGTCCTCGCCAGATGCGGGCGCGCACGGTGCGGCTGGAGATGCCCTCCAGCAGGGTGGCGAGGGTGGCGTTGCCGGTGGCCGCGATCACCGTGCGGTGGAAGGCGGCGTCGTGCTCGTTGAGCCGCTCGACGTCGTCGTGGGCGGCGCGCATCGCTTCGAGATGCCGTCCCACCTCGGCGAGCTGGGCGGCCGAGATCCGGGGCGCGGCCAGTGCCGTGGCGAGCGGTTCCAGCAGCCGGCGTACCTCGGTGAGCTCCAGCAGGGTGTCGCCGTGCAGCAGTTCGACTGCCGATCCGATGCCGCTCAGCAGCAGTTCCGGTTCCAGGCTGGTCACGTAGGTGCCGTCGCCGCGCCGGATCTCCAGGACCCGCGAGACGACCAGCGCCTTGACCGCCTCCCGGGTGAGGTTGCGGGACAGCCCCAACTCGGCGGCGAGCAGCTGCTCGGGCGGCAGCTTGGCACCCGGGGACAGCTCACCGGACTGGATGAGCTCCCTGATGCGGTCGATGGCCTTGTCGGTCAATGACATACGTGGCTGTTCCCTCCGGTGCGTGCCCACGGCACCGTAGCAATACATCCCATGGATCCGGAAGAGATGGGACGGCTCGCCCCGTCGTCACCATCGTCTCGTTGTTCACATAACCGCAGGTCGTGCGAGTTCGCGCCAACAATCTTCACTCCGACTATGGACATCGACGTCGAACCCACCCTTAAATCCATCCCATGTCCGATACCTGTTGTTGCGCAGGGGACATGTCTACGACTCATGACGACAGGTGGTTTGCCATGACCCCGAACAAACCTCGCGGCCCCCGGCCCGGAACGGCCGGGCACCATGACTGAGCTGATCAGCTCCGTCGAGGCGGTGGACGTGCGGTTCCCGACGTCACTCGAACTCGACGGTTCCGATGCCATGAACCCCGAACCCGACTACTCCGCCGCCTATGTGACGATCCGTACGACCGGCGGCGAGGAGGGCCACGGACTCGCCTTCACGGTGGGACGCGGCAACGACGTCGAGGTCGCCGCCGTACGGGCCCTCGCCCCCCTGGTGGTGGGCCTGCCGGTGGAGGAGGTCCTGGGTGATCTCGGCGCCTTCTCCCGGCGGTTGACCGGCGACAGCCAACTGCGCTGGCTGGGACCGGAGAAGGGCGCCATTCACATGGCCGCGGCGGCGGTCGTCAACGCCGTGTGGGACCTGTACGGGCGCCGGACCGGCAAGCCCGTCTGGCAGCTGCTGTCCGAGCTGTCCCCGGAACAGCTGGTGGACCTGGTCGACTTCCGCTACCTGGAGGACGCCCTCACCCGTGAGGAGGCGCTGGACATCCTGCGCCGCGCCGAGCCCGGTCGCGCGGAACGCACCGCGCACCTGCTGGAGCACGGCTACCCGGCCTACACCACGACTCCCGGCTGGCTCGGCTACGACGACGAGAAGCTGGTGCGGCTGTCCAAGGAGGCGGTCGCCGACGGTTTCTCGCAGATCAAGCTGAAGGTCGGTGCCGACCGCGAGGCCGACGTACGCCGCATGCGGCTGGCCCGTGAGGCGGTCGGACCGGACATCCGGATCGCCGTCGACGCCAACCAGGCGTGGGGAGTCCGGCAGGCGATCGAGTGGATGCGCGCCCTCGCCCCCTACGACCCGTACTGGATCGAGGAGCCCACCTCACCCGACGACATCCTCGGGCACGCCGCCATCCGCAAGGCGGTGGCGCCGGTCAAGGTGGCCACCGGCGAACACACCCACAACCAGGTGATGTTCAAGCAGCTGCTGCAGGCCGAGGCGCTCGACATCCTGCAGATGGACGCCAGCCGTACCGCCGGCGTCACCGAGAACGTCGCCATCCTGCTGCTGGCCGCCAAGTTCGGCGTCCCGGTCTGCCCGCACGCCGGCGGCGTCGGTCTGTGCGAGATGGTCCAGCACCTGGCGATGTTCGACTACGTGGCCGTCAGCGGAACCACCGAGAACCGCGTCATCGAGTACGTCGACCATCTGCACGAGCACTTCACCGACCCGGTCCGCATCCGGGACGGCCACTACCTCGCGCCGGCCGCCCCCGGTATCGGTGCCGAGATCCACCCCGCCTCCGTCGCCGCACACCGCTACCCGGACGGGCCCGTGTGGCAGGAGACGACCGCCTCATGAGCCTCATGACCCTCACGAGCAGGGACGAGTTCTCCGGTCTCAAGGCCGTCGTCACCGGCGGCGCCTCCGGCATCGGCCTGGCCACCGCACAGCTGCTCGCCGGCCGCGGGGCACACGTCGCCTGCCTCGACCTGAAGCCCGACGACCTCCCCGCACCGCTGGCCGGCGTACAGGCCGACGTGACCGACGACGCCGGCGTACGGTCGGCGATCGACGAGGCGGCACACCTGCTCGGCGGGATCGACATCCTGGTCAACAACGCCGGGATCGGCGCCCAGGGCGCGATCGAGGACAACCCCGACGACGAGTGGCGCCGGGTCTTCGACGTCAACGTCTTCGGGATCGTCCGGGTCACCAGGGCCGCCCTGCCCCATCTGCGCCGCTCCCACAGCGCGGCCATCGTCAACACCTGCTCCGTCGCGGCGACCGCGGGACTGCCCCAGCGGGCGCTGTACTCCGCGACCAAGGGCGCCGTCCTCTCCCTCACCCGGGCAAGCGCCGCCGACCTCGTGCGCGACGGCATCCGCGTCAACTGCGTCAACCCCGGCACGGTCGACACCCCGTGGGTCGGCAGGCTCCTCGAACATGCCGAGGACGCGGAGGCCGAACGCACCGCCCTCGAAGCCCGCCAGCCCCTGGGACGGCTGGTCGGCGCCGACGAGGTCGCCGCCGCCATCGCCCATCTCGCGAGCCCGCTGTCCGCATCCACCACCGGCACCGACCTCGCTGTCGACGGCGGCATGCAGGGACTCCGGCTCCGCCCGCGCAACTGACCCCCGGCACCCTCCTCATCCACCAGGTTTCACCAGCAGGGAGAAGAGCAATGACGCTCGGACACACCCGCTACGCCGCCCTCGCCGCCCTCGCCGCACTGGCCGTACCCGCTCTCGCCGCGTGCGGGGGCTCCGGCTCCAGCACCGCCTCGTCCGGCGGCGGCAAGCCGGTCGTCGGGGTCGACTACCCGCGCTCCGACACCGACTTCTGGAACTCGTACATCAAGTACACCCCGCAGTACGCGAAGGAACTCGGGCTCGACCTGAAGACCACCAACTCGCAGAACGACGTCGCCAAGCTGACCTCGAACGCCCAGACGTTCATCAGCCAGGGCGTCAAGGGTGTCGCGATGGCCCCGCAGGACACCGCGGCCATCGCGCCCACCCTGGCCCAGATGGGGGCGAAGAAGATCCCGGTCGTCACCGTGGACACCCGCCCCGACACCGGCAAGGTCTACATGGTCGTCCGGGCCGACAACCGGGCGTACGGCGAGAAGGCCTGCCAGTACCTCGGCACCAAGCTCGGCGGCAAGGGCAAGGTCGTGATGCTCCAGGGCGACCTGTCCTCCATCAACGGCCGTGACCGCACCGAGGCGTTCAACGAGTGCATGAAGTCGGACTACCCCGGCATCAAGGTGTTCGGTGAGGCCGCCAACTGGGACGGCGCCGTCGCGGCACAGAAGCTGCAGACCGACCTGACCGCGCACCCGGACATCAAGGGCGTCTACATGCAGTCCAGCTTCGCGCTGGCCGGCACCCTCCAGGTCCTCAAGCAGAAGGGCCTGCTGGTGGGCCCGGACGACAAGAAGCACGTGTTCGTCGTGTCCAACGACGGCATCCCCGAGGAGCTCAAGGACATCGGGGCCGGGCAGATCGACGCCACCGTGTCCCAGCCGGCCGACCTCTACGCCAAGTACGCCCTCTACTACCTGAAGGCGGCGATCGACGGCAAGACCTTCAAGCCCGGCAAGACCGACCACGGCAGCACGATCATCCAGGTCCGTCCCGGCCTGCTGGAGGACCAGCTGTCCGCTCCCCTGGTCACCTCCGACGGCGGCACCTACGGCGGCGTCTCCAGCCTCAAGAGCGACGACACGTCCCTCTGGGGCAACAACCTCGGCTGACCGGAAGGCGATTCGCAGACATGGTTACGGCACCGCCCGTCGCCGAGGCGGCGGGGATCACGAAGCGGTTCGGCTCCACGGTCGCTTTGAGCGACGCGCGGATCACGATCGCCCCCGGGCAGACACACGCGCTGGTCGGACGCAACGGCGCGGGCAAGTCGACCCTGGTCTCCATCCTCACCGGCCTCCAGACACCCGACGAGGGCACGGTGACCTTCGGCGGCGAACCGGCTCCCCGGCCCGCCGACCGGGACGCCTGGCGGCGACGGGTGGCCTGCGTCTACCAGAAGTCCACGATCATCCCCGAGCTGACCGTCGCGGAGAACCTCTTCCTGAACCGGCACGACCGCGGCAAGGGCGGCCTGATCAGCTGGCGGACCCTCCGCCGCAAGGCAGAGGCCCTGCTGCAGACCTGGTCGGTCGACGTGGACGTGCGCACTCCCGCCCGTGAACTGGACGTCGAGCAAAGGCAGTTCGTCGAGATCGCCAGGGCGCTGTCCTTCGGTGCCCGCTTCATCGTCCTCGACGAGCCGACCGCCCAACTCGACGGAGCCGCCATCACCCGGCTCTTCGGCCGGATCGAGGACCTCCAGCAGCAGGGCGTCACCTTCCTGTTCATCAGCCACCACCTCCAGGAGATCTACGAGATCTGCGACACGGTCACGGTGTTCCGCGACGCCCGGCACATCCTCACCGCGCCCGTCGCCGACCTGCCCCGCACCGACCTCGTCGCCGCGATGACGGGTGACAGCGCGACGGAGTCCTCGCCCAACCGCCGCCGCCCGGCGGACACAGCGGCCCCGAGCATCCTCACCGTCGACGGCGCGTCCCTCGACGACACGTACGACGACGTGTCGTTCGCCATCGGCGCCGGCGAGATCGTCGGTCTCGCCGGCGCCGCGAGCAGCGGCCGTATCGAGGTCGCGGAAACGGTCGTGGGACTGCGCGGTGCCACCACCGGCACGGTGGAGATCGCGGGCACCCGGCCCCGGCCGGGCAGCGTCCCCGCGGCGCTGCGGGCAGGCGTGGGATTCGTCCCGCAGGACCGTCACCAGCAGGGCTTCGTACCCGGCATGTCCATCGCGGACAACGGCACCCTGACCATTCCCGAGCGGCTCGGGCCGCCCGGGTTCATCGACCGGCGGCGCCGCGACGTCCTCGCCAAGTCCATGATCGAGAACCTGGCCATCAAGACGCCGGGCCCCGAACTGGCCGTCTCCGGCCTCTCCGGAGGCAACCAGCAGAAGGTCGTCATGGCGCGCGCCCTGGCCAACGACCCCAGGCTGCTGGTGCTCATCAACCCGACCGCCGGTGTCGACGTGCGGTCCAAGGAGTTCCTCCTCGCCAAGGTCGAGGAGACCGCCGAGTCCGGCACGGGGGTGCTCATCGCCTCCGACGAACTCGACGACCTGCGCATGTGCGACCGGGTCCTGGTGATGTTCCAGGGCCGCGTGGTCGCCGAGAAGCCCAGCGGCTGGCACGACCACGAGCTCGTGGCCGCGATGGAAGGAGTGGAACTCGATGCCTGAGACCGCGACCGCGGCCGCCGCGAAGACCCCGGCCGGTGAACAGCAGGCCGCCGCACGGGCGGGAGGGCGCAGGATCGCCTTCGCCCGGCTGCGCGACCTCGCCCTCATCCCCGCGATCATCGTCATCGCGATCGTCGGGCAGATCGTCAACCCGGTGTTCCTGCAGACCGACAACCTCATCAACGTCCTGCAGACGATGTCCGAGATCGCACTGCTGGTCCTCGCCCAGACCCTGGTGCTGATCGTCAAGAAGATGGACCTCTCGCTGGAGTCCACCGTCGGCCTCGCCCCCGGGGTCGCCGCCTGGCTCACCGTCCCGGCGGGCGCCACGCACGGCCTCGG
Source organism: Streptomyces sp. NPDC031225 (assembly GCF_055570355.1). Classification (NCBI taxonomy): domain Bacteria; kingdom Bacillati; phylum Actinomycetota; class Actinomycetes; order Kitasatosporales; family Streptomycetaceae; genus Streptomyces; species Streptomyces sp. NPDC031225. The sequence goes on along the minus strand of NZ_JBVIHJ010000037.1, from coordinate 25,467 downwards.
GCTGCTCCCGGGCGCCTGGTCGGTCCCCGTCACGCTGGCCGTCGGCCTGCTGATCGGCGTGGTCAACGCCCTGTTCATCATCCGGTTCGGCCTCAACGGCTTCATCGTGACGCTGGGCATGCTGATCGTGCTGCGCGGCATCCTCACCGGCATCTCCGGCGGCCAGACCTTCTTCCAGCTGCCCGGCTCGATGCTGTACCTCGGGACGGTGCAGTGGCTGGGCATGCCGGCGTCGGTGTGGGTGTGCCTGCTCCTGTTCGCCATCGGGATCGTGGTGCTCGGGTTCACCAGCTTCGGCCGTTCGCTCTACGCCATCGGCGGCAACGTCGACGCGGCGAAGGCGGCCGGTATCCGCACCGACCGGGTGCTGTGGATCGTCATGGTGACCGCGAGCCTGCTCGCCGCGCTGAGCGGCCTGCTGCTGTCCGGTCGGCTCGCCTCGGTGGCCTCCGCGCAGGGCAACGGCTACATCTTCACGGTGTTCGCCGCGGCCGTCATCGGCGGCATCAGTCTCAACGGCGGCAAGGGCACCGTGTTCGGCGCCTTCACCGGCATCCTGCTGCTCTTCCTCATCCAGAACGTCCTCACCCTCGGCGGCGTCCCCGCGCAGTGGATCGGCGCTCTCAACGGCGCGATCATCCTCATCGCCCTGGCGCTGTCCCGGGTCACGGGAGGCAAGGTCCAGGACTAGGGGGTGCGTGATCGCCCCGTCGCACCCAGCCTCACCCCACCGCCGCCCGGTCCGCACCGCACCGGGCGGCGGTTCTGTGAACCCAGCCTTTAAATGAGTCGTACTTATTAAAGAGACTGCACGAGGCAGCAAGGGGCCACGCTCGTACCTGAACGCCACCACCTGCGCTTTCTCCCACATCCATTCCATGCCCGTTACGCCTGCGAAAATTAATTCTATCCATTACCTTGACGCGACCCCGGGTGACCGCCGATAAATGCTACTCATAGCGGGGGCTACAGGAGGGACACCCACATGCGACCCCTACGCGCCTGCGCGGGGCTGTACAAGGCGCTCGCGGCAGCCGCCGTCGTCTTCGCGGCCGTGCTGCCCGCTCAGCCCGCCTACGCGGCCACGACGAACTTCTACGTCGACCCCGTCAACGGCAGTGACAGCAACTCGGGAACCAGCACCGCCGCCGCGTTCAAGACCATCCAGGCGGCCCAGGCGGCGGTCCGCGGCGTCAACGCGAACATGTCCGACGACATCGCCGTGAACCTGCGCGGGGGCACCTACTCCCTCACCAGCCCGATCACGTTCGGCGCGAGCGACTCCGGCACGAACGGCCACACCGTCGTCTACCAGGCGTACAACGGCGAGACCCCCGTGATCAGCAGCGGCAGGACCATCAGCGGCTGGACCGCCACCGGCAACGGCGAGTACAAGGCCTCCGTCGGCACCCTGAACTTCCGCCAGCTGTACGTCAACGGCGTCCGCGCCACCCGCGCGCGCTTCCCCGATCTCGGCTCGGACTTCCAGCTGCAGGGCAGCGACAAGACCAACAAGCTGCTGAAGGTGCTCAGTTCACAGGTCTCCGACTGGGGCAACCTCAGCCAGGTCGAGATGGTGCTGGAGACGCAGTGGGCGGAGAACTACCTACGGCTCAAGTCGTTCACCTCCGCCAACGGGCTGGCGAACGTGTCCATCCAGGACCACGAAGCGGGCATCCTCTTCCAGCGCCCCTACCCGGTCCTCGCCAACGGCTCCCCGCTGCACTTCGAGAACGCCCATGAGTTCCTCGACGAGCCGGGCGAGTTCTACGTGGACACGGCCGGGCAGACGGTCTACTACAAACCGCGCTCCGGCGAGGACATGTCCACGGCCACCGTGCAGGCGCCCACTCTGAGGACGCTCGTCGACGTCAAGGGCGGCAGCCTCGACGCCCCAGCTCATGACCTGCGTCTCTCCGGCATCACCTTCACGCAGACCACCTGGATGGAAGCGACCGACAACGGCCTGCTCAACGGCCAGGGCGGCAACTACAACCTGTCCGCCGACACCTCGAACCACCAGTACGTGGGCCGTCCGCCGGCCGGGGTCCAGGTCGCCGACGCCGACCGCGTCTCCTTCACCGGAAACACCTTCACGCAGATGGGGGCCACCGCCCTCGACCTGTCCCACGGTGTCCACGACAGCAGCGCGACCGGCAACACCGTCTACGACATCGCCGGCAACGGGATCATGGTGGGCAAGTTCTCCGACCCCACGGTGGAGTACCACACCGTCTACAACCCGCCGACCTCCCCGGCCGGTGAGGATCCGCGCGAGGTCGTCAAGAACGTCACGGTCAACGACAACCTGATCACTCGCATCGGCGAGGACTACCTGGGCACCGCCGGCATCAACGCGGGCTTCGTCAACAGCACCACCATCAACCACAACGACATCACCGACGCCCCGTGGGCGGGCATCTCACTCGGCTGGGGCTGGCAGGCCGCCGCCAACGCCGAGGGCAACAACAGCATCAGCTACAACCGGATCGGCAACGTGGTGAACCGGCTGTGCGACACCGCCGGCATCTACCACCTCTCCAACGACCCCGGCACCGTCGTCAGCGGCAACTACGTTCACGACGCGGTGCGCACGCCGTCCGCCTGCGGATCCGCCGTATCCGGCCTCTACATGGACGAGGGGTCGAACAACATGACTCTCTCGAACAACGTGCTGTCGCGCACCGACGGTTTCATCAACCAGAACGCCAACGGCTCCAACATGACGCTCACCGGCAACGCCACCACGGGCACCTCGGTGATGAAGGCGTCCGGGCTGGAGCCCGCATACCAGGGCCTGTCGGCGAAGCTCAACCTCGCGTACAACAAGCCCACGTCGGCCTCCTCGGTCTTCAACTCCAGCTGGGCGGCGTCCCGCGCCGACGACAACGACGGTTCCACCGGCTGGTCTCCCACCGGGAGCGACACCTCTGCCTGGTGGCAGGTCGACCTGGGCCAGGCGTACCGGCTCGGGCAGTACTCCCTGACGACGCGCCAGGACATCGACCAGCCCGAGACCCGCAGCGGGTTCGAGATCCGGGCCTCCAACGACCCGTCCTTCGCCACCTACACCGTGCTGGGACGCCAGGACGCCGCCACCCTGCCGCTCGCGTCGACGCTCACGGGTGACATCGACACCCGCCAGAAGTTCCGCTACGTACGGGTCGCCAAGACCGACGGCGCGTACTTCTTCATCGCCGACTTCAGCGTGCAGCAAGCGGGCGGCGCGCTGGAGGACTCGACCGCTGCACCGAACGTCAACCCCTCGACGTACTACACGCTCAAGAACGCCAACAGCGGGCAGCTGGCCGACGTGTACCAGGCCTCCACCGCCGACGGGGCGAGCGTGGTCCAGTGGCCGGGCAACGGCGGCACCAACCAGCAATGGAACATCGTGCGGGTCAGCGGCCGGCTCTACAAGATCGTGAACAGGAACAGCGGCAAGGCCCTGGACATCGATCAGTCGAGCCACTTCAAGGGCGTGAAGCTCGAGCAGAACACCTACAGCGGCAGCAACAGCCAGTTGTGGTACTTCGAGCCGACCACCGGTGGGTACGTCATCCGCAACTTCGGGAGCAGGCAGGTCCTGGAGATCGGCGGCGCCTCGACGGCCGACGGGGCCGCCATCGATCAGTGGATGTCACTGAACCAGCCCAACCAGGCGTGGACGATCCAGTGACCGGGTGATCCGACGCTGAGAACCCGTACTGAAGGGGCCGGGAATTCGCCACCTTCCGGCCCCTTCAGTTGTCCTTCGTCCTGGCGCGGTGGGCGGCGATCAGGTCCCGGTACCAGTGGTAGCTGTCCTTGGGGGTGCGGGTGCTGGTGTCGTAGTCGACGTGGACCAGGCCGAACCGTTGGCCGTAGCCGCGAGCCCACTCGAAGTTGTCGAGCAGCGACCAGAGGTAGTAGCCGCGCACGTCGGCGCCGGCGTCGACGGCGTCGGCGAGCGCCTGGAGGTGGTCGGCGAGGTAGCGGGTCCGGTCGGGGTCGTGGACCTGGCCGTCCGGGGTGCGGGTGTCGGCCTCGGCGGAGCCGTTCTCCGTGATCCAGACCGGGGGCAACCCCGGGTAGCGGTCGCGGAGTTGGTGGAGCAGTTCGGTGAGTGCGGAGGGGACGACCGGCCAGCCCATGGTGGTGTGCCGGGTACCGTAGGGGTCCACCTCGGCCACCCCGATGTCGACCGCGGTGCGCTGCTCGGGATCGGACTCCCGGTGGGTTGCCGCGGTCACGCAGATCGGCCGGTAGTAGTTCAGGCCGACGAAGTCCAGCGGGGCTCCGATCACGGTCAGGTCGTCCCCTCGGCGCCAGGGGCCGTCGGCGAGCCCGGCCCAGGTCTCGGCCTCGTGCGCGGGGTAGCGGCCGGCGAACAGCGGCTCGGCCCAGATGTCGTTGTGCAGGGTCTCGGCACGGCGGCGGGCCGCCATGTCGTCGGGCCGGTCCGAGGCGGCGTGGATCCGGTCCAGGTTGAGGGTGATGCCGACGTCCAGGGCACCCGCCGCCCGCAGCGCCCGTACCGCGAGTCCGTGGCCGACGAGCAGGTGGTGGGCGGCCGCCAGGGCGCCGCGGCCCTCCTGCGCGCCGGGCGCGTGCCGGCCCTCGGCGTAACCGACGAAGGCGGAGCAGTACGGCTCGTTGAGAGTGATCCAGCGCTGGACCCGGTCGCCGTAGCGTTCGGCGGCGAGCGTCGTGTAGGCCGCGAAGGCCTCCGCGGTGTCCCGGACGCGCCAGCCTCCCCGGTCTTCCAGGGGCTGCGGCAGGTCCCAGTGGTAGAGGGTGACGGCGGGTGCGATGCCGGCGGCCAGCAACTCGTCGATCAGGCGGTCGTAGAAGTCCAGCCCCTTGGCGTTGGCCCGGCCGGTGCCCTCGGGCAGCAGGCGGGACCAGGCGATCGAGAACCGGTAGGTGTCGACACCGAGGCCGCGCAGCAGCGCGACGTCCTCGCGGTAGCGGTGGTAGTGGTCGGTGGCCGTGTCGCCGGTGGCACCGCCGAGCGTACGGCCCGGGGTGTGGCTGAAGGTGTCCCAGATGGAGGGGCCGCGGCCGTCCTCGTCGTGGGCGCCCTCGATCTGGTAGGCGGCGGTGGCGACGCCGAAGCGGAATCCGGGAGGCAGCGCCGGGAACGCGGGGCCGGTCATACGGCCGTCTCCTGCGACGAGTTGAAGGAGAAGGAGGAGATGCGGAAGTCGCCGTGCAGGGTCAGCCGCAGGTCGTGGACGCCGTCGCCGGGTGCCGCCACGTCGACGCTCACCGTGGTCCACGCGTACCGGCTGCCGGTGACCGGTGCGGCGAGCTCCGCCAGGAGCCGGTCGCCGGCCCGGATCTCAAGGCGTGCCTCGCCCGTGCCGGTTCCGCCACGCGCGACGTCCGCCTCGAACCGGTTGACGCCGGACAGGTCGAGGGCCTTGAACACCAGCGTCGCGGGGGACGTGGGTTCGGTCGGGGTGACCGCGTCGCCCGCGCTGCGGGTGGCGTCGACGAGGGTGACGTCCGTGTAGTCGTCGAAGTCGGCGGCCAGGACGCGCCGGCCGACCACCACACGGGGTGCGGGTGCGGGCCCGGTCACCGTCAACGGCGCGGTCAGGACGACGTGTTCCGCGGAGCGGGCGACGAGGATCTCGTGGGCACCGGGGTCCACGGTGAACGCGCCCGTGGCGACGTCCCAGTGCGCGAACCGCTCGACGGGCAGCCGGAAGGTCACCTCGCGGCTCTCCCCGGGCTCCAGCCGCACCTTGCGGAAGTCGGCGAGCTTGAGCCGGGGCGCCTCGTAACGGGCGTCCACGGCACGGACGTAGAGCTGGATCACCTCGGTGCCGGACCGCGCCCCGGTGTTGGACAGCGTCACCGAGACGTCCAGCTCACCGTCCTGCGGCACCGTCGCCGTGGACAGCCGCAGGTCGCCGTAGGTGAAGTCGGTGTAGGACAGGCCGTGGCCGAAGGCGTACAGGGGTGCGTCGCGGTGGTACTGGTAGGTCCAGCCGGCCTTGATCACGTCGTAGTCCAGTGGGTGCGGGAGTTCGTGGTCGCCGCGGTACCAGGTCTGCGGCAGCCGGCCCGACGGGTCGGCCTCGCCGAGCAGTACGGCGGCCAGCGCTCCGCCTGTTTCCTGCCCGCCGTGGGAGGTCCACACCACGGCGGGCAGGTGCGCGTCGGCCCAGTCGACGGCGTAGGGGTAGCTGCTCATGACGACCAGCGCGGTCTCCGGGCGCACCGCGGCCACCTCTCGCAGCAGGGCCTCCTGGGTGGCGGGCAGTGCGGTGCCCGTGCGGTCCTCGGTCTCGCGGCCGTTGATGAGCGGGTGGTTGCCGAGGACGACGACGGCGACATCGGCCGCCGCGGCGGCGCTGCGGGCTTCGGCCGTGCCGTCGCGCAGCAGTTCGCGCTGCCAGCGTTCGGCTTCCTGCGGGGTGGCGGCGGTGATGGTGACCGTGCCGTCGGAGGGGTCGACCGCGGCGTAGCGGCCGGTGCGGACGTTGCGCAGGAGCACCGTGTCGGCGTCGCCGCGAGGATCGGGTTCCAGCAGGAAACTCTCGTCGATGAACCAGGTCTTGATCACCTCCCGGTCGGCGGTGAGCGAGTCGTCGTCCTTGCGGGTGAGGTGGCGGCCGGTCTCCGCGTCGCGCAGGGTCAGCACCCCGTCGCCCCATTCGGTGACGTCGTACGCGGTCCCGCCGAGTGGCTCTCCCGTGGTGCGGGAGCGCAGGGCGATCCGGTCGGCGCCCTCCACGGTCACGACGTCGCCCGCCTTCGCGCGCAGCCCGGAGGCGATGCCGACCTGGTAGGGCAGGGTGGCGCTGTACCAGTCCTCGTACAGGCGGTCGGCGTGCGGGCCGATAACGGCGATCCGCGGTGAGCGCTCCGCCGTCAGGGGCAGCAGACCGTCGTTCTTGAGCAGCACCACCGACTCGGTGGCGGCGCGCAGGGCGAGGGCGCGGTGCTCGGGGCTGTCGATCGCCTCCGGGCCGATTCCGGTGTACGGGTCGAGGTCGGGGTCGAACTCGCCGAGCCGGAAGCGCAGTTGCAGCTGGCGCCGGACCGCGCGGTCGATGTCGTCCTCGTCGATGAGGCCGCGCTCCAGGGCTTCGCAGAGCCGGCCGACCGTGATGTGGCTGTCCTCGTTCTGGTCGGTGAAGCTGTCGATGCCGGCCCTCAGCGCGGCGCCGTGGCCCTCGGCGTGGTCGGCGAAGTAGTGCTCCTGCTCGACCAGGTTGGAGGGTGCTTCGGCGTCGCTGACGACGAACAGCTCGTGCCCGGTCGGCGCGGCCCAGTCGCGCAGTTCGTCCAGGAGCGGACTGACGTGGCAGGGGCGGCCGTTGACGAGGTTGTAGGCGGCCATCGCACCGGTCGCCGCGCCCGAGGCGATGATCGGGCGGAAGGCCGCCAGGTCGTACTCCCGCAGGACACGGGGGCGCAGGCCGGAGGATGTGGTGCAGCGGTCGTCCTCGTTGTTGTAGGCGAGGAAGTGCTTGAGCACACCGGCCGCACGCAGGTAGGTCGGATGGTCTCCGGCCAGGCCGCGGCAGTAGGCCGTGCCGAGCCGTGCGGTGTGCACCGGGTCCTCGGAGTAGCCCTCCTCGTTGCGGCCCCAGCGCGGGTCGCGCAGCAGGTTCACCACGGGCGCCCAGGCCTGCAGGCTGTTGACGCCGACGCCGTTCGCCGTCGGGCGGTGGTGGTGGAAGGCACGCAGTTCGACCGAGACGGCGTCGGCCACCTCGCGCACGAGGTCCTCGTCCCAGGTCGCACCCAGCCCCACGGCCTGCGGGAAGACGGTCGCCTCACCGAGCCAGGCCACGCCGTGCAGTGCCTCCGTGCCGGTGCGGAACGCGGCGACGCCGAGGCGCTCGACAGCCGGTGCGTACTGGTGCAGCAGCGCGATCCGCTCGTCGGGCGTGAGCCGGCCGAGCAGATCGTCGACACGCTTGTCGATCGGCAGCGCGGGGTCGCGGAACGGAAGCCGATCGGCGGTGGACAGGGAGGCAGAACCCACGAGCGATCCTCTCTGCAGGCTGGTCGGGTCTGCAGGCTGGTCGGGAGGAATTGAAGCGCTTCGACGCTGCCATCGGCTCGATGGGGCTGTCAACGACCAGGCAGTAAGAAAGTTTCTCGTTTTCATTTCTCTTGTTTCGCGAGAAAACCGTGAATACCCTTCACCGCCAGGTGAAGCGCTTCGACGCGCTTCGAACGCACCGATTCTTCCCATCTGTGAGGACTTGACCGAGTGTCAGAACCACTGCGTGCGGTCGCCGGCCCGGCCAACCCCGTCATCCCCGGCTTCCACCCCGACCCCAGCGTCTGCCGCGTCGAGGACGACTACTACCTCGTCTGCTCCAGCTTCGAGTATTTCCCCGGCATCCCCGTCTTCCACAGTCGGGACCTGGTGCACTGGACGCAGATCGGCAACGCCCTGGACCGGCCGAGCCAGTTGCGGCTGCCTGCCGACATGCCGTCCTCGGGCGGGATCTACGCCCCCACCCTGCGCCACCACGACGGTCGCTTCTGGCTGATCGTCACCAACTGCAGTGAGGGCGGCGGCAATCTGATCGTCACCGCCACCGACCCCGCCGGACCGTGGTCGGACCCCGTCCCGGCACCGGGGGTCCCCGGCATCGACCCCGATCTGGCGTGGGACCGGGACGGCACCTGCTGGTGCACGGTCGCGGGCGTCTCGCAGGTCCGCATCGACCCGAACACCGGGCAGACCTACGGCACCCCCCACAGAGTCTGGTCCGGCGGCCCCGGCGCCAAGGCCCCCGAGGCACCGCACCTGTACCGGATCGGCGCGTACTGGTACCTCCTGATCGCCGAGGGCGGCACCGAACGCGGCCACGGCGTGTCGATCGCCCGCGGCACCACGCCGGACGGACCGTTCGAGCCGTGCCCGGACAACCCGGTCCTCACCCACCGCGGCACCGACCACCCCATCCAGAACACCGGGCACGCGGACCTCGTCCAGGCTCCCGACGGCTCCTGGTGGATGGTCCTGCTCGGCGTACGACCGCGCGGCGGCACCCCCGGCTGGCACGTGCTCGGCCGGGAGACCTTCCTGGTACCCGTGACCTGGGTGGACGACTGGCCGGTCGTCGGCGAGGTGCCGTCCGTCCTGCCCGTGCCCGCCTGGCCGCTGGTCCCCGGCCCCGCCGAGGAGGTCCGCGACGACTTCGACCTCGGCGAACTGCGCCCGCAGTGGATCTCCGTGCGTGACCGCCCCGCCGAGAACTGCACCACCAAGGAGCGGTCCGGCTGGCTGACCCTGCGTGCCCGCGGCGGCTCCCTGGACGAGCCCGACGTCGTGTTCGTCGGCCGCCGTCAGCAGCATCCGACCTGCCGGGTGCGCACCCGGACCGATCCGGCCGAGGGCCGCGGTGGGCTCGCCGTCCGCCTGGACGAGGAGCACCACTACGAGATCGAGGCGTCCGAGGGCGAGGTGCGCGTCGTCGGCCGGGCCGGACCGCTGCGCACCGTCGTGGCATCCCGGCCCGTGCCCGCCGGACCCGTGATCCTCGGCCTCGACGTCTCCGACACCACTCCCGACAGCCCCCGCACCGGCCCCGACATCATCACGTTCGGCATCGAGGAGCCGGACGGCACGTTCTGCGCACTCGGCGAGCTCGACGGCCGCTATCTGTCGACCGAGGTGGCCGGCGGCTTCACCGGCCGGGTCATCGGTATGTACGCCGCGGCCGGCACCGTCCACTTCGACTGGTTCGACTACGAGCCGCTCGCGCCCTGAACCAGGGCCCGCTGTCGTCCACGGACGGCCTGTCCTGTCTCGACCGCCATTCCCCCCACGGGCGGAGCGTCCGCTCGGCCGACAGAGAAGGGTCAAGGACATGAAGGGAACGCACGACCGCAGAGGCCGCCCCGGCCGCCTGCTCGGCCTCCTCGTGGCACTGATCGCCGCGATCGGGCCGGCCGGCACCACCGCCTTCGCGGCACCGGCCCACCAGGACGGGTCCGCGGCACTCGGGTACAAGGCGCTGAGCCCCATGAGCGCGGTGGCCGCGATGCAGCCCAGCTGGAACCTCGGCAACACCCTGGACGCCATCCCCGACGAGACGTCCTGGGGCAACCCGGCTGCCACCAAGACCCTGTTGGACACCATCAAGGCCCAGGGCTTCCGCAGCGTCCGCATCCCCGTCACCTGGAGCGGCCACCAGTCCTCCACCGCCCCGTACACGATCGACGCGACCTGGATGAACCGCGTCAAGCAGGTGGTCGACTGGGCCCGGGCCGACGGCCTGTACGTCGTGCTCAACGTCCACCACGACTCGTGGCAGTGGATCTCCTCCATGCCCACCGACCACGACAACGTCCTGGCCCGCTTCAAGGCCACCTGGACCCAGATAGCCGCGAAGTTCAGGGACTCCCCCCAGACCCTGCTCTTCGAGAGCAACAACGAGCCGCAGTTCAACAACACCACCGACGCCCAGGGCATCCAGTACAACGACGAACTGAACACCGTGTTCCACACCGTGGTGCGTCAGTCCGGCGGCAACAACGCGACCCGTCTGCTCGTCCTGCCCACCCTCCACACCAACTCCGGCCAGACCTTCCTGGACGCCCTGTCCAGCGAGATGAAGTCGTTCAACGACCCCAACCTCGTGGTCACCGTGCACTACTACGGCTACTACCCGTTCAGTGTGAACGTCGCGGGCGGCACACGCTTCGACGCCACCTCGCAGCAGGACATGACCGACAACTTCAACCGGCTCCGCGCCACCTTCACCTCCAAGGGAATCCCCGTCTACCTCGGCGAATACGGCCTGCTGGCGTACCCCGACCAGAACCACCCCTCCCGCGTGGAACGGGGTGAGGCCTTCAAGTACTTCGAGCAGTTCGGCAGCGACGCCCGCGCCGCCGGCGTGACCACGGCCCTGTGGGACCCCGGGACCTTCGCCTTCCTCAGCCGCACCACGCTGCAGTGGACCGACCCCGAGCTGATCAACCGGATCAAGTCGAGCTGGACCACCCGCTCGGGAACCGCCTCCTCGGATCAGGTCTTCCTCGCGAAGGGCGGCGCGATCACAGCCCGGACACTCACCCTCAACCCCAACGGCCTCACGTTCCAGGGCCTTTGGCAGGGCAGCACGAAACTCGCCCAGGGCCGGGACTACACCGTCTCCGGCAACCAGCTCACCCTCACGGCCTCCGCGCTGACCCGGCTGGCCGGCAACCGCGCCTACGGGACCAACGCGACGATCGAGGCCAGGTTCTCCGGCGGTCTCCCCTGGCCGATCCGCGTGATCACCCACGACCGTCCGGTGCTGTCCAACGCCGGCGGCAACACCAACGGTCTCACCATCCCGACCCAGTACCGCGGTGACCAGCTGGCGACCATGGAGGCCACCTACGCCGACGGCACCAACGCCGGCCCGGTCAACTGGAGCCCCTACCAGGAGTTCAACGTGTCGTTCAGCCCCGACTACCCGGGCAACGGCCTCGGTCTGACCGCCGACTTCCTCAACTCGCTGCGTGACAACGCGCAGGCGACGCTCGTCTTCCACTTCTGGAGCGGCGCCACCGTGACGTACCGCGTGACGAAGTCCGCAAGCTCGGTGACCGGCACCGTCGGCTGACGGTCACGCCTCGGGTGCCGGACCCGGCGCCCGGGTCCCGGTCAGCTCTTCGGCGGGGCCGTGCTCTCGCGGATGGTGAGGGTGGTGGCGATCTCCACTCCCACCTGGGGCACGTCCTCGCCACGGCCCAGCGCCAGGGCCAGCTCGGTGGCGGCCACCGCCATGTCCGCCAACGGCTGGTGAACGGTGGTCAGCGGCGGGTCCGCCCAGGCCACGGCGGGTACGTCGTCGAAGCCCACCACGCTCAGGTCCTCGGGGATGCTCAGCCCGACCTTGCGTGCGGCCTGGTAGACGCCGAGGGCCTGCATGTCGTTGGCGGTGAAGACGGCGGTGGGGCGGTCGGACCGGGAGAGCAGATCGAGCGCGGCCTCGCAGCCGTGCTCACGGGTGAGGAAGGTCTTGACCACGAGGTCCGGATCCACCGGCAGACCGGCCTCCACGAGAGCGGAGGAGTAACCGCCCTGGCGCGCACGGCAGAAAGGATGGTCGGGTCCGGTGATCATGGCGATGCGCCGGTGTCCCAGGTCGACCAGGTGCCGGGTCGCGGCGTGACCGCCCCTCCAGTTGGTGGCGCCGACGAACGGCACGTCGTCGGGGAGCTCCTCGTTCGGATCGAAGACGACGAACGGGATGCCCTTCGCCCTCAGTTGGTCCCGTTCCCTCTCCGACAACTGGGACACGGACAGCACACACTGCGGGCGCCGTCCGACCGTCTCGTCGATCGTCCTGGTGGGGGTGTCCTGGAGGCCGAACTCCGACACCAGGACACCGATCTTGTTCCGGCGGGCCGCGCGTTCGACACCGCGGATGATCTCCACGGCCCACATGCTCTCCAGCTCGCGGAACACCAGCTCCACGAGATTGCTGCGGCTCTTGGGAGGTTTGCGGTAGCCGTACCGGCTGATCAGTTCCTCGATACGGGCACGGGTCTCGTCGGACACTCCGGACCGGCCGTTGAGCACCTTCGACACGGTGGGCACCGACACACCCGCGGACTCGGCGATGTAGGCGATGGTCACCGCTGCCGGTCCGTCGCCGCGACCGGTCCGCTCCTCGGTGTCCTGCGCGTCATCCGTCGGAGGTGTTTCTGATCGGTTGTCCGGCACGGTCGCCTTTCCCCATCCCCTCGCCCGTTGAAGCCGTCATTCTGGCACCCCGCGCCATCGATGCCGCGAGACCGCGTCCTTGCACGCCCATCAGCGATGCTTTCGCTGCGCAGGTGGAGCCACCGGACTCTCCGGTTCCCGGCCGTGGGGCTGGACGGGACCGACGGCTCCCGGCGTCCGTGAACGCCGGGAGCCGGCCGCCGCGATCTACTTCTCGGCGCGAGCGACCGCCTCCGCGAGGAGGGCGACGACCTCCACGGCGTGCGAGAGGTGCGGGGAGTGCCCGGAGGGAACACGCAGGCTGTGGGCGGCGCGCGCGGCCCACTGTTCCTGGACCGCGGGCGGGAGCGCCGGGTCCTCGGTGGCCACGACATACGTCAGCGGAACGTCGGTCGGTGCGGCGCCCAGCGTCTCGGTGAAGGCGCGCATGCCCTGCCAGTTGAGGCGCTTGACGGCCTCTGCGGTCAGGACGGGATCGACCCCGCTGAAGATGGACTCCTCCGCGTCACCTGCCTTGACGGCGAGCCCGTCGGCGGAGTGGATCCAGGTGGGCGGGAAGCCTCCGCCCATCCACTCCGTCATCGAGGTACCGGCGTCCAGCGCGAAGGCGGCTATGTGGACGAGTTCGGCGACCCGGTCCTCCTCGGCGGCGGCCCAGGTGGCGGGCACACCGCCGTAGGAGTGGGCGGCGAGCACGACGGGCCCGTCGACGGCCTCGATCGCGGCGCGGACCACGGCGACGTCCTCGGTCAGGCCCTGGGCGGCGGCGCTGTCGGGGTTGCTGCTGGCAGCTGCACGGCGCGGGAGGTGATACCGCGGGCGGTGGACCGCTCACACAGCGGGTCGAAGATCCACGGGGTGTGCATCGCGCCGTGGACCAGTACGACGGTCGGGTTCATCAGGTGCGTCCTCAGGTACGAGCGGTGGTGCGGGGTGGGGTGGTGTGGTCAGGGGTTCATGGCGTCGCGGACCAGGGCGGTGTCGACGAACTGCTCGAAGCGCACGATGAGTCCGCCGCGTACGACGAAGTGGTGCGCGACCCGCACATCGATCGCCTTGCCGGTGGCCTTGTTGGCCGCCGTGTAGCGCGCCAGCACCACGACGTTCTCCCCCTCCACGACATACCTGTCGTCATGCGCCGCCCAGCCCTCCCACTCCTTGCCCAGCTGCTCCATCACGTTGGAGGTGACCCCCTCAGGGGTGCGGTAGGTCCCGGCCAGCGGGAACCCGGCCATCTCCGTCCACTCCACATCCGGCGCCAGCGTGGCCCGCAACGCCTCCAGGTCCCCGGCCGCCGAGGCAAGGTACTGACGGCGCACGACATCAGCCGGCGCCGACGACACGGCGAACTCACTCACGGTCAGCCCCACTTCATCTCCCCCTTGGCGACCTTCGCACCGATCTGCGCGGCGATCAGCATGCCGTTACCGGGATAACGCTTGACCAGCGCCTCGGTCAGCGCCGCACCGTCGGCCGCCGCCGCCAGCTCCTCCTCGAACGCGACCAGGTACTCACGGGTCGCCGAGATCGCGGACACATCCGCGGGCGTGTTCGGCAGCCGGTGACCGGGCACCACCAGCTCCGGGTCCAGGGCGGCCATCTCGTCCAGCAGAGTGATCCAGGCGGCGCGGTCACCGGGGGTGGGGGTGTCGGCGACCCAGACGTGCTCCTGCTGAAAGAGCAGCACCCCGCCCAGCAGGGCGCGGGACTCCGCCTGCCACAGGTAGTGCCGGTCGGGCAGACCGGCCGGGCCGCCCCTCAGCTCGAAGAGGTGGCCCTCCAGGGTGAGGTCGCCGGTGAGCGGGGTGAGGGCGACCAGACGGGTGGGCAGGTTCGCACCCAGCGCCGACCACGCCTTCAGCTTGCCCTCGTAGGAGTCCTGGATGTGCTCGATGACCAGCGGGGTCGCCACGAACACCGCGTCGGGAAACGCGTCCGCGATCACCTCGGCACCGAAGTAGAAGTCGGGGTCGGCATGGCTGACGAAGACCGTGCTCAACGTCTTGCCGGAGTCCAGGATCTCGGCCGCCAGCCGGTGACCGTCCGCGCGAGTGAACGCGGCATCCACCAGCAACGCCTCACTCTCACCGGTGACCAGCGTCGCGGTCTTGTTCCTGGATCCAGCCGGAAAGTCCAGATCCAGGACCTTGAAGGACAGGGTGCTCATGCTCGGCTCCTCGCAGCGAAATGGTGGGACGGTTCCAGGAAAGGGCCGCCGGCCGCCGGCCGCACCTCGGAGGGGGCTCATGAGACCAACCGCAGGCGGCGTCAGAGGCCTCGGGAAAATCCGCACCGCGGACGCCTTTCCGGAACGGCATCCACCATTTCCCTCGGCACCATGGCCCGCAAGGTGGAAGCAGGACACGCGGTGGTGAAACGACGACAGACACGTCGAGGGGGAAGCAGCACCGCAGGGAGTCACCCCGGAGACGACCGCACCGAGGCGGCGTACCTGACCTTCTCCTTCGCCCGGCAGATCGTCCGGGTCACTCCCGGCGGCCGACCGCACGTCCTGGCCACGCTGCCCGCCCCGGCCAAGGCGAGCACCCCCAACCTGGGCAGGGCATTCGTCGGAGGCATCGCCCGCGCCGACGACGGCACCCCGTACGTCACCTACGCCACCGGCACCGCCGACCTCACCGGCATCTGGGCCGTACGCCCCGGTGGCCGCCCGCACCGCATCGCCGCCCTGCCCGCCGACGGACTGCCCAACGGCCTCGCCCTCGACCAGCACGCCAAGAAGGTCTACGTCACGGACTCCGTGCCCGGTGTCATCTACCGGCTGCCCGCACACGGCGGAAAGGCCACCGTCTGGGCCGAGGGCACGCAGCCGATCCTCGCCCCCGTGCTCGGCGCCCAACTGCTGCGCCTGACCTCCTGGCGCGGCGTGTTCGTCACCCTCACCCTGCTGGGCCTGATCGTCCTGGCGGCCACCGCCGCGCTGCTGACCGAGACCCTGCCGGCCGGCCGGCGCCGTCGAGGGGGACTTCCCGACACCCTGCGCACGATGCGCGGCCTCGTCGGCGACGGGCGCTTCTCGGGCTATCTGCTCACCGGCAGCCTCGGCTTCGCCGCCCTGTTCGCCTACATCGCCGGCTCTCCCTTCACCCTGCAGGAGGTCTACGGCGCCTCCCCGCAGACGTACAGCCTGCTCTTCGCCCTCAACTCGGTCGGCATGGTCGCCACCGGGCAGCTCAACGGCAAGTGGCTCCTCGGACGCTTCCCCTCGTTCCGCATCCTGGCGACGGGACTTGCCGTGTGGTCGCCGCGGGCACCGCCCTGGTCGTCCTGGCCGCCTTCACGCATGCGGGCCTGCCGTGGATCGCCACCGCGCTGTTCTTCGCGGCCTGCCCGGTCGGCATGATCCTGCCCACCACCACGGCCCTGTCCCTTCAGCGTGCCCCGCACGCCGCGGGCAGTGCATCGGCACTCCTGGGCACCACACAGTTCCTCATGGGCGCCGTCGCCCCGGCCCTGGCCGGTCTCGGCGGCCAGGGCACCGCACTGCCCATGGCCCTGTCGGTGCTGGGCCTCGCCCTGGCCGCGGCGGGCTGTTTCCTGGTCCTGTGCCGCCCGTGGCGTCCGGCTGCGGACCCGGTGAGCTGGAGGAGCGGGCCGCCCTGTCGCACTCGTTCGCGTCTATGCCCACCTCGGGGCGATGACGCACTTCCCGTTCTTTTTCTCCGCTTTTGGGAGATGCAGGGGCGGACATATTGGATCCACCGCATCCGCCCTTTCCCCCAACTCACGTGCGGCACCTGGACCTTGGGGTCAAATGATCATCGATTTCGAAGCGCCCGAATCCGTCCCCCCTTCCCGGCACTTGGTCACCATTTCCAATAGACCAGCGAGCTACCGTCGGTAACATTTCGAATTCCCAAGACTTTGAAGATGAGTCAGTGGAAGTTCTTGTTTCCTGTGTGGCGTACATGCGAAGGTGAGGCTCCCCTTAGGGCAGCCGCGGCTTGACCAGCCGAACAGGCTGCCCTGCAGGTATGCACCAATCACTCCCCGCTTTCCGACAGGGCGTCAATTGGCATGCCATTCTGCGCCTGGAAAGGAAATTGGTTACGTGCCGTCCCCCTACCCCCCACGCCCGCCGCACCCGCCCCGCCCCGGACTGACCCCGGGAGAATCGGACCGGGACCTCTTCACCCAACTGAGCGGCCAGGACACCGAACGACAGCACGCCACGGCCCTACTCCTCGCCCGGCACTGGTCGTCGGCCCGCGACTACGCCCTGCTCTGCCTGGCCACCGCGACAGCCGCAGCCCCGCTCGCGGCGACCAGCGCCTTCCACCAGGTACTCAACCGGTTCGAGGACGGCACCCCCGACGGAGCACTGCGCCCGCAACTCCTCGTGGCCGTGCGCGAGACCGTCCGCGCCTGGGCCGCGGACGACGGAGCCTGCGCGGCCATGCCGGAG
This sequence comes from Streptomyces sp. NPDC031225, assembly GCF_055570355.1. NCBI lineage: Bacteria > Bacillati > Actinomycetota > Actinomycetes > Kitasatosporales > Streptomycetaceae > Streptomyces > Streptomyces sp. NPDC031225. The sequence goes on along the minus strand of NZ_JBVIHJ010000037.1, from coordinate 8,359 downwards.
CTCCGCAAACCCACCGGCGGCCGCGGTCTGCACACGGCGAAACCCGGGGTAGCCACGAGCCGGAAACTCGCGGAACGCGCCTTCGTGGCGCTGCCCGCAATTTCCCAATGCCTGTTGTGGCACACCGAGGTCGAGGCTGAACCCATAGACATACCAGCCGGTTTGTCGGGATTCGACACGGTCACCGCGACCAGTGCGTTGGGGCAAGCCCGCGAACAATTCCGGGCGGGTGTCGTACGCGCGCACAGGGAACTGGCACCGTCCTCGGAATGCCGCTTCCACAACCGTCTCATCGACGTCGCCGCGCGCAGGGACGGCACACTGCCCACCGATGCCCGTCTGCATCTGGGGCAATGCCCGCACTGCCGGCATGCTCTTGAGCAACTCGCTTGTTTCGAGGGCGGTTTGGAAGTTCTGCTCGCTGATGCCGTGCTCGGCTGGGGCGGTCGCCGCTATGTCGCCTCACGGCCGGGCCGCAGCAACCCCGCGGACTGGTCGGCCACGGAGGCGACGGCCACCTCGACGGCCGGCCGCCGGCACCGGACCGGAGCGGACGGCAGACACCGTACGGCGGCGGCCGTCGGTGCGGGTCTCACCTCGCTCGCCCTGCTGGCGGTCGTCCTGGCCGCGCGGGGCTGGTCCGACGACGGCCAAGGCATGCCCGGTGTCCCCGACTGGGGGGTCCCCGCCGGCGTCTCGACGAGCCCCGACCCCAGCGCGCTGCCCGTCGACGCAGCCCCGTCCTCCGCTTCCCTGTCGGAGCCCGGGACGACCACCGACGGCAGTCTGCGCAATGCCGCCACCGGGCTCTGCCTGGACGTGGCCGGCCCGGTCGACTCCGGGGCCGAAGCCCGTCTGGCGCGGTGTTCGTCCGCCGTGTCCCAGCAGTGGTCGTACGAGTTCGACGGCACGCTGCGCAGCGGCGCCGACCCGTCCCTGTGCCTGGCCACCGACCCCGGCGGTCCGCGCGTGCGCCTCGCTTCCTGCACGGACCGGCCCGACCAGGTGTCGTACGTCCTGACCGGCAGCGGGGAACTCCTGCCGGACCGCCACCAGGGTCTCGCCCTGGCCGCCGAGTCCGGTACGGAGACCCGGCACGTGGTGGCGACGCCTCGCGACGGGTCGGGGGAACAGCAATGGGCGTTCCAGGAGGCACGTCCGGAAAGCGGCTCCGACTCCCTTACGTAGCAGGCTGGTTGGGGACCGCCAGATGCTCGTTCTGGTCGCGGAGACCCAGTGGCCGCCCGCGGTGTCCTTCCGCGCGGGCGGCCGCCTGTAGCACCGGAGTGCGCCTCACAGGGCGGTGAAGGTCCACATCAGGTTGGTGCTGCCGTCGTACGTCCACTGCTTGGTGAGGGAACCCGAGGCCACGTTGCCGCCCCCGTCGAGGACCAGACCGGTGGTGCGGTTGGCGATCGAGTAACGGCCGTCGCCCCGATGGGTGATCGTCCACTGCTGGTTGCTGCCGCCGTTCCACGGTGCCTGGCGAGCGGCGGCGCCGTCGGCCGCGTCACCCCAGCCGTCGGCGACCATGCCGTTGGCGACGTTGACCAGCTTGTAGTAGCCGTCACCGGCCTCGACCGCCCGCCACTGGAGGTTGGGGCTACCGTCCCAGGCCCACTGCTTGAGGTTCGCGCCCGACGCGACGGCGCCGCCACTGTCCAGGGCGAGCCCGTCCGTGACGTTGGTGATCCGGAAGGAGGTGGACGGGCTGAACTGCACCTTCAGCGAGACGATCTTGTTGCTGCCGGTGGTCCGGAGATCGCGGGTGTCGGCGGTGAACGTCCAGGAGGTCCCGGTGAAGTCGTCGCCGGAGAAACCGATCACCTGGTAACCCGGCGCGAGCCGCAGGGAGGAGAGGCTACGGCGGTCCAGACCGGCGAGTCGCAGGTCGTCGCTGCCGTACTCACCGGCGGCAAGGACCGCGCCGACCCCGCGGTAGTCCGCCTCGGGAAAGGCCACGGCGCCGCGCAGCGGCCGCAGCCCGGGAATGCCGTCGGAGAACCGGAACTTCAGGACGTACGCCTGCGCGCTGAAGGGCGCCGCCGACGGCAGCGTCACACGCAGCCCCGTGGAGTCCTGCACCGGTTCGGCCAGGGTGACACAGCGCCCCTTGTCGGCATGGAGCAACTGCACCGACTTCAGCGACTTCAGGTCGATACGGTCCGAGTTGAGGGTGCTGATCGTCAGGGAACTGCCGGGCCACCCCAGGACGGTGGCGTACAGAACGGTGTTGGCCTTGTCACGGGTGAAGCGGATGTCCTGGGGTGTACCGGCGGTCGGCTTGGTGAAGGCGCCGCCGCCCATCTTCGTCGGGCCCTCGCCGTACGCCGTCCAGGCCCGGGTCCCGTACACCGACTCGCCGAAGTGCTTCAGGTAGTCGCCGATGCCCAACAGGACGTCCTTCTGCGCCTGGGGGATGGTGCCGTCGGTCTTCGGCGCGATGTTCAGCAGTACGTTGCCGTTCTTGCTGACCCGGTCGATGAACGAGTGGAGCATCTGCTGGACGCTGTAGTAGCCGATGCCCTGCGTGTAGCACCAGCTGGAATCGGAGATGCTGTCGTCGGTCAGCCAGTAGGGGGCGGTGAGGTCGGCCGGGCCGCCGCGCTCGTAGTCGAAGACCTCGCCCTTCCCGTTCATCCCGTCCTTGTAGGTGGCGACGACCTGCTTGCCCCACTTGTCGGCCTGGTTGTAGTAGTACGACAGGAAGTTCAGCCGCTGCTGTTCGTCGACCTTGTCCAGCGTGAAGTCCTGCCAGATGATGTCGGGCTTCGCCCGGTCGATGACCTCTTTGAGCTTGTCGAACCAGAGCTGGTTCTCCGCCGCCGAACCGAGTTGCCCGTAGAGCTTTTTCAGGCTGGGGTCGGTCTGTGCGGGCACGTGGTCGTAGAAGCCGTTCATGTTGTACGCGTGGTGCATCGCCACCAGCAGCTTCAGCCCCTTGGCGCGAATTGCCTTGGTGAACAGGTGCAGCAGGTCGAGCTTCGGTCCCTTGGCCACCGAGTTCCACTCGTTGACCCGGCTGTCCCACATCGAGTAGCCGTCGTGGTGCTCGGCGACGGGGCCGGCGAATCGTGCGCCCGCGTCCACGAACAACTGCACCCACTCGTCGGGGTCGAAGTTGCCGCCCGCCGACTTCAGCCTGGGCGCGAACTGCGCGGTGTTGCCCGCGAGGTCCTTCGCCCCGTTGATGAAGTCGTGGTACGGCCAGACCGAGGGTGGGCCGTAGGTGGCTGTGTGGTGGGTGTTGGCCGCAGTGCCGTCGATGTACATGTTGCGCGGGTACCACTCGTTGTCGTAGGCCGGCACGGCGAAGACACCCCAGTGGAAGTAGATGCCGAACTTTGCATCCTTGAACCACTCCGGAGCCGGCGGGTGCTGGTCCACCGAGTCCCAGTCGGGCGTGTAGGTCGGGGGCGCTGCCTGGGCGTCACTGATGCCGATCACTCCTCCTGCGACTGTCGCCGCGGCCACGCCTGTCGCGCCGGCGAGGAACTGGCGCCTGTTGGTCGAACTCGACATGAGCATCCCTGGTGCGGAGGGGAAGGGGGTGCACTCGACGGGCTGGATCGCCCCGGTGCCACGAATGAAGTTCGACCATGCCGACCACTCGTGTCAACAGCCGCGCATGCGATTGATGGGATGGATTTCTTCCAGTCGCACATTGTCGGTATCGAAATAGCTCACTCTGCCCGTATCCTGCCGTCGATCCCGCCGACGCTGGCCACTGGTCGGCGGTAAACCTTGTCACACATCCCATGTCTCGACCGGCCCGAAGAGCGTTGGCCTGCCTCCCGCCCCCTGGACTTCGCGACTTCCCCGCACCAGGTACGCCCGCCCGGCCTGTCAATCGAGGCGTACGACCGCCTCAGTGGCCGTCCGGCGGGGCGGCAAGCTCGAGGATCCAGGCGCTCCAAGCCGTGTCCGCCCGGCGCTCGGGAAGTTCGAGCAGCTCGGAGACCGTCAGGACCAGACCGGTGGCGAAGAACGTGCGCACCTGCAGCCCGTCCGCCCCCGTCAACCGCGCGACGGACGCCTGGAGGTCCATCTGGCGCCGCCGCACCTCCAACCGGACCGTCTCGTCGGCGGCCGCCGCGTAGGCCTACGCCCCACGGTGTGTTCACGCCGCAGCAGGCGTCGGTACGCGTCACCGAGCGCCGACAGAGTGGGCTCGGCCCCGGCGAACGTCACGTCGACGCGATCGAAGGCGGCGTGCACGACCGCGAGAAACAGGCTGCGCTTGGAGCCGAACATCTGCACGACACGCGGATGCGAGATGCCCACTCGTGCGGCGATGGCCTCCAGCCGCGTACCCGCCAGGCCGTTCACCGCGAACTCGACGCCGGCCGCGTCCATGATCTCGGTGCGGCGCTGCCACGCCGGCTTGCGTACACGGGGGGCCTCGTTCACGCCGGGACCGGCGTCGACGCGGCTTCGATCTGGGCCGGCACGGACTTGTGGTCGTACAGGCACCGGTAGGCCCGGATGAGGCCGTCCTCACCCAGTTCCACCCGGTCGTCGCCGTGGAACTCCACGCGCTGGCCGGTGCCCGCGAGCGTGCCGGAGAAACGCCAGGCGACCAGCACCGCACGACGGGTCACCTCCCCGTACAGGCCCACCGAGTGAAGGCGTAGTCCGGGAACAGGGCCGCCATGTGATGGACGAACCCGCGGAAGAGTTAGGGCACTTGTACAAGCTCACCCGGCCGCCCTCGCCGACGTTCACCGCCGGTCACTGTCACCGATCACGGACAGCAGTCACCGGGGGCCCTGGCCGCACGGAGCCCCACCTGACACCACGACCAGACACGCAGTCCCTCAGTCCGCCCCAGTGGAAGTGGTCAACTTTTTTCCCTCCCGCAGAACAGGCCACACCGAGGCAGCCCTCGCGGGCCTGAGCTGCGCACTCCGCCCAACGGTCGGGGCGGGCCGACACCACCTGCGCGACTCGGAGTGTGAATCCCATGTGTCCGTCTCTTGACGCCCACGTTGTGACCGCTCACAATCCTGGCATGCATGTGACCGGTCACAAAGATGCGACAGGCCTCTCCTGCTCCTCCACGTCGCGGTTCGTCGAGGGACACGCGAGCGTGAACGAAGAGCCCCAGGAGCAGGCCCGGACAGCCGTCGGGGCGCTGGGCTGCAGTCGCGACGCGACCGCCCTCGCACCGTTCGCCGACGTGACCCGGTCCGCCAGCGTCCTCGTGTCCGGCATCGGCCCCGCTGGCTGCGCGACCACCCGGCAGGGCCCTGTGGTGGCACCCCGCAGCACAGAACAGCGACGGTTCCTGGAAGCCGCCTGCGCCTCCCCTCCCCCGCTGTCCGGCAGGAGCCGGGGCCCGGAGGCCGGCACGAAGGTCACCAGGAAGCAGTACGTCACCACGGTCATGAGCATCAGTGCCGGTGAGAGCGACGACCTCGCAGCCATCGCCCTCGCCATGCCACCCCCCACCCCGCCCCCGGCGACCTGGATGCGGTGCCCCGGCCGCTCAGCCGCACCCAGGTCGCCGGCCCCCAGCCTTACCTCGGCCACCGGCATCTGAGCTCCGCCCACGCGGTGGCGACGAGCCCTACACGGTGTTCGTCCTCGTCACCCTCCGGCGCCGCGCCGTCTCCGGCATCACCAGCGGCACCGTCAAGTACCCCCGGCCCACGCCGGATCCACCCAGCCCCGCACGCCTCCCGCAACGCCGCGGGAGGAGGAGGACCGTCATGCCTCGAACAGCCAGCAGATCCGGACGCTTCCGCACCCTCGTGGGCGTGGGCGTCGTCGCCGCAGCCCTCGCGGGTACGGCTCTGACCATCCCCGCCGCGCAAGCGGCGACACCCCAGCTGACGGTGGACCTCGGCCGGACCACCGGCGCCGTCATGCACGGCGCCAACGGAACCCTCTACGGCCTCAGCGACGACGGCGTTCCCGGCGACAGTCTGCTCGACCCTCTGCACATGACCTCGATCGTGCAGAAGGCGCCCGACGGCCTGCAGCACCCCAACGGCGACGCGTTGACGGTCAAGCCCGCCTACGACCGTGCCGGTGGCGGCGAGGTCCAGATCTACATGCAGGACTACTACTCCCAGTGGCCCTACGAGAACCTCGGCCTGGCCGACTACCTGGCCAAGGTCGACACCATGGTCCGCAAGGTCGCCGCCCGCCCCGACGCGGACGACTTCGTGTGGGTGCCGTTCAACGAGCCCGACGGAATCTGGTACCAGGGCCTGGGCAGCTCCGACACCGCCACGTACACCAGCACGCGTGACAGGTTCGAGAGCGACTGGGCCACCGTCTACAAGAAGATCCGCTCGATCATCCCGGACGCCCGGATCGCCGGCCCCAACGAGACCCACTACGACGCCCGCCTCATGGCCGACTTCTACCCGTGGGCGAAGGACAACAACGTCCTGCCGGACGTCACCACCTGGCACGAGCTGGACCCCGGCTCCCTGGCCAACTTCGAGTCCAACCTCGCCGCCTACCGGACCATCGAGAAGAACGCCGGCATCACCGCGCGGCCGGTCAGCATCAACGAGTACGCCAACCGGCGCGACCAGTCCGTCCCCGGGCAGATGGTCCAGTGGCTGTCGATGTTCGAACGGAACAAGGTCTACGCCGACCAGGCGTACTGGAACGTCGCGGGCAACCTCAACGACAACGCCGTCCAGACCAACATCCCCAACGGCAGCTGGTGGCTGCTGCGCTGGTACGCGGGCCTGACCGGCAAGACCGTCGCGACGACCCCGCCGCAGGCCAACACCATCGACACCCTGCAGGGCATCGGGTCACTGGACACGCGCCGCAAGCAGGCCCAGGTCCTCCTCGGCGGCACCTCCGGCTCCGTCGACACCGTGCTCCAGCACATACCGGCCTCCTTCGGACACAAGGTCGACGTGACCGTGGAGCGCGTCGGCTGGAGCGGCTACGAGGGCGCCGCCGCACCGAGCGTGGTCTCCCGCGCCACCCTCGCCGTCAGCAAGGACCACGGTGTCACCGTGCCGCTGACCGGCCTGGACCCCATGGCCGCCTACCGCGTCACCGTCAACCCGGCCGGCCACGGCACGCCCACCACGGCGAGCCTGCCCTGGTCGGCGTCGTACGAGGCCGAGAACGCCACGATCACAGCGGGCACGGTCTACTCCCAGGGTTCGCGTTCCAACCCGTACGGCTTCGCGACCTCCGGCACCAAGGACGTGGGCAGCCTCAACCAGCCGAACAGCAAGGTCGCCTTCACCGTCACCGTGCCGAAGGCGGGCACGTACGACCTGGACGTCTTCTACGGCAACCAGTCCGGCACCCCCTCCACCCAGACCCTCACGGTGGACGGCGACTCCCCGGTGGACCTCACCTACGGGTCCACCCTGAACTGGACCTACCGCTCCATCGTGCGCACCCCGGTCACCCTGTCCGCCGGCACCCACACCCTGGCCCTGGCCAAGGGCACCAGCGAGGTCACCCTCGACAAGATCGACCTCACCGCGTCGCAGACACCGCAGGCCGTCTACCCGGCGACATACGCCGACATCACCGGCTCGCCGTCGTACGACTACTCCACCTCGGGCGTCAGCGGCGCCGGCGCCCTGGTGTTGCGCAAGGGCGACAAGGCCGTCTTCGACGTCAGCGCACCGGCCGACGGGTACTACACGGTGCGGGCCGACTACACCGGCCGCGGCACCCTGAGCCTCGACGGTGCCACCGCCGCCACGCTGACACCGGCAAAGGGGAAGGACACGGGCAAGCCCCTGAGGCTGTACCTGTCGGCGGGCAACAACCGCATCACCGCCGCCGCCCAGGGCTCCGACCGGCTCTCCCTGCGCGACCTGCGTGTCACCGGCGCGCCGAGCACGGAGGGCGTGACCGCCTACGAGGCCGAGGACGGCACCCTCGCGGGCAACGCGGCCGTGGCCGGCAATGCCTGGACCTCGGGCGGCAAGTACGTCGGCGACATCGGCAACGGCTCGGGCAACACTCTCACCCTGCCCGTGAAGGCCACCAAGGCCGGCCGGTACGTGCTGAGTGTCCGCTACGCCAACAACCAGGTCTCCGGCTCCGGGAACTACAACACCAACGTCGTCTCCCGGGCGGCCGACATCACCGTCAACGGCACCACGCAGACGGTCATGTTCCGCAACAGCTACAGCTGGTCCAACTACTGGTACCTGCCGGTTCCGGTCACCCTCAAGGCCGGCACCAACACCGTCTCCTTCGGCAACGCCTCGGCGTACGCGCCGGACATCGACCGGATCACGGTCGCACCGCTGAACGGCTGACGCCGTCGGGCCCGGGGGGGGGGGGGGGGGGGGGGGGGCGGGGGGGGGGGGGGGGGGGGGGGGGGGGGGGGGGGGGGGGGGGGGGGGGGGGGGGGGGT
>NZ_JBVIHJ010000036.1:0-86079 GCF_055570355.1 Streptomyces sp. NPDC031225 | reverse complement strand
GCGCGCGGTCTGCTCCGCAGACACGACGCGCCGCCGCTACGCGGCGGATTCCGGCTTCGCCGGAATAGCGGCGGAACTCCGTTCCGCCTACCGGATCACTCCGTGATCCGGTGATCCGGCTCCGCCGGATCGTCCCGTACAGGCCTGCTCCGCAGTCCAGTACGGGACCTGACGCACCCTCCGGGCACGTCAGGAAAATCGCGGCGGCAAAGGGGCGGGGGTCGGTCGCGTGACGCTGCATCAGGGCTGCCTCCTCGGTCACCTCTGATCACGTTTCGGACACTCCCCCTAAACGTGGTGCGTCACTCTTGTCATCGGCTAGACTCTGGGATGAGCATAGACTACCTATCCCTTCGTGAATTCACTCGGTACAGGTCGTCATTTTGGGATCCCGGATCGATTCTGGGATAGCAGTCGATTCCCTCCAGGGCTCCGAGAATGCGAGGCTCCGTGACTCAGATGGAATTGCGTCCACATCAGGTTGAGGCCGTAGATAATGTGGTCCGCATTCTCGGGACTCCGCCCGGTGGCCATATGCCTCCCGAGGGTCTACGGACGCAGGTAATCGCGGCCACCGGCTCCGGTAAAACCCTCATCGCCGCAGAGTCGGCGCACCGGCTTTCGGCCCGGCGTGTGCTCGTTCTGGTGCCGACGCTGGATCTGCTGACGCAGATGGCCGGCGCGTGGCGTCGGGCGGGCCGGTCCGGCGCGATGATCGGGGTTTGCTCGCTGCGGGCTGAGGAGAGCCAAGGGCTGCCGTGCACGACGGATCCTGAGGAGCTCGTGGAGTGGATGCGCGGGCTGGAGACCGTGACCGTTTTCGCGACGTACGCCTCGGTGGGTATGGGTGTCCTTCAGCGTGCGCACGCCGCTGGCCTGGGGGTTTGGAGCCTGATGGTCGTGGATGAGGCCCACAGGACCAGTGGGGATGGGTTGAAGCCGTGGGCGGCCGTGCACGACCAGGCGCAGCTTCCCGCGGAGCGCAGGTTGTACATGACGGCGACGCCGCGGGTGTGGGAGGCGGAGGGTGAGCGGCCGCGGATGGTGGCGTCGATGGAGGACGGCTCCCCCGTCTTCGGGCCGGTCGCTTACAAGTTGACGTTGTCGGAGGCGATCGGGCGGGGCATTGTGGCGCCGTATCAGGTGCTGTGCCTCGACATCCGTGATCCTGACCTGTACGCGGCGCTGACGAGCGAGGACACCGGCTCGGATGGCGTGCGTGGGGCGCGGTTGGCGGCGGTGCAGACGGGGCTCATGCGCGCTGCTGTCCAGGAGCGCTTTCGTCGCGTCCTCAGCTTCCACAGTCGGGTGGGTGAGGCGGAGGCGATGGCGGTCTCGGTCCCGGTGACCGCGGGCCGGCTCGCTGAGGACGACCCCGACGCCTACCCGCCCGTGGAGCAGGTGTGGGCGGACTGGCTGTACGGCGAGCACGCCCCCGGCCATCGTCGTCAGGTGCTGGATGAATTCGCGTCTGAATTCCTCGGAGGACCTGACTTTGAGGGTCGGGATGTGCGGGCAGAATTGCGGGTGCTTTCTTCCGTTCGTGTGCTCGGGGAAGGTGTCGATACTGCCGAGTGTGACGCTGTCCTTTTTGCGGACGTCCGGGGCTCGATGGTCGACATTGTGCAGATGGTCGGACGTGCTCTGCGGCTTAATCCCGATCACGGGAAACTGGCAACGTTGATCGTTCCGGTGTTCCTCGGGCCGGGCGAAGATGCGAATGAACTCCTCACTTCGGATGCCTACAACAGCCTGTCGAAGGTCCTTGGAGCTCTCCGGGCGCACGATGCTCAGATGATCGAGGCGCTCGCGGATCCCCGGCTGCGCAACAGCCGCTGGCCGTCCGAAGGCGGTCCTGGGAGCGGCGAGGACATCGTCGACGGCCAGGACGACGAAGCCGGCGAGGACGGGGGCGAGGAGGTCCAGGAGCAGGACGTCGTTCCGGTGGTCGGGGGCGCGGCGGCGGGGGTGCTGCGCTTCACCGAGGAACGCGACCCCGCGGCACTCACCGCGTTCGTGCGGCTGCGGGTCATCGACCCCGAGAAGGTGTACTGGCGGCGTGGGGTCGAGGCCGCGACGCGGTGGCTGCGTGAGACCGGGGAGGGCGCGCTGCGGGTGCCGTTCACGTACGTCACGCCTGAGGACTGGGGGGCGGGCATCGGCGGCCATCCCCTGGGGGTATGGGTCGCAGATCAACGCCGGTACTACCGCGATGGCACCCTGGACGCCAAGCGGGTCGCGGAGCTGGAGCAGCTCGGGATGGTGTGGTCGGTGCACGCGTCCGCGTGGGATGCCGGTCTGGACGTCGCTCGCTCGTACGCCGATGCCCACGGCCACTTCCTGCCGCCCGCCACGGCGGTCTGGGGCGGGGACGGGTTTCCCATCGGCACCTGGGCTAAGAACCAGCGTGCTGCGGCCCGGAGGTCACGTGAGAACGCCGTACGGCGGGAGGCCGGGGAAATCGTCTCCGGCGTCGGAGAGCTCTCCCCCAGCCGTATGGAGTTGCTGGACGACATCGATCCCGGGTGGTGCCCGGAGTGGGAGATCGGCTGGCAGCGGTCGTATCGGCTCGCGCTCGCGCACGTGAAGGCCGGCGGCACGCTGCCTGCCGAGCCGGGCGAGGTGATCGTGCAGGGCGAGGACCTCGGAGCGTGGATCGTCGGACAGCGGGCCGGGTGGGACAAGTTGGTGCCGGCGCAGCGGTTCCTGCTGGAGAGCATCGGCATCGAACCCGCGGACGAAGACGAGGTCGCGGTGCCGGCGCGGCGCAGCCAGGGTGACCGGTGGGCGGCCAACCTCGCCGCGGTACAGCGGTTCCACGCACGGGAGGGGCATGTGCGTGTGCCGAGGAAGGCTGTCGAGGTCGTGGACGGAGTGAGCTTCAAGATCGGCGCGTGGCTCGATAACACCCGGCGCCGGGCCGGGAAACTGTCCGCCGAGCGGCGCGCGGAGCTGGCCACCCTCGGCCTGGACTTGATGTGAAGTGGCGCGAAACTCGATTGATCACTTTACGCTGAGCGGGTGGCAGAGTGCGTTGACAACCCGGCTGAACGCCTTCATTCGCTGCTCGTTGAGTTCTGCCGCGTCGGCAAAGAGCTGGGACCAAACCAAAGCAACTGGATCGCATGGGCCAAGGCACTCAGCTATGAGGACGCTGCGGTCGCAGCAGGAGATGCAGAGTTCTTTCGTCGTCTCGCTGAGGCGAAAGACCTGCCAGGCAAGGTGCGACAGGCTGTTTCCCTCGTTGTGACCGATGTCCAGCACCGGGAGTACCTACTGGAGCCATTGGTCGGAGTCGACGCTGGGCTTCAGGCATCTTCGCAGCCCCACCACAATATCGCCCACGTATGGCAGAACTTCAGTGATGGCGGTGACACGGCCCGCAGCGCAGCGATCTATAGCTTGCAAGGGTGTGCCGGCGAGCTCCGCAGGGCCCAAGTAGAGGCTGGTCTGACCGAGGCCGAAGGGCGCGATCTCACGGCTCTCATCAGCGAACTTACGGAGGCGGTGCTCGCATCCACGCTTGAGGAATCCGACAAACAGTTCCTGCTCGCTCGACTGAACGAGATGCTTGCAGCTGTACAGCAGGCACGGCTGCGAGGCCGATACCCGGTCGAGGCAGCTACTGACGCGGCTCAGAGGGCCCTGCTGCGCCGCCCGAACCTCATCCGACGGATGATGGACGCGAGCTTCCTTGACCCTGTCGTCGCCTTTTTTGCAAAGGTCAACGCCCTACTGGTCCTTGTAAACCAGAGCGAACAGTTGACTCAGGAGACAGTACGCGCGATCGAACGCGGCATCGGTGGCTGACGCATTCCCCTTAGTGCCTGTGTCTGAGGCCTGCATGACAAGGGGCCGGTTGATCAACTCGTTCGGTCGACGGGACCGTGCGCCGTTGGGCCGGGGCAGTCTCGTCGGCCAAGTTCGGCCTGGAGCTGATCTGGCAGAGCTGCGCACGCATCCTGGGGCAGCACTGCCCTCAGTGCGGGGGCGGTCGAGCCTTCGTAGTAGCCCTGTTCCCGGAGGTACCACTCAAGGTTTCCCTCAGTGACCACGACCGACATGCCGGCATACCGGACGACCGCACGCCGGTCGTCCAGGTCCGAGTCGTGATCGACGCCCATGAGATGGGCCGCGAGAGCAGTACGCCCGAGGTCGTGCGCGTGCGCGGACGTAGTGACTTCCCGGGACACAACCGTCATCCAAACGGTGCCGCTCCTGCGCTGCACCTCCCAAACCAGAGTCGGACTACCGACGAAATGGACCGTCCCGGGTGACGAAACGCAGTCGGGGACCAGCCAGCCTCCGTTGGTTGTGCCTGCGGTTGATCTGTCGCAGTGAAGGCTGAGCGCTTCTCGCTGAAGTCTGAGTGCCGGACCGTGCAGAACTGAGGCGGTGACGGTCCGAGGCATGCTATCCGCCGTTCCGACACTGCCGATGGGGCTACAACGGCATCAGACGGGGCATCCTGGGCTTACCGGCCTTCCCCGCTCGTACCATCGGACCGGCCGGGAAGGGGGAGCAGCTTGAACGCCGACGACCCGACGGGCCCCAGTCAGTGGGCCGCCACGTCGCTTGAGCATTTCGACCAGCTGGCTCGCGGGGTACTGAGGGCCGCCCGCGACGCCGCCCGGGAACTGCGGCGGCGCTCTCCAGACCAGGAACGGCTGACATGGGCTCTCGGCGTCCTGGCGGGGCAGACACAGGCGATGCTGGGTCTCGACCGGCCAGCCCACCCGCCGGTCGAGGCCGCAGCGCAGAGGGAGTTCGTCTGTAGCTCTCTCCAACTCGCCGTACACGCGCTGGCACACCGATGGACAGAGGCCGACCTCGGCCTGGCGGGTCAGGCCGAGGTACCGCATCTTGGCGAGCGCCAGGCGGCCGACGCCTTCGACGTCCTCGGGCGGCTCATGCTCCCGCACGCTTCATCCGAAGGCTGGACCGCCACCATCTGCACTGACCTGGCCCGCGGCAACGAGAAGTGGGAGGTGGCGGTCAAGCTGGGCAAGTACGTCCTGCACCCCACCTTCCTGGCCCTCGCCGACGATGCGACCCGTGTCGTCGGCGAGGCCGTGCACAACATCAACGTGGACGGACTGCAGGAGCTGGCCGACTCGGTGCGAAACTTCGCGGGCGCCGCCGGACCATCCCTCCCGGCGGTGGGACCGGAACAGACCCATGCCGCCTACGAGATGCCGCTGATAGTCAAGGTCCCTATACAAATGACGACGCTGCCAGACCGCCCCACCCCGGAGGTCCGACGCTCTGGCCTCGGGATACCAGAAAGGGCTCCGCAGCTCCCGCCCGTCGAGGTATCTGCGTCCGAGGTGATCGTCGTTCGGGTGGTACCGATGGTGTCCTTCCCTGGCCAGAGTGAAACGGTGATGGGACCTCTCGTGGACGGGCCCGACGACTTGGACATCGACAGCCCCGGCCTGGCGCAACCCCCGCCTGGGTGAGCCTGACCCGTGCGGCTTCTGGCCAGCACCGCTGGCGCGTACTCGGGCCGCGTTCCTTCTGGGCCCCTGCGGGGGCGAAAGCATGGAAACTCCGACATTCAGTTGCGTCCGACGACTTGAGGACCGAGGACGCCAGCAGGCTGGATGTCAAAGTCCAGCAGGATCAGACAGTGCCGCTCTAACCGCGACTCGTAGCCCACATTGCTGCCTGTGGTCTCCGCGTAGCACCAGCCGGGAAAGCTGCGATCACCCTTGTTCCATCGGAACACGCGCGCTGGCGGTACATCCTCGAACTGGACGCTCCACCCGGCCCCCAACGCCACCCGATGACGCCGACCACCATCGAAGAAGCCCAGGTCAAAGGCGTTGAGGACGGGGTCGCCGTACGCCTGCACCGGTTCCCTCACCGTCTCCCCAGACAGCCAGCCCTAAACGATCACTCAACTTTCGATGACAACGCTCAACCTTCGCTGCGAGAGGTCAGCGGTCGCGCCCATGCTGCTCATCGGCGGGAAGGCGGGCCCGCCTGCGCGGGATTCCCACGCAGCGGAAGCCACGTTCCGGCAGGTCAACGAATTCCGTCGGTTGCCCAGTTCGAGCAGCACCCGAGGGTGAAGGCCGAGGACGACTCGGGCTACCCGGACCTGGCCAAGGAGTTCCCCGCCCAGCTCAGCGCCGCGCCGAAGAAGCCGGCCGAGGACGCCTGCGAAGGTGACAAACGGACCCCGACCTCAATTTCACCCAAGGTCGCAAGCCTTCTCCGCTCGATCACAGAGAGGGCATTTCCTCCAACGGCAGGATCACCTGGCTCTGCCCCTCGCCGCTGTCCCTGCTCAGACTCCCCTGGACCCAAGGATCCTCATGCACCAAGGGCATCACATAGGTCCGGTCCTTCACGAACAGGCCGAAGACGAAAAGCCTCCTGGGACGCCACGCATCGCTGCCGCGAATTCCCAACCGGATCGCATCTTTAGCGAGCCCCTCCCGCGTGAAGGGCACAGCGACTGGTATGGAGTAGATGTTGACCTGGTTGGGTTCGAGATCCCACTGGGCGGTATCTCCAATCACCTCGTCAACAACCAGTGCATCGTTGGCGACAATCTGAAGCCTGATTTCATCCTCGGTTCCCGAGTCGGCGACAGCGTCCGGGTCGGAAATTGCACCGCCACCGAAGGGTGCGTCGAGATCGCTGCTGTCCTGAACCGTTTCGATAATCAGTAGGAGCTGTTGGACGGGAACTCTCAATTCGGGGTTACCCGTACGTCGGAGGGGCATCGACTGCGTAGCGCCGCGATCGTTGGTGCTCAACGCCGTTTGGACATCGGTTTCGATCGCTAGCGGCACGATACGTCGACTGCGGTCATCTGCCTCTTCGCGGGTGCCCCAGAGGAGTAGCAACTCCGGCTCCCATGCATCGTCACCGAGCAGCCCAACCCGGGCAGTCGTGCCGACGTCGTCGATCCACCCTTCCCTCCTGTAGAGGTTCGCCTGCCCTCGCTCCTGATCTTCCTGCTCGGTGTCCGGATAGCGGTGGTCGTAAATGTCCCTATCGCCAGTGGTAATGATCAGATTCACGGCGCTGTCAGTACCTGCCTGGCCACCTGTGCGAGTACGCATCGCGAAGTAGTGAAAATTGACAGGGCTCATGAAAATCCCCCTCCTGATGTGACGGGCCGAGACCACCCTGCAGAGCCGAATAGTCACGGTGCCTGCGTTCAACGTCCACCTCCCCCAGCGGTGACGTCAAGTGGCGCGCGGTCTTCTTCCACCCTGGCTGCCTGCGATCGCGCCCATGCTGCTCATCGGCGGGAAGGCGGGCCCGCCTGCGCGGGATTCCCACGCAGCGGAAGCCACGTTCCGGCAGGTCAACGAATTCCGTCGGTTGCCCAAGTCTGCGGCGCCAAAGTCCATTCGGTGGTGGCCATACAGGCATGATCTCGCAGTCTCCGTGTTGCGGTGGCTGAGTTCAGTGAGATGACGACTCGGTTCGCCAGGAAAGGCGGCCCCGCTACCGAGTCAATCAACGACCTCAGACGGTGGTGGACACCAACCGGCCAAGTCCGACATTCGGCAGGAGTCCACCATGCTCGATCCGCAGCGCGGCCCGCACAACAACCCGCAAACTGCCCCCCTTCCGCAGCCCGCTCCACCGGCCCCGGCCCGCCCGTCCCGGGTCCCCGCCCTGGCCCGGCGCCGGACTCGGCAGCGTCAGCACCCTCACCCTCATCACCACCGGCGCCCCCTGGCCCGCCGTCCTGACCCTCGCCCTGGCCGGCCTCGCCGTCGTCCTCGTCCAGTCCGTCCTCCAAGCCCTCGCCCCCCAGGACTCCCACGACCGCCCCACCACCCGACGTCCCGCCTCCCGCACCCCACACCACCGAACCGGGACCATGATCAACTAGGTCATCGCCGTGACCGCGGCACCCGGCACCCGGCACCCGGCACCCGGCACGAGCTGGTGGCGCCGCCAGCTGGCGAACTGTCTGCCCGTCAGGGAAACAAGAGTGAGAGGTGCCGGGGCTATTCAGGTGGATCGGTAGGCGGGCTCGCGTGGTGGCGACGCCTCCAGTACGCCTGCCACCAGGCGAGGCGGTCGGCGGATTCCTGAGGCATCGTGCCGTGCACGAGGGACTGCATGGGTCTGTCGGTGAGTTTCGGGCTCTGGCACAGATCTTGGGGTGCGGTCGCGGAGTGTCACAAGGCAGGTCGCTTCGCGGCTGTGATCACGCCTGCTCTTGGTAGACCCGGATTTCCTGGGGGTGGAAGTTGCGGACGATCGGCCAGAATTCCTGGCGACCAAGGCCGTCGGCCCAGGCGTCGAGTTCGTCGTCCGTGTCGTGGAAGAACCAGGTCTCGAAGTGCCCCAGCGCCCGAAGTTGAGGGACGGGCTCGTACCGAAGTTCGCAGTGGAGCTGGATGTAATGATCATGCTCGTCGGAAGCGTTGTTGATCTCGAACTGCCGAGCCAGGTCCAGCGTGAAGACGGGCGGTCCCTCGAAGGCGTGAGTCCCGTACTGGAAGAGAAGGCCATCAGCGTCTGGCGTGTCCGCGGTGTCGAAGCGCTGGGAGCCGAAGCGCACGAACCTGAGCCACACCTCGTCCAAGTCCAGTTCGGCGAGGGGCTGCTGTCCGCGGCTCAGCTCATGGTGCAGTCGCTCCTCGGCCCGGTCTATGGGCGGTCTCTCCGACATTCTGTCCTTCGCGGTCCCGACGGAATCTGTGGTCTCGCGGTGATCTTCTCAGCCCACCACACTCGCTGACGTGACCAGGGTTGGCTGCAGAGTCTGGGCGTGACGCTATTGGAGCAGGATCAGCTTGCGGAGCAAGTCGAATCCGGCACGGCCGGAGAGCTGCCTCTTGATTTTCTTGATGCGGTTCACGGCGCCTTCCGTGCCACCGGAGCTCCAGTGCAGGGTGAGGCCGGCGGTCACCGCGTCGAGGTCTCGGAGCAGATGGAGGGCAAAGTTGGTGAGGCCGGGCAGCTGGCTGGCATCGACGGCTTCGATCCATGCGGGAAGCGTGGGGCCCAGCCGGTGAGCCAGGATCTCGCCGAAGCCGCGGACATGTTCGGCCGCAGTATCCAGTTCTGGGCAGCGAGCCAGGACGTCCTTCAACGCGGCGCGCTCGTCTTCGCTCAGGGTTGACGGGTGACGGGTGAGCCAGCCGGTGACCCGCCTGACGGTCGGCGGCGGGGGTGGCGGCTGCGGCAGTGCGGCGCGCAGGGTGGCAATGTAGGCGCGGACCATCTGGTAGGTGACGGGCGCGTTCTCGGCGGTCAATTCGCGATGCAGGCGGGTGACGTTCGTGCATCCCGCGGCGAACCGCCGTTCCAGATGGGGCTTGTAGGGGTCGAGACGACTTGGCCGGGGGCGGTTTTCTCTCAGGGTGTCCTGCCAGGTGGCAGCATGTGCGTAGCGCAGCACGGTGTTGAGCCCCCAGCCCAGATGCCGGGCGATCGCCCTGCGGGAGTGGCCCTGGGCGAGCAGCTCGTGGACCAGGGCGTGCGCGGCCTTCTTGCGCTGGGCCCGCCAGCCATCAAGGTCCGGTCCGCCGCGCACCGAGTCGTCGGGCGACGCCGCAACGTCCTTTCGCATGGGCGCTGTTGGTCCGTTCAGGCATTCGCGGTGGGCCGCGACCGCAGGTTTCCACGGCTCGGCCGACGCCCTGCCACAGGTGGAACCGGTCGGCGACCTGGATCGCGGCGGGAGCGCCGAGTCGCGCGCCCTCGGCATAGGCACCCGCCCGGTCCCGGCAGATGATCTCCACACCCGGATGGGTGGCCAGCCACGCGGCCAGCGGCCCGGAGTCGCGCGTCGGAAGCACGTCCACCACGCGATGGGTCTCTCCGCAGGTCAAGACGGTGGAGTAGGTCTGCCCACGGCGGGTGGCGAAGTCGTCCACACCCAGCACACGCGGCGTGCTGAGCTGCGGGTCAGGCAACGCCATGACCCTACGCAGCAGGGTCATCTGTCCCACGGGGAAATCCAGTTGGGCAGTCAGCCGGGCGCCGGCCCGTCCGGCGAGTGCGAGCCCGACACGCTCCAGGACGCGGCCCAGCCGCGTAGTGAAGCGCGCGTACGGGGCGGTCAACTGAGCGAACGGCTCGGCGAACGTACGACGCGGGCAGTCGTCCGTGCTGCAGATGAAGCGCCGGACCGTCAGATGGATCACGACGCTCTGTTCAGCGAGCGGTAGATCCTTCAGTCTGCGCTGGTAGGAGTCGTGCACTCGGTCCGAGGAGCGGCCGCAGTCCGGACATGCTGCCCCGGCTGCCCGGCCTCTGGCTGTGACATCGACCGTGCCGAAGGCAGCGGTCACCGCTTCGACCTCCACGCCGTCGATTCCGTCGAACACGAGCGAGTCCCAGAACATTGCGTCGGCCTGCATGACCAGCACCGTCACCGCTCGTTGCGGTCACCGGAGAGGGCCAGCACAGACCTGACGGAGCGTCACTCTCTGCTGCAAGGCGGGAAGGCGTACGCGGCCTCGCGCGAATCCGGGCTCTTGCAATCGAACGCCGCAGTGACGCTCCGCGACCGCACCCCAAGATCTGTGCCAGAGCCCAACTCTCACCCACAAAGCCATAAGGCCCACTACCACGGCGGTTTCAGCGGGGAGCTGCAACGCGTGGTCGTGCGGATCAGGCCGCGAGCAGTTTATGCAGGCGCTCGGTTGGGGTTTCCCAGCCGAGCGTTTTGCGTGGGCGGCCATCGAGTTCGGCGGCGACGGCGTCAAGATGCTCTCCCGGACGAAGTGCTCCGTCGATGGAGCGGCGCCGGCCGTCCGGGAGGCGCGATGCGAAAGGCGATCTCTTCGAGGACCTGATCAGTCGGCCTGTCGGCGGGCTGATAGGCCAGCGGTCGTGATGTCACAGCGTAGGCAGGCTGTGCTGTTGTGCTGGCTCCCGGCGTCCAAGTGACCGACCCACATGCCGTCTGTACGGGCCTCCACCTGGGCTTGTCCTCTGCCCCTCATCTCCATCGCTTCCCTCAGATCAGACATTTTCCGTATCGACACTAAATGGGAAGTACTGGGAGCATTACGCGGGGGACCATGTGCTGACGGTGCATCAGGTGCTCCGCGTTCGCGGCGGGACATCACAGGCTCGGAGGCCATGCGATGCTCAACCTCACTCATCCCGGCGTCTACACCCGCGAGTTGGACTCCGGTGTACGGACCGTGGCCGGAGCGCCCACGTCGGTCGCCCTGTTCCTGGGGCCGACCCGGACCGGGATCGACAAACGGCCCGTGACCTGTCTGAGTTTCGCCGACTTCGAGCGGAACTTCGGCGGGCTGTACGCCAAGAGTTCGCTGTCCTACTCCATCATGCATTTCTTCGCCAACGGCGGTGGTCAGGCGGTCGTGATCCGGCTGCCCGTGGACAAGGCCGCGCAGGCCGTGTCGGAGGTCAAGCAGGACGAGAGCACCACGGCCGTCTCCCTCACGCTGACCGCGCTGAGCTCGGGCACCGCGGGGGGCGACCTCTTCGTCGAGATCGATCCGTTCGAGATCGGGGCACATCCCTACTCCAGCACGGATCCGAAGCACGATCGCACGCGCTTCAACCTCACGTTCGTCGATCCTGCCACCGGCCTGGTCGAGCGGTTCGTGGACCTCACGACCCAGGCGGGCAATGCCCGATCGGCCGACACCGTGGTCAGCGACCCGGCCACGGGTTCACGACTGGTGACCGTGAAGCTCAACGGGCCGGGGGTGAACGGCCCGCAGACCACAGGATCCGTCTACCGCATCGGTGCCGATCCCGCGCCCGGCACCTTCGCGAATGCCATCGACGTGACCCTGAAGGTGATCGCCCGGGGTGCCGACGGCAAGGAGGACACCGCTTCCTCGGTCAAGGATCTGACGGTGACCGTCTTCAAGAAGGACAGCCCCAAGCCGACCAGCCGTTTGGAGATGGTCAACCGGCTGGTCACCGCACTCAACGCGGGCATCCAGGCCGACGACGGTGCCCGGAAGAAGCTCAGCGACGCCGCTGTCGCAGTCACTCTCCACGAGGGCGGTGACTTCCTGCGTCTGACGCTCAGCCGCCCCACCGAGGCGCCCGACGGGAAACGCGTCCACGACGCAACGGTCACTATCGAAGCCCCGCAAGCGAACCCAGATCTCCTGGGCGAGTACAAGCTCGCCTCTCAGGTCACCAACCCCTCGCGCTACCGGCTCGGCGCGCTGTACGAGAACAGTCCGATCACCAAGGACAGCAAGGCCGGCTCGGACGGCGAGGCCACCGGGCAGCCGGCGTCGGCCGACTTCAAGGAAACCGTCACCGCGCTCGAGGGGCCTGACGCGTTCTTCAACCTCCTGTGCCTGCCCGACCTCGTCCGTCCCTCGGTCAAGGATCCCAGAGCCGCACACCACACCAACGCGATGGCGGTCTACGCCGAGGCGGCCCGTGTGTGCGCCGTCAAGTTCGCGTTCCTCGTCGTCGACCCGCCGCCCGACGTCGTCGACATCACCTCGGCCTCGGTGTGGAAGGCCACGAAAGTGCCCCGCTCCACGCACGCCGCCGCGTGGTTCCCGAACATCAGGGTGGACGACCCACTGCGGCCGGGCAGCATCGTGTCCCACCCGCCCTCCGGTGCGGTCGCGGGCACCATCGCCAGGACCGACAACCGGGTGGGCGTCTGGCAGGCGCCAGCCGGCACCGACGCCTTCCTCGCCGGCGTCTACGGCCCCTCCCTGGACGTGACCGACGCGGAGCAGGGTCTGGTGAACCCTCTGGGACTCAACGTGATCCGGCGTTTCCCCATCTACCAGACCGTTGTCTTCGGCTCGCGCACCGTGGACGGCGCGGACGCGCTGGCCAGCCAGTGGAAGTACATCCCCGTACGCCGGACCGGCAGTTACATCCTCCGCTCGCTGTCGGAGTCCCTGCGCTGGGCGGTCCACCAGCGCAACGGGGAGGAGCTGTGGTCCCAACTGCGGGTCAACTGCACGGCGTTCATGCACGGCCTGTTCCGGCAGGGCGCGTTCAAGGGCGTGTCGTCGCGGGAGGCGTACTTCGTCGCCTGTGACGCCTCGACCACCACCCCGGCCGACATCGATCTGGGAGTCGTCAACGTCGTCATCGGGTTCGCGCCTCTCAAACCGGCCGAGTTCGTGGTGATCAGCCTGAAGCAGATCGTGCAGCCGGCCGTCTGAGACAGGAGCGCATGGTGGGACAGTTCTCGGTCAACGCGCAGCGGCTGGACCCGTACAAGAATTTCAAGTTCCGTGTGAAGTGGGACGGCCGCTATGTCGCGGGCATCTCGAAGGCGTCTGTGCTGAAACGGACGACCGAGGTGGTCAAGCATCGCTGTGGCGGTGATCCCTCCACGTCGTACAAGTCCCCCGGCCGCACCGAGTACGACGCGATCACGCTGGAAAGAGGCGTCTCCCACGACCAGGAGTTCGAGCAGTGGGCGAACAAGACCTGGAACTTCGGCTCCACGCTGGGCGGTGAGGTGTCCCTCGCCGACTTCCGCAAGGACATCATCATCGAACTGCTCAACGAGGCCGGACAGGTCGTCCTCAGCTACGCCATCTACCGGTGCTGGGTGTCGGAGTACCAGGCGCTGCCGGATCTGGACGCCAACGCCAACGCCGTGGCCATCGCCAAGCTCAAACTCGAGAACGAGGGCTGGGAGCGCGACTACGCCGTAGCGGAGCCCAAAGAGCCCACCTTCGTCGAGCCGTGAGCCCCACCGTGAACACCCCGCCCGTCCCCGCCCTGAGCGCGGCCGACATCGTCCGGCTGTGGCCGCTCGCACGGCGCCGGCCGGCGGGCGAACGTGTCGTCGAGCTGCTGGTGGCAGTCGACGGCCCGGGTGCTCTCGAATACCCGCTGGGCACCCGTAACCAGCGCCTGCTCACCATGCACCAAAGCCTGGTACGCCGACCGATCGAGGCGCATGTGGTGTGCCCAAGGTGCACCACCGACAACGAGTTCACGCTGCCTGTTCAGGCCGTCACCGCGCTCCCCCGCGCCGAGCGGGACGCCGCGGTGCGGATCGTCGTGGACGGCGTGGAGTCGGCGTTCCGGCTGCCGGTGCTGTCCGACCTCACCGTGGCCGACAGTCTGCCCGCGCTCGCGGCCCGTACCTGCCTGGGAGCGCGGGTTCCCGCGTTGGACGCGGGCGATCTCGACCGGCTCGCCGATGGGTGGGAGGTGCTGGACCCTGCCGGTTCACTGCTCGTCGACCTCTCCTGCGCGGCGTGCGGGCACACGATCTCCGCCGACGCCGATCCCGCCGACTTCGTGGCGCGGGACCTCGATGGGCTCGTGGACGAGTTGATGCACGACGTCGACGTGATCGCCGGCGGCTACGGCTGGTCGGAGGAGTCCATCCTGACGATGCCCACGGCGCGCCGCCGTCGCTACGTGGAACTCATCTCCGAGGCACACCTTCCCGCCCGGCGCACGGCGGCGGCGCAATGACGGCGCGGCGCTCGGCATACGCGCAGGCGTTGCGACGAGCGGGGGCTCGGACGGCCGGAGCGGAAAACGACGACAGCGTGTCCTCCAGGGCCGATCCCAGGCCTCGCTCACGGTTCGAGCAGGCATGGGACGAGACCGCGTTCGACGAGCTACCGCCCTCTGATCACAGCATCCTTGACGTTGCGCCAGATACTGACGGTCGCCGCTCATGGGTGGACGACACGGTCTCCGGCTCTCCCCGACGCGTCTCCGAGACGACAGTTGTGCTGCGCGACCCGGACCGAGCCATGTCCGAGGAACAGCGGCCTCCGCCGCCCGGCGCCCGCACCGAGGACGAGGAAGAGGCGGGCCCACGCGACGACTCCGCGCCCCCCACTCCGCCCACCCGACCAGTTGCCCGCACGCCGGACGCTGCCCTGCCATCCACTGCGGACCGTCCCCGCACCGCCGTACCTCAGCCGCCCTCTCCGATCCCGCAGCCCGCGCCGCCTCCACAACCACCGTCCACCGCACAGCCGTTGCCGCCGCCAGCCACCGGCGACCACACGGTGCCGGGACCTGCCGACGCACCCCCGCGCCACGCCTCACCGACCCCTCGGACCGCGGTGACCCTCGACGTCGTACCCGCCGAACCCCTGCCCCTGCCACTCGAGCCCGGTCCGCCCACGGCCGAAGCATCCGCGACGCCGGTCCCGATCGTCGTGGAGATCGGGCGCGTCGAGGTGCGGATCGCGGCCGGCGCCGGCGCGACTCCTTCTCAGGAGCGGCGGCCGCGGCCCAGGACCGGACCGACGCTCGATGACTACCTGGCCACCGGGCCCGCCGGTACAACGGGGCGGGGGCTCTGATGACGGCCCAACTCGCCCTCCCGGCAACCACCATCGTGCTGCGCACCGTTCTCCAGCGCCGTATCGGCCTCGCCTACGCCGGGCTGACCGCACCGACCGTCTCCGTCGAGCCGCCACCACGCCCGCCGGCCACACCCGCCAACGGCATGGCCGCTCCGCAGCCGGAACCGGCGGGCCTGTATCTGTTCCTGCACCATGTGGTGCCCAACTCGGCCTGGCGCTCCATGCACGAACCGCATGTCGACTCATCCGGCCACCGGACCGGTCCCTCGCCCCTCGCTGTCGACCTGCACTATCTGCTCGCGGCGACGGGTGCCGGACTCGAACGCGAGGTCCTGCTCGGCCTCGGGATCGCGGCGCTCAACCGACACGGCATCGTGTCACGGCCGCTCATCCAGTCCATCCTCGGTGCCATCTCGGTGGCGGACCCATCCGCGCCCATCCTCAACACACTGGCGGCCGAGCCGCTGCACGATCCGGCGAAGCAGCCCGAGCAGATCACGGTGTCCCAGGCACCGGTCGACGTCGACCTGTCGACGAAGATCTGGTCGGCTCTGCAGTCCCCCATGCGGCCCTGCGCCCACTTCCTGGTGACCACGGTGTTCCTCGACGTCGGTGACACCTACCCCGTCGCCAAGGAAGTGACGAAAGCACAGATCGGCGTGCGGCCGGACGTCACACCGTCGGCCACGCTGCCCCCGGGCGACACCGTCCCGATCACGGGGGGTGCCTGATGGCGACCCCACCGCCCACCCAGACGGCCACCAGGCCCGGCCAGCACAAGGAGTCCGCCCACGGACGCGAGCCGGACCTGGCCGAACTCGCCGTGTCGACGGCACTGTCGGCCCTGGCCGCCGTGGCCTGCGGCGAGCCGCCCACTGACGGATACACCCGACTGCGGCAATGGCTGGAGCGGGCCGACCCCGCGTCCGCGCTTCCGCGCATGGCGGAGGGCTTCGGCCTCTCCCCGGCTGAGCTGCAGCTGATCTTCCTGCTGCTCGCGGCGGACACGTCCGAACAGGTCGCGCATGCCGTGGCCGAGGCGACGGCCGTAAACGGCGGCGTGCCCGGCGGCGGGCTGCCCCTGTGGCTGGCCTGCCGCGCGATCACGGAGCTGCGACCCTCCGTGCTGGCGAAAGCGCTGCCGCTGGCGCGCTTCGACATCGTGGAGGCGGAGCCGGCCGCCCCGCGCGTCGAAGCCCGCCTGACGCTGGCCGCGCCAGTACTGGACCGGCTGCTCGACCAGCCCGTCCGCGACCCCCTGGTGTCCGCGCGGATGACACCGGTACCCGTGGCGGCCGACGGACCCGGTGACAAGGGCGAGTTGCCCCTCGGCCTGGCCCGGTCGCTGGCCTCACGCGGCCCGCTGGGCGTCCCCCCGCTCGTGCTGCTGCCCGACGTACCCCGGGAGGACATCGCGCAGGCCCTGTCCGCGTTGGGTCTCACACCGTGGCGCCTGGCAGGCTCGGACATCCCCGAGGACCCCGAGAGCCGTGAGCGGCTGGCCGCGCACTGGAGCCGCGAGGCCATGCTGGACACCGCGGCCCTGGTCATCGACACCGCCGGCGCTGCTCCCACCGGCGCGGTCGCGGGCTTCGCCGACCGGGTCCTGGGGCATGTGCTGCTGGCGGGACAGCAGGTTCCCGACGGCCTCACCCGCGGGCTTCACATCGTCCCCGCCGCCGGTGACACTCCCGCCGCCGCCGGCCGCCGCTGGGCCACGGCGCTGGGGGCCGAGCGTACGGCCCGGCTGGGGCACGAAGTGGAGCGCGTGGCCGGGCAGTTCCGGCTCGACGCCAAAGGGATCGCCACCGCGGCCGCCCGTGCCGCGGCCGCCGTCGACGCCGCCCCGGATCCGGCGAGCGCGGCCGCCGCGCTCTGGCACGTCGCCGCCCGCTCCTTCACCCCGTCCCCACTGCCCGGGGTCAACCTGGTCGAGCCCGCCTACGACTGGAACGACATCGTGCTGCCGCCGGCCACCGAGGCCGCACTGCGTCGGGTGGAGTCACATGTACGCCATGCGACCCGGGTCTTCGACGACTGGGGCTTCGCCGCCCGCGTGGGCGGCCGCGGCAGCTGGCGCGGGCGCGGCGTGGCGGCCTTGTTCTGCGGTCCGTCCGGCACGGGCAAGACGATGGCGGCCGAGGTCCTCGCGTCGACGCTCGACCTGCGCGTCATGGTCATCGATCTCAGCCAGGTCATCTCCAAATGGGTCGGCGAGACGTCCAAGAACATCGCGGCGGTGTTCGATGCGGCCGAGCGTTCCGGGTCGATGATGGTGTGGAACGAGGGGGACGCTGTCTGGGGAACCCGCGGCGGAGTCTCGAACGCCACCGACCGGCACGTCAACGCCGAGGTGGGCGACCTCCTCCAGCGCGTCGAGTGCTTCTCCGGGTTCACCGTGATCACCACCAACCTGCGCCAGGCCATCGACCCGGCGTTCCTGCGCCGCTTCCGCTTCGTGGTGGACTTCCCGCTGCCCTCGGAAGCGGAGCGGCAGCGCCTGTGGAGTACGGCGTTCCCACCGCAGACCCCGCTGCAGTCCATGCGCTGGGAGGCGTTGGCCGCCCTCCCGCTGACCGGAGGTGCGATCCGCAACGTCGCCCTCGGCGCCGCCTTCCTCGCCGCGCAGGCCGGACGAGGCGTCGACCGGGCAATGGTCGAGGCCGAGCTCGCCGAAGAACTCCGCAAACAGAATCTGCCGGTCCCCCATGTGCGGTGGGAGGAGCCGGAATGAACCCGCTCGTCGAGCCACCGATCCGGCTCCGGATCGGCACGCTGCACGTGACCGCCGGCTCGGCGGCCGAGGCCCGACTCCTCGCCGACGCGCTGCCCGCGGCGATCGAACGCGCCCTGACAGCGGATCCGACACCGGCACGGGCCGTCCCGGTCCACGAATCGAGCCTCGCCGCCTATCGGGCGGACCTGGTGGCCACGGCCGTCGTCCAGGCCGTGCGGGCCCGGCTCGACGTAAGCGAGCCGCGGTGAGGCAGCTGGCGCACGCCGTGCGCCCCACTCGCCACCCCCAGGCGGCCACGCCCACAACGCGCGGCCGGCAGCACGGGGACCACAGCCGCGCCGGCCGGCGTACCCCGGCGCCGTCGTTCACGCCACCGACGACCGCCATGACGTCCGGACGGACCGGCCGGACACCGGCGTTCGCCGCGCCGACATCCACGACACGGGCCAACGCCACGGGGCCGGTCTCCCTCCGCACGACGGCCACGCCCGCGCACACCACCGCACCCGCGTCCACAGGCCCTGAGACCACCTCGTCCCCCTCCCCCGGCACCGACCGCGTCCGTGCCGCCGTCGCCCAACCCGGCACCCCTCTTCCGCCGTCCCTACGCGGGCAGATGGAGTCCGGCTTCGGACGCGATCTCGGCCACGTCCGGGTGCACGACGGCCCCACCGCGGCCCTCGCCGCGACCACACTCGACGCCCGCGCCTTCTCGCTCGGACCACACCTGGTCTTCGGCGCCGGACAGTACGCCCCCGCCACACCCGCCGGACGCGGCCTGATCGCCCACGAACTCGCGCACGTGATGCAGGCATACGGCACCGCCGCCCCGCACGCCGCCGTGGCGAACGACCCGGGCCTGGAGGCGGAGGCCGACCGTGCGGTGCGGACACTGGCCGACGGGGGCCGCCCGACGCTCGCACCCCGCCCGGGCGCGCCCCGCATCCGACGCGCCGCCAACGGTGCTGCCGCACCGGCATCCATCCCGACTTCCGCTCCCGGCCCCGCCGCCGCACCGCAGGAGGCGGCCGCCCAGCCGGGCACCACCGCACCCCCCGCCCTCAACCTGCTGCCTGGCATGAAGGTGATCACCGACGAGCCGACCGGCCAGGGCACCACCGAACTCGTCGTCGAACTGGCGCAGTTCAGCCTCCCACTGGAGAAGGGGGCCGGAAGCTGGGTGCAGAGGGCCTACGACGATGCGGCCGGCGGAGGCCGTCTCATCTTCAGCCCCCTCATCGAGGGCAACTCCGTCGCCGCCTACAAAGAGGGCGGCGAGGACTACAAGAATGTGTGGCTGGGCGCCTTCGGTTTCCGCAGCACCCAGGCGCTGGCCGACGCCATCACAGCCACAGCGGGAACCGACGAGACGGTACGCGGCAAGCTCGCCGACCCGGCCGTCAGGAACCTCGTCAAGGGACTCGGCAAGGACCTGGAGCATGCCAAGTGCGACATCGACCACATCGTCGAGAAGCAGCTCGGCGGCACTTCCATCCCCTCCAACCTGCAACTGCTGACCAGCACCAAGAACCGGGCCGCGGGCTCGAAGACGCGCCAGGCTCTCCTTGACATCGTGCGGCAGATCCGCGACCCCGCAATGCGCGGCAAAAACGTGCGCCGACTGCAGATCCGTATCGCCAAGGCGACCGTACCTACCGGTCAGCCCGACGCCAGCTTCGAGATCGAGGACCTGCTGCGTGCCGGCACGGTACGCGGCTCGGACGCGGACAAGGCCAAGGCCGCCGGAAAGCCCCTCGCCCTGTCGGCCGGTGGTCAGGGCGAGACGGTGCTGGTGCGCGAGACCGGCGAGACGCCCCTGGACAGCCTTGTCCGGCGCATCGTCCCGGGCATGCGGCTGCAGACGTACAAGCGAGCCGCGGCCGGTGCGAAGTCCGCCCGGGACACCGTGCTGGCCGCCCTCGACAGCCGCGCCATGAAAGCCACCGACGCCGACGCCGCGGTCGTCCTGGAAGCCGAAGTCATGCCCGCGACGGCCCCGGCCGCCGCCACCCCGGCCGGCCCCGAGGCTGCCGACGATCCCACCCAGGCCCCGCCGGGCGAAGCCCGCAGACTGCGACTCGACCCGGCCAAGAACAAGAAGATCACGTTCTACTACCCGTATCTGAGTCCGGGCGAGCTGACCAAGGTCGCCCTCGACGACCAGGGCCGACTCAGCGGCGAAGGGACCATCCGCTCCTCGGTGCCGTTCCTCGGCCGGCTCAACGTCGTCTACGCCAACGACGAGCTCAAGCTGATCGCCCCCATCCCTGCGGACAAACTCCGCTCGCCGCTGCCGGCCGCGTTCCGCTTCACCGGCGGTGAACTGGCCCTGCAGCTCTCCCCGTCGCTGGTGCCCAACGGGACGCTCACCTTCTCGGTGGGCCCGTCCGCCAAACCCGTCCTGCTCGGCACCCTCAATGTCACCGTGCAGAACGGCGCGCTGGTCGCCACCGGCCAACTGACCCCGGCCGGAAAGATCCCCGGCGTCAACGCCGCGGCCGGGACAGTGATGTGGAACTCCGAAACCGGCTGGTCCGGCAAGGTAACCGCCAGCACCGCCTCCCTTCCGCACTCAACCGCGAACGTCGAGATCGGCTTCACCACCACCGGCGGCAAGTTCGACCCCAAAGCGACCGGGACGATCATCACGACCATCCGCAACTCCCAACTCGTCCTGGGCGCCCGCTGGGAAGGGCAGGCCGTCACCTACAGCGGGTCGGTGACGATCGACAAACCCCTGCCGCTGGTCAACTCGGTGAAACTCTCCGGTCGTTACAGCGACCGCGGCCTGTACCTCCACGGCGACGCCGACATCTCGTGGAACAGCATCAAGGCCACCATGAAGGTGGAGTACAACCGGGCCGAGGAGGATGAGGAGGGTCGTTTCTCGGGCGCGGCCACCGTCGTCGTGAAGACCCCCAAGGCCGACGGCTCCCTCGCCCTCAACTTCGACGAGAAGGGCCGCTACTGGGGCAAGGGCAGCATCGCCTACCAGGTCACCAAGGACCTCAAGCCCGTCCTCACCGCCGAGATCAGCAAGGATCGCACGGTCAAGCTGTCCGGTGAGGTCGCCGTCGGCGACATCGTCCTGGTCCGCAAGTGGCCCTCCCCGCAAGGCGGAACGGTGCCCCTGTTCAAGGGGGTCGGCGCGAAGTTCTCCATCCCCACCCCGGTGCCGGCCGTGACCGCCTACATCGAGCTGCGCGGCGCCCTGCAACTCGGCTACGGCGTGGGGCCCGTCATGCTCAAGGGCGTCGTGTTCAAGGGCGAGCTCTATCCGTTCGAGGACGACCCCCAGGTGGCGGCCAAGCTCACCGGCGCCTTCATGGTCCCCGCCTACGCCGAACTCTCCGGCACCTTCGGTGCGTACATCGGCGCCGAGATCGCGCTCGGCGCGGCCGGCGCCAAGGGCGGCATCGACATCACCCCGTCCTTGCGCATCGACGGCGAGGGCGGCATAAAGATCTCCGCCGACTACGACAAGGACGGATTCTCGTTCGACGCCGAGGCCTACGCCAAAGGCCAGTTGACGGCGAGCGCCAGGGTGCTGCTGGCCGCCGAGCTGTATGCCGCGTGGGGGTTGTTCTCCCACCGCTGGACCTACGACGTCGCCAACGCCTCGGCGCGGCTGGGACCAGAACTCAAACTCACCCTCGGCCGGATCGCCTACGCCAAGAACGGCCAGATCACCTGGCCCAGCCTGTCCCAGATCAAGGTCGAACCGGACTCCATCGACCCCGTCGAGGTCATCAAGGACATGCTCGGGCGTGGCCGGGCGAAGGAGAACTGAACTGACCACCGTGCTGACCACCATCCGGAAAGGAGGACCCCGTTGACCACGTTTCCTGGCTCACCGCGCACCGTGCGCGGCGGCTTCGTCGTGATGGACGCCGACGGGCGCGCCGCCATGCGCACCGTCCCGTTCCAGTACAACCCCGAAACCCTGACCCGGACCCTCACCCCACGAGGTGCGGCCGCCGACACCGGAGACCGGCTGGAGGCGTTGCGACTCGTGGGTCCCCCCGTGGAGACCCTCAAGCTCGAGATCGTCCTCGATGCCACCGACCGCCTGGAGAAGCCCGCCCTGCACCCGACCGCGGTCACCGACGGCATCGCCGCCGACCTCGCCGAGCTGGAGACCATGATCTCGCCCGCCACCGCCGATCTGGTGGCTGCCGAGGCACTGGCCCGCAGGGGAACACTGGAGATCCTGCCCCTGCCCTCCCCCTTGCTGCTGCTCGTGCTGGGCGCCCACCGCACGCTGCCGGTGCGGATCACCGAGTTCACCGCCACCGAGGAGGCCTTCGACACCCGGCTCAACCCGATCCTCGCCCGGGTGGCACTGGGTGTACGCGTGCTGTCGTTCGACGATCTGGCCCCGGGCTCGAAGGGTGCGGAGCTGTTCCTGACCGCCGCCCGGCGCCGCGAGCGGCTGGCCTGCCGACGCGGTGCCGGCGTCCAGGGCCTGGGTCTGTCGAGGCTGCCATGACGGCCGCGCCCTTCCCTCCCAACAGCCGCTACCACGCGCTGCCCGTCATCACCCGCGCCGGCGACGACGGCACCACGGAGGTCTTCCTGGCCCGCCGCCTCCTGCCGGCGCCGCAACGTCATGTGCCGCTCGCCCACCGCAGGCTCAACGGTGCCGAGCGGCCGGACACGCTCGCCTACGACGGCTACGGCGATCCCGCTCTGTGGTGGCGGATCGTCGACGCGAGCGGTGAGGCCGATCCGGCCGTGCTGACCGGCACCGAGGGCCGGCTCGTGATGATCCCGCTGCCTCTGGAGATCGCCGACCATGGCCACGCTTAGCACGGTCACGCTGACCGTCCGGATGGGACCGGTCGCCGTCGCCCCCGCCCCTAAGGCGGTGATCGACGCCCTGGAGGGCGCGACGGTCACCCACGCGGTGGGAGCACGCTCGGGCTTCCAGCTCAGCTTCACCTACTCCAAGACCTCGCCGATCGCCACCTCGCTGCTGCCCACCGGGTTCTTCGACCCGATGATGCGCGTGGTGCTCGTCGCGACCCTGCGCGGGGTACCCAAGGTGCTCGCCGACGGCCCGATCAAACGCCAGGACGTCACCGCCACCGGCCGGCCGGGCGAACATCGCCTCGTCGTGACCGGCGAGGACGTCTCCGGGTACATGGACGTGGCGGACCTGACCGGTCTGCCCTTCCCGGGTATGCCGCCGTTCGCCCGGGTGGCCCTGATGATGGTCAAGTACGCGCCGTTGGGCGTCGTACCGCTGACGATTCCGCCGCCGTACCAGCCGCCGACGAATCCGGTGGAGAAGTTCGCCCAGCAGCAGGGCACCGACTTCGAGTACGCCACCAAACTCGCCAAGGACGCCGGCCACGAGTTCTATGTCATCCCCGGCCCCACGCCCGGGGTGAACACCGCGTACTGGGGGCCCCGGCTGCGTGTCGGCCTCGTCCAACCGGCCCTCACCGTCGACATGGACGCCTCCGCCAACCTCGACAGCCTGAGCTTCTCCGCCGACGGCAACACGGCCATCCTGCCCTACGGGCATGTCAAGGTCGCCAACTTCTCGGTCCCCGTACCGGCACCGGACATCGCCCTGCTCAAACCGCCGCTCGCCGCCCGGCCGTTGGTGCCCACCCGGACGAAGCTCTGGGAGACCGACAAGCTGACCCTGCCGGAGATCCTCATGACGCTCCTCGCCGGCCGCGGCACGGCCGACCCGGTGACCGCGACCGGAACGATGGACCTGGCCCGCTACGGCCGGCCCTTGGACGCCCGCTCCCTGGTCGGGGTGCGTGGCGCCGGACGGGCGCACGACGGGCTGTGGTTCGTGCGCTCGGTGACCCACACGCTGGGGCGGGGCAGCTGGAAACAGGCGTTCCAGCTGGCCCGGGACGGGCTCGTGTCGAACGTGACGGAGGTGGCGCCATGACATCCGGGCCGAGGTTCTTCGGCAAGTACCGGGCCACCGTCCTCAACACGGCCGACCCGCTGCTGCAGGGCCGTATCCAGGTCCAGCTCTCCGATCGATACGGGCTGTTCCCTTCGACGTGGGCGCTGCCCGCGCTGCCGTTCGCGGCCAAGGGCACCGCGGGCATCATCGCGCTGCCCCAGACCGGCAGCACCGTGTGGGTGGAGTTCGAGGCCGGCGACCCCGACTCCCCCATCTGGACCGGCGCGTTCTGGCCCGACCCCTCCGGTGCGCCCGCCCTGGCCATGGCCGGCACCCCCCTGACCCCCAACATCCATCTGCAGACCACGACCGGCGTCTCGGTCACCCTGTCCGACCTGCCCGCCTCCCAGGTCCAGGTCACCACCCCGACCGGCGCGACGATCGTCATCGGGACGACCGGCATCACCATCAGCAACGGACAGGGAGCCTCCATCGCGCTCGTCGGGCCCTCCGTGAACATCAACGGGGGTGCGCTGGTGGTGACGTGACCCGCCCCTCTCCTTCGCGCCCCATTGCCGTACGCACGACGGAAGGAGCCCGCGATGACGGGTCCTGTCCTGCACTCCGGAGCGACCGCGTCCTGTCCGCACGGCGCCCCGCTGAACATCGTCGCCGCCGGTCCCCGCGTCGTGGTGTCCGGCACCCCGGTCGCCGTCCTCACCGACCAGGGCACGGTGGCGGGCTGCCCGTTCACCGTGCCGCCCTCCAAGCCGCAGCCGTGTGTCAGTACGAAGTGGATCGCCGGCGCGACCCGGGTGACCGTCTCGGGACAGCCCATGCTGGTCAACCCGGCAGCGGCGATCTGCCAGTCGGCCGACCAGATCCCCGCCGGCCCGCCCGTGATCTCCGGCTCCCAGACCCGGGTCGTGGCGACATGAGCCGGCTCGCCTTCCCCTTCACCGTCACCGCACTCGGCCGCTCCGCCCAGGTGACGTACGGCAGCGACGCACATGTACGGCAGATGCTCGAACTGCTGGTGCTGACCCTTCCCGGGGAGCGGGTGATGCGGCCCGAGCTCGGCAGCCCCGCCCATCAGTTGCTGTTCGGCCCGCAGGACGCTCCGGTCACGATCGCGCTCTCGGCCGCCCTGCAGTCGGCGATCCAGCAGTGGCTGGGCGACGTGCTCACGCTGCGGGACGTGGCCGTTGACATGACCGGCGCCGACGGCGTGCTGGAGATCGTCATCACCTATGAGGTTCGCGCGAGTGGGGCTGCCGATCAGGTACAGCTGCGGAGGACCCTCGGATGAGCGATGCGCGCTACTACTGCCGCGACGAACGCCGCCGTGCCGCCTTGGCCGCGAACGGACCGGCCGGTGTGTCCGGGATCGACTATGTGGAGGTGCGCCGGGGCACGACGACCGCCGATGCGACCGAGATCGACATCGTGCTGGTCAAGCCGCTGTCCCTGCCCGAGGCCGCGCTCACCGGTGACAACATCGAACTGACCGGAGGGGTACGGTTTCCCGCGCCCCGGGTGGATCCGGTCGTGGGGACGGCGCCGGGCGGAGCGCGGGTGGCGCGGTACACGGTCACGGTGCCGGGCGGTCGGCCGACCGACTTCTCCACCTACCGGCTCGCGATCGTCGCCGCAGCGGGCTCCGGCGCCCCGCCGGACTTCCTCGATCCCCGGCTGTCCGCCGTCGACTTCTCCTTCGCCGTGGACTGCGCGGGTGACGGCGACTGCGACTGCGCCCCCGGCCGTCACGATCTGGCGGCGCGCGCAGCGCCGGATCCCCTCTTCGACTACCGCACCCGCGACTGGGAGGGTTTTCGCCGTCTGATGCTGGACCGGATGGCGGTGCTCGTCCCCGCCTTTCGCGAGGACGATCCGGTCGACCTAACGACGACGATCGTGGAGGCCCTGGCCTACCGGGCCGACCAGCAGAGCTACACCCTCGACTGGGTCGGCACCGAGGCGTTCCTGGACTCCGCGCGCACCCGTGCGTCGCTGACCCGGCACGCCCGGCTGCTCGACTACACGCCCGGTGAGGGTGGATCGGCCCGCACCTACGTCGCCGTGTCCTTCACCGCGCCCGCCCCGGCCGAGGAGGGCTACCGGCTGCGGGCGGGCACGCCCCTGCTGCCCCGCTCCCCGGCCCTGTCCCCCGTCGTCGCGGCGGCCGACTATCCGGCCCTGCTCGCCGCCGCGCCGGTGGTCTTCGAGACGCTGGCCGAGCTGCCGCTGTGGAGTTGGCGCTCCGACATCGCCCTGCACACCTGGGGCGACGAGCGCTGCACCCTGCCCGCGGGCTCCACCGCGATCACACTCGTGGACACCGGCACGGGCGTCGGGCCCTTGTCGGCGGGCGACTTCCTGCTGCTGGCCGAGACCGTCGCCCCGGACACGGGTCGTACCGAGGACGCCGATCCGCGCCACCGCCATGTCGTACGCCTGACCCGGGTGACACCCGTCGAGGACGTCCTGCTGCTCGGCACGGACCTCCTCGACGTCGAATGGGACACCGCCGACGCGCTGCCGTTCGACCTGGTGGTCTCCGCCGAGGTCGCGCAGGCCTCCGGACCGGCCCGGCACGTCGTGTGCGCCCACGCGCACGGCAACGTCGTACTCGCCGAGCACGGCGCCACCCTGCCGCCGCATCCGCATCTGAACCTGGCGCCGTCGGCCACCGCCGCGCTGGCCCCGCGCCTGTCCCCGCCGGCCCCGCAGGCGGGGGTGACCTGGCGGCCCCGGGTGGCGGCCGACCACGGGGCGCCCGCACGGACCGCACCGCACGGGCCGGCCGATCCGGGGCCGCCCCCGGCCGCCGCACTCACGGTGATAGACCCTGCCCGGTGCCTGCCGCAGATCACCCTGCACGACGCGTTCGCCGCCTGGACCGTACGCCGCGATCTGCTGGCGAGCGGGCGCTTCGCCCGGGACTTCGTCGTCGAGACCGGCCCGGATGGCGCCCCGCTGCTGCGGTTCGGGGACGGCACGCACGGACTGGCACCGGCGGTGGGCGACGCCCTCGGCGTGAGCGGACGGTTCGGCACCGGACCGGCCGGCAACCTCGGCGCCGACGCGCTGGGCCACCTTGTCCTGCCCGACGCCGAGGCCAGGGTCGGCGTCACGGCGGTGACGAACCTGGTCGCGGCGTCGGGAGGCGCGGCGCCCGAGGAGGACGCGGTGGTCAGGGTGGCCGCACCGCAGGCGTTCCGCCGGCAGGAGCGTGCCGTGACCGCGGCGGACTACGCGGATGCGGCCCGCCGCTACCCCGGCGTCGTCGCCGCCGTCGCCCTCCCCCGCTGGACCGGCGCCTGGCAGACCGTCATCGTCCATGTCGACCGCCAAGGCGGGGCAAGCCTGGACACGGCCTTCAGGACGGGACTGCTCGCGCATCTGGAGTCGTTCCGGCTCGCGGGCTTCGACGTCGCGGTACGCGCCGCGCACACCGTGCCGTTGGACATCAGCCTGTCAGTGTGCGCCGCTCCGGGACAGCTGCGCGGCGAGGTGGGACGGCGGGTACGCGCGGCGCTCTCACCCGCGGGCGACGGCAAGCCCGGGTTCTTCCATCCCGACCGGTTCACCTTCGGCACCCCCTTGTACCTGTCGGCGCTGATCGCCGCCGTGATGGCGGTACGCGGCGTGCAGAGCGTCGAGCCACTGGTCTTCCAGCGCTTCGGGCGTCCGCCCCGCGACGAGCTCGAGCACGGCGTGATCCGCCCCGCGGCGGCCGAAGTACTCGAACTGCGCGACGATCCCAGCTTCCCGGAGCGCGGGCGGCTCCGGCTCGGCATGCGGGGTGGGCGATGAGCTGCGCCTGCGGCTGCGGCGGATCCGCAGCGACCTGCTCGGCGACGGCTCCGGGCAGCTCACCTCAACTGTCGGGCGACCCGGCCCGCTTCCGCTACGGCGCGATCCTGGAGCGCCTGCTCGACCGCATCTCCCAGGCGCAGGCGCTGGGCGGCCGTCCCCTGGCCGCGCTCGGGCGGTCCCTCGACGACCCCGCCATCGCCCTGCTCGCCGCGTCCGCGGGCACCCATCACGTCCTGGGCTGGACGCTGCACCGGCTCGCCCTCGACTCCACGCTCCCCGCCACCGAGGACCGTGCGGCACTGGTCCGGCTGACCGGCATGCTCGGCCATGCGCCGCGCCCGGCTCTCGCCGCCGCCACCTTGCTGGCCTTCCAGGTCGCCACACTCCCGGGCGCGCCAGACACCACGTCGGTGCCGGGTCTGCCGGACGTGGTGACGATCCCGGCGGGCATGAAGGTGGCCACGGTGCCCGAACAGGGCGGGCAGCCGGTGACGTTCGAGACGGACACGGACGTCGAGGCGCATGCGGCGTGGAACGAACTCCGGCCGCTGCGCGCACTCGTGGTGCCGAAGATCTCGCAGGCGACGACGACCGTCGAGGTCGAGGGGGTGAGCCTGGGGGCCCGCGTGGGCGACCGGGTGCTCGTCCACGCCAGGAAGCGGGCACCCGCCCAGACCACGACGTCCTGGCTCCTGGCCCGGGTCACAGATGTGGAACTCGCGGCCTCCGCCGAACCCGCCCGCACCGTGCTCACCCTCTCCGCGCAGCAACTGCTGAGCGTGGACGACGGCCTGACCGCGCCGGCCGGGCCGGGCAGCGTGATCCTGCTCGGACAGCAGGCCCGGGCGTTCGGCGCGACGGCGCCCGACATCAGGTTCATGCCGGACACGGTGCGCAAGGACTATGGCGCACCGGTGCCGGTGGGCAGCACGTCGTTGCCGACCCAATGGCGAGACTTCACGATCGGCGTCGTGACTGAGCACGCCTGGACCATCGACCTCGACGCCGTCCACCCGCCTGCCGCGCCCGGTCGCCTCGTCGTCCTGGAGGCCGACACGCGGCAGGCGGCACGCATCCTCGCCGCCCAGGAGCGCGCACGCTCGGATTACGCACTGTCCGCCCGCTGCACCTCGATCACCCTCAAGGAAACAATCGCCGAGGACTTCAACACCAAGGTCCGCGAGACGACTTTCCACCTCGAAACCGCCCGCGGCACCCTCCTCACGCGCCCCGAGAACCGCCTCCTGCCGGTCACCGACCCGGGCTCCGACAGCAAACCGGCGCCACCGCAGCACCCCGACCTCGCCGCCGAGAACCTACCCGACCGCTTCTACCTCGACGGCGCAACGCCCCTGCCACCGGGCCGCCGCGTGCTTCTCACCGGCCAGAGTGCCGACGGCGAGCCACTGTCCGAGGCGGCGACGGTCCTGCGGTGCGAACCGAGCGCCGATGCCACGCTCGTCGTGTTCGACCGGCCCCTGACCGGCCGATGGACCGGCGCCACACTGACCGTGCTCGCCAACGTCGTCCCGTCCTCGCACGCGCAGACCCCGGCAGCGGGTGCCGAGACCCTGGGATCGGGCGACCCGTCGATGCCCCTGCCCCGCTTCCCGCTCCAGCAGGCCCCCCTCGCCCATCTGCCCGCGCCCGGCTCCCGCGGATATGCCCCGGCCATCGAGGTCCGGGTCGACGACCGCCGCTACGAACATGCCGAGACGCTGTACGGCGAGGGGCCGGACAGCCGCCGTTTCCACGTCTCCGAACGCCCCGAGGGCGGGTCGGAGGTGCAGTTCGGGGGACGGCTGTCCAGCGGGACCGGCAATGTCGTAGCGCTGTATCGCACCGGTGGCGGGGCGACGGGGAATCTGCCGGCCGGGCGGCTGACGCAGATCCTCACTCCGGTGGTCGGCCTCGCGTCGGTGACCAACCCGCTCGCGGCGGAGGGCGGCAGCGACGCCGAGAGCATCGAGGACATGCGCACCGGCGCGCCCAAGGCGATCCGGACGCTGGACCGGGTGGTGTCCCTCACGGACCTGGAGGCGTTCGCCCAGGCCTACCGGGGCATCGGCAAGGCCTCGGCCGTGGAGGTACGGATGGGACTGCGGCGTGTTGTCTGCCTCACCGTCGCCACCACCACGTTCAGCGCGCCGGCTGCCGGCTCGGACCTCGCAGCAGGCCTGCACCACGCGATCGTCGCCGCAGCACCGCCGGGCACCCACGTGCGGATCACCGGATTCGTCGATCTGCCGATGACGGTGGCGCTGGCCCTGGCCTCCGATACCGGTCTGCGCCGGCCGGATGTGGAGGAGGCCGTCAGGGCTGCCCTGGTCCGTGACTTCGGCAAACCCGCCCGTCCGTTCGGCACCGCGGTGCACCGCTCACAGATCATCGCGACGGTGCAGAACGTCCACGGTGTCACGGCCGTGGTCCTCACCGGGTTCTCCGCGCCGGGCGTGACGCAGGACCCCCAGGGACGACTGCCCTGCCCGGGACCGGTCGTGGTCACCGACCCGCACAGCGGTCTGCCGCGGCTGGACCCGGCCCGGTTGTTGTCCTTGGCGGCCGCGGACATCACGTTCACGGAGCTGACCCTATGAGCCACACACCGACGACGAACGGTGGGAGCGGGATACCGACGACCCGCGTCGAGGCCGTCGCCGAAGCCCTGTACGACTTGTTGCCCGCCCACATCCGCCAGACCGATCTCGCCAACGGCGGCACCCTGCGGGCCCTGTTCGGGGTGCTCGGGCTGGCCAGCGCCGAGCTCGACGCAGAGATCCAGGACTGGCACGACGCACTGTTCGTCGAGACGGCAGGCGAGGCCGCCCTCGACGCGATCGCCTCCCTCGTCGCCGCGCCCCCGCTCCAGCCCGTCCCGGGCGAGGCGGGCATCGGGCGTCGCGCCTTCGTGGCCAACACGATCCGCTACCGAAGGGGCAAGGGGACGGCCCGCGTCGTCGAAGCGATGGCAGGCGATGTCACCGGCCTGCCCGCTGTCGCGGTCGAGTACTTCCAGCGTCTGGCGCGCTGCGGCCACCTGCTGGACCTACGACCGGACCGCCCGACCACCGCCGACCTCACCCCCGGGAGGACCGTCTCGTCGGCCGGCGGCGCCTTCGACCGGCTGCCCCGCCTGCTCGATGTGCGCCGCATCGAACCGACGGCCCCCGGCCGACCCGTCGGCCGGCATGCGCCCGCCTCGGTCGGCGTCCACCTCCTGCGACCGCTGGTGACACAGTTCCCCGCGCCCACCGCGGTCGCGGACACGGTCCCGGCGGCGAACCTGGCGGGCGTGCCCCGGGCCCGGCCCTGGCCGGTCCAGGGCACCGAACGGGACGGCTACTTCCAGCTCGCCCAGCAACCAGGGGCTGTGCTGCGTCTGTTCAACCCCGACCGCCGTGCCGACGCCGCCGGGACCCGAATCCAGGAGGCCGACCTGCCCGACCGACTGCGGCGGCTGCCCCTGCACCACGAGACGAGTGAGCTGCGCGCCGCACAAGTTGAGGGCAGAGCGCCCCGATGGGTGACCCGGCGCTGGTTCGACCGGGCCGGAGCGCCGTTCACGGTATTTCTCCGGCAGGACGGCGAGAGCGACTTCCGGCGGGTGCCGCCCGCGGAGCTCAGGATCGCGAACCTGGAATCCCCGCCCGATCCCCCGGGCGCCCGACCCGCCGACCAGGAGACGCACACCTGGTACGAAGCGCAGCCCTCCGGTGCGCTGCAGCGCACCGGGACACATCCCCTCGCCTGCGCCGTCGACCCGGTGACCGGCCGGATCGTCGTCGCCCGGCCACCCACCGGGCCCGACGTCGTCGAGGTACGGGTCGCCTGTGCCACAGCCGCAGGTCAGCCCCTCGGAGCCGGCGCCCAGGACCGCAACACCCCGGCGGAGCCGTTCGACATCCGGGACACCGGCAGCGCTCAGGACCTGGTCTGGGTCGTCGACCCCACCGCCACACCCGGCGGCTCCGCCCAGGCCTCCAGCCGCACCGTGCCCACACTCGCCGACGCGCTCGCCGAAGTCGCCACCCAAGGCAAGGGACAGCGCAGCCTCGTCGTCCTGACCCGCTGCGACCTGGAAACGCCACCCCCGGGGTCGGCCACCCTGGATGTGACGGTGCCCGCCGCCTCCGAGGTGTACGTCGTCGCCGCGCAGTGGCGGCCGCCGCGCACGACGCCCGGCGCGGAGACCGACCCCGCGCTGCGCGGCTTCGTCGTACGCTGGGAACGGCGCTGCACGGTGGACGCGCCGCTGCGTGTGCAGCGCGGAACGGGCGACGCCGACGCCCCGGCGGGCCGACTCGTCCTCGACGGGCTGGAACTCACCCACGGCCTGCGCCTGGAGCCGAAGTCGGTGACCGAACTCACCATCCGATACGTGACCCTGCGCGCCCCCGGCAATGTCGCGGTCGCCGCGGACGGGCCCCTTGTCGCTGCCCGCATCACGGTGGACCGTTCGATCTGCGGCCCGCTGCGCTGCACCGACCGGGTGAGCGGCGAACTGACGGTCACGGACAGCGTACTGACCGCGGACGGCACCCCGGGCGATGCCCTCCACACACCCGGCCTCGACGTCACCCTGTGCAACGTCACCGTGCTCGGAACGTCGTCGCTGCGATCCTTGTCCGCGACGAACGCCGTGTTCACCGAGCCCGTCACGGTGACCCGCCGTCAGAGCGGCTGCGTACGCCACAGCTTCGTCCCCACCGGCTCCGCGACACCGCGCACCTTCCGCTGCCAGCCCTCCCTCGCTCTGACCGCGGCCCAGGAGACAGCGCGGCGCCCGCTGACGGCAGAGGAGACGCAGGCGGTCCGGCTGGCGAACGAGCCCCTCTTCCTGGACACCTCCGCCGACGAGCCGACGCTGGCCATGCTGCACCCGCGCTGCCCCGGCAGCGTGCGCTCGGGCGGCGAGGGCGACGTGGAGATGGGCGCCTTCGCCCACGCGGCATACGGCATCGCCGTATCCAATGTGCGGGCCCTGTTCCAGGAGTACCTGCCGGTCGCCCTGGAGGCCGGAGTCATCGACGACACCCGCTCAAGCGCCGTCGCAGCCCGGAGGAACACGCCATGACCAGCCGTAACGACGCCACCCGTCTGACGATCCGGGCCCAGGACGAGCGGCAGCCGTGTGCGGTCGTCGCCCGACAGGGCCAGGTGCTGCTGGACGCCGATCTCGACGCCCGGAGCCGGTGCCTTCTCGACCGGGTCGAGACAGCGACCGACGACATGCTCGGCACGCCCGAACGCCTCGTCGTGCCCGCCGGATCGAGCGCTTTCAAAGTGACGGGCGCCGCCACCGCAGACGCCTGTGGCATCGGACCGGGCCATGGCTTCCTCGGTGGGCGGCTGGTGGAGAACACCATCGACGACTGTCTGGTGTCGACGCAGCCGCACCCGCGAGCCGAGACCACCCCAACGGGCCAGGTGCTCCTCGCTCTCAAATCGCTGGTTCGGTACATCGATCCCGTCGAGGAACCAGCCTTTGCCGACCCGGCGCTGGGCGACGCCCAGGCGGCCGGTCGCGCCCTGGTCGACTGGCAGGTGTTCCCGTTCGCCCCGGCCGACGGCTGGGGAGCGGACTTCGGCTGCGCCACCGTGGCGAAGCACCCAGAGTGGACGAAGCTGACGCAGCCGTCCTCGGGCACCCTAACCGTGCTGCCCGACCAGGCACCGCCGGCGAGCGACCCCTGTTCGCTCACCCCGCAGGGCGGCTATTCCCGCCCGGAGAACCTGCTGTTCCGCATCGAGGTGCACGACGGCGTCCCGCGCCAAGACCTGCCCGACGCGGACGGGCCGCGCTTCCGCATGGACGGCCTCAAGGTCAAACTGTCGCGGCGCAACGCCTCGGTCCTGGCCAGAATCGTGAAGGTGGACGGATCCGCCATCACCGTCGAGCCCCCGGCGCTCGACCCGCTGAACTGGTTCGCCCCCGGAACCCACGCCGAGTTCGTGTCCCGGCACGACGACGTCGACCCCCGGGACGCGGCCGACCGTGAGCGGCTGTTCCAGGTCGCGCGGGCCACCGACACCCTCGTCACCCTCGAGGCCGCGGCGACGGGCATCGCCGCCTCCCTCAAGAACGACCCGACGGGCTGGTTTCTGCGGCTGTGGGACGCCTTCCCCCAGGGGGCCGGGGTGGCGACCGCGAAGGCGTCGGCCGACGACCCGCGGCAGTCCCTCCCCATCGACCTCGGTGACGGCCTGAAGTGCCGGTTCGGCTCGGGCCTCGACGACGTGTTCCGCCGAGGCGACTACTGGACGTTCGCCGCCCGCGCCGACGGCTCGATCGACTGGCCCAAAGACCTCGCGGAGCGACCGCACGGTCCGCAGATCCGCTATGCCCCACTCGCCGCCCTTGTCTCGGCGTCGGACGCCGAGGACTGCCGGATCCCGGCCGCGGCCTTGACTGACCGCGCCCTTCTGTACCGGGGCGGCGACGGCCAACAGGTCCAGGACCCGTCGGGCGGCGGCCCTCACCTCCTGCCCGGGAAACTGCGGGTCGCGGTGATGCGCGGGCGCACTCCTGTCGAGGGGGCGTCGGTGACGTGGACCATGCCTCCTGGCGGCGTCCCCAGCCGGATCGACGCGTCCCCCGTCGACGCCACGCACTCCGTCACAACCGTCACCAAAGGCGGCCTGTGCGAGGTCCACTGGGAGATCGGGCCGAACTCGCCCGACACCCTTCCTCAAGTGCAGGCAGCCCTGAAATCGGCCACGGGAGACGACGAGGGCCCACCACTACTGTTCACGGCCGGCTTCGCCGACGCCGGCGGCGCGATGGAGCCGCCCACCTTACGGCTCGCCTCCATCCAGTTGGTCGGGTCCGGCCAGGTGATCGAGCTTGTGAGGGACGATCTCATCCTCAACGGGCTGGAAGTCCCGCACGACGCCTTCATCAGGGAAATCGTGGTACGCATGGACCCGCCGGAACCCCAGTGGCTGCTGGAGGCCAAACTTCAGCCGTTCGACCCGATCGTCGAGGTCGAACTGGACCTGCCGTATCCGATGACGGACCCCGACAAGATCTACTGGGCGAAGGCGACGAGCAAGCAGCCCGGCCCTCCCGCGGTCTCCTCCCCCTTCGGGTTCCAACGAGTGCGGCTCGACGGCCGGATCGAACTGAACCGGAAGTCGAGGGCGAGCGTGGTGTGGACCCCCTCGGCCATGGCACAGGCCTTCCTCACCTCCGCGCCACTACACCAGTGGGGCAACCGCATCGTCCAGAGCGACGAGGTCAAGTCCGTCGGCTGGAAGCCCGGTGAAACCCCGCAGATCCTGTGCCGACTGCGCGTCCGGTCCGCTCAGGTATGGACACGCGACCCGCGGACCGAACGCCGGGTATATCTCAACGCCGAGCACTTGGGCACGAATGCCGGTGCGACCGGCCGTGAGCTGCTGCTCAAGGAACGCGATCCGCAGCAGGCGGCGGATCTCGATCTGTTCTTCTACCTGACGCTCGGCTAGTGTCCTGACCGCATAGGTTCACCGGGGTGGCGTCCCGCCGCTGTGCGATTGCTCAAGGAGTGTTCGCGGTCGCCCAGGAGCGGAACAAAGCGAGGGCTTCGGTGAGATTGCCGGGGCCGCATCTGGCCTGAAAGGTCTTCTCGGAAGTCCATGCCCAGACCCAGTCGTGAGCGCTGCGGTTGACGTCCTGGCGGGGGTATTCGTGTTGCTCCAGGTCCGTCTCCTCCAGGTCGATGGTGACGGTCCAGCCGGGGTTGTCGAGCGTGGCGATCTTCAGGCCCCACTCGTGCTCCCAGTCCTCGTTGCACTGCGCGGCGTACCAGTGCTGCAGCCAGTCAAGGACATCTCCCGAATCGCTCATGACAGGGGATGCTAGTAGTGCTCTGACCATAGGTTCGCCGGGTCGCTCAGGCCGCGGTGGCGAGGGGGCGTCCGCCCCAGCGGATGCCTTTCTCGCTGCGGATGCGGGCGCGTTCCTTGCGTTCGGCGGCCAGGACGTCGCGGTGGCGGGCGTTGGCGTTGCGCCAGCGAAGGTAGGCGTGCAGGGCTCGGGTCTGCACGGTGTGGTTGGTGCCTTCCAACGGGGCGGACAGGCGTCCGTCGGCTTTGCGAAGGATGACTTCGGCGAGGGCGCCGCGGCCGTCGTTCTTGGGCAGTGCGGCGGCGTGGCGGCGGACGTCGGCGGCCAGGGCACGGGCGCGCCCGGTGAGCTGGAGGACGAAGCGGTGGCCGCCCTCGTACTGGAAGCGGGAGCGGGCCACGCGGCGGAACCCGCGGCCGGTCCCTGGACGTGACGCCCATTGGGCACTGACCGCCGCCGAACCCCGAGAAGTCGAC
This sequence comes from Streptomyces sp. NPDC031225, assembly GCF_055570355.1. Lineage (NCBI taxonomy): Bacteria > Bacillati > Actinomycetota > Actinomycetes > Kitasatosporales > Streptomycetaceae > Streptomyces > Streptomyces sp. NPDC031225. Next base: position 50,099 of record NZ_JBVIHJ010000036.1, on the reverse strand, counting down.
ATCGTGGTCTGGCCGACCGAACGCGAGTATCACAGCGAATCCCGCGCCTAGGGATCCGGCTGCAGCCTAGGTGACCCATGAGAAACACCGGACTGGTGGTCTTGCCGTCGCGCTGCTCGTGAGTGGGGGGGGGAGCTGGGGAGGTCATGTCTGGTTTCCCGGGGCCTGCGGCCTGTTCGGTGGCGGAGGCAGGGTGAGCGTCACTTCGCCAGCCGTGGTCTTGAGGGTGAGGGCGGGCTCCCCGCGTCCGATTGCTCGGTCGATCTTCTTGATCTCCGCCCAAGTGAAGCCGAGACGGCGGTACTTGTTCCGCTGCTTCGGCCGCATGTGCTTGATGTCCTCTTTGGAAGCCGTAGTCATCCCCGGGTGCCACGGCCGGGCCGGACCGCTCGTCATCTTGGGCATGGCGCTCCCCTCTCGCCGTCCCCGCTACCCACGGGCTCGCGCAGCTGCGGCTTCGGCTTCGACGTCGATGCGGGTGGCCTCTTCCAGCCAGTCTGACGCGGCGGACGGCCTGGAAGCGACCGTGCCCGCAGCCTGGACGAGGGCAGGGAGGTGGGTACCCGCTGCCTGCCACGACAGGCTCACGGGCACCCCCGCGTGCCTAAAGACGCTCGCGGCGACCTGGTGCCCGTACTGAGCGCTGAAGACGCCGAAGGCGTGCGTCGCATCCAGCAAAGCATGCTGATCTCCCAGCCGGTCGTCAGACTGAAGCAGCTCATCGACGGTGCGGCGCCCGGCCGTCAGATCGGTGAACAGGCGCCGGCGGAACGCGGCCGCCTGCCGCTCAGTGATCCCCGCCGGGCTGACCGCGGCCCCTGCGGCGTAGCGGCGCTTGAGCTCTGTGTCCAGGACGTGCACCGCATCCAGGTGAACACGCAGCCGGTCCAGGGTCTTGCGTCCTCGAGGCAGCGGGTTGGGGCCGAGGGCCCGCCAGGCTGCGTAGCGCGTGAACATCAGGCCGGCCTCCCGGCTGCGCTCCTTGACCAGCCACGACACGGGTCGCCCCACGGCCGTTCGCCTGAGCATGGTGCGCCGCCGGCGCCGCTGCTCCTGTGTCTGGCGGCATTCCTCGCACTCCTGGCCACTGCTTGTGACGCGGAGCTTGCCCGATCCGCACACGGGGCACGGAAGCCGGGTCGCGACGACCTGGCTCATGACACCGTTGCGGTGCTCCGGAGCGATCCGTCCCCCGATCTGCCGCACCGCACCTACCTTGCGTCGCCGCCCAGCCGCCATCCCCGAAACCTCTCCCCGGCCGTTCTGACTCCTCAAGCGTCAGCCCCGATATGCCCCCAGAACTCGCCCCATACGCCAACTACCGCTGCCTTGAGGCCACTTCGTCCCGAGGGCGTGCGGCGGGGAGTGAGCGTCCTCCAGACCGGGGCGGGGCAGCCCAGATCTGTGGTGCCGACGGCGGCGCGGGGCCGGTTGCGTACCTAGTGCTTCAGGCCGCCGACGCGGTAGAAGAGTTCGGCGCCGCGCTTGCCCGCGAAGGCCGGGAAGATCGAGTCGTGGGCATGGTCTAGCAGGCTTCGGCAGTTCCGTCCTCGTGCCTGAAGAAGGCAACAACGGCCCTGCGCAGCTGTGTAGCCAACTTGCAGGCGTCGCGTAGATGACTGCGTGCTGCTTCGGCTTCCTTGGAGCAATAGTCAAGAGTTGTGGGTGAGCTGATTTCAGCTTGAGCTGCGGTGGGCGAGGCTGGTGGCAGCGTTGCGAATCCGCTTGGTGCGGCCGGCTTCGGCGAGGATCTCGAAGGCCTCGGTGTTCGTCCCGTCGGCCATCTTGAGCTGGAGCCAGTTGGATGACGCGAGCAGGTCGTCCGGCTGCCAGGGCAGCTTGAGCGTGATGGCGCGGAAGAGCGACCACTCCCGCAGGCGCTGAGTAGGTGTTTTCAACCTCGATGCCGCAGGTCAGAGGCGGCGTGTTGCCAGTGGTGCAGAAGCCGCCGTTCCGCGTCGGCGTTTCTCCGCGTTGGCCCGAGTGCCATCAGCTACCAGCACAGGCCCCCGACGTGGGCCCCAACAAGAGCCCATGACCGTCACAACGGAGAGGGCTGACGTCAGCGTCGGGTGACAGGCCGGCAAGCTCATCGACACGCGCCAGCGAGCCAGCTCCGGGCAGGCGCGCCGCTCATAGCAGGAGGGCGTCCAACACGTCCACCTTTTCGGGGAATTCCGAAACGTTGGACTGCGGCATTATGCGATCACATACTGACTCGGTCTCTACTGGTTCATGCCTGCACCCTGGCCACCCGCACACGCCGTACCCGGACACGACCGGTGACGGCCCGGGTAGATGTTGAAAACACCTACTCAGGCGCGCAGGCGCTGCGCCACCACCTCACAACAACGGAGGGCACCCTATGGCATCACGCAAAGTTCTCTTCACCTCTCTGGTGGCAGCGGCCGCCCTCGCCTTTGCGGCAGGACCCGCGGTCGCGGCCCCTGCCCAGGACGCATCCGCGATGGGGAACGTCCCGTGGTGCGTCTCGACGGACATCTACAACGAGGCTTCCGGGCAGGTCGCGTGGGTGTGGAACGCATGCGGCAACACGCAACGGGCACGGGTCGTTATCGGCTGGGGACCGGACAGCGACTGCTTCACCATTCCCCCGGGCTCGGGGGCGGCCTACCACTTCACCTTCGGCAACTACGCCAAGACGGAAACGTGCTGAACGATATGGCACAGCCGTGAGGGGCCGGTCGAACCATCGTGGCTGATGGACGCGGCAGGGGGACGAGTCCACACTGACCATGCTCCAGTCGATCCGGCCTTCCAGTAGTTCGAAGAACAGGGACGCCTCGCCGTCCGTTCGGTTGATCTCGCTGGTGACAGCGGCACACGCGGTATCCAGGTTCTTGTCGATGACGGTGGCGGGGGCCGTGAAGGTCGTCATGGACGGGGTTCTCCTTACGGAACGTGAGAGGGGGCGGCTGGTGCGGTTTGAGCGCGCCAGCCGCCCCTTTTCGCTGTCAAGGGGTGGGTCTTGGCAGCCGCTGGAGTGTTCAGGCGCCGTTGCGTACGAGCTTGACCAGCAGGTCGGTGTCCCGCAGATCGGGGAGGACCACCTCGGCGCCGGCTTCGCGAAGGACGGATTCGTCGCTGCGGCCGGTGGCTACGGCGATCACGCGCACGCCGTTGGCGTGGGCGCCCTCGATGATTGCTGCCGTCGGCCAGCGGGCTCCGGTAGGTGGTTGTCGTTGTGCTGCCGTTGGGGTTCATCACGGTCTGCGGTACGCCGGCGTCTGTAGGCGTCGCGCGCCGCAGTTCACCGCCAGGGCGGTGTGGGCTGTCCATCCGGGTCCAGACCATCGGGCCACCATGCACTGAAGGCTGATCCATCAGGAGGCATGTCGCGCGCGCGGCCGCGGTCGGCGACCTGGCGGAAGAAGTGCTCGGCGCCTTCCCGGTCCCCTGCCTTCTCCCTCGACAGGCCAAGCCGGTACAGCGGGTCGGGACTGCCGAAGTCGGCAGCCAGTTGGGCAAGGCGCTCAGCTTCCTTCAGGTCCCCCGACTGCTCGCGTAGCCTGGTCAGGCGGTTCAGGGCGAAAACGCTGCCGCGTTCAACAGCCTGCCGGTAGAGACTTTCAGCGCTGTCCTTGTCTCCGGCCGTTTCCCGGCAGTCGCCCAGGTAGCCCACCCCGTTAGGGTCGCCGTTGTCTGCAAGCTGACGTGCCAGGCTTTCAGCGCCTTCCCTGTCCCCCATCCTCTCGCGCAACGTGACCACGCGGCGCAGGCCAGCGGACTCGCCGATGTCCGCAGCTCGCCGGTAGAGATCCTCCGCTTCTTCCCCATCCCCTGCCCGCTCCCGCAGAACAGCCAACAGGAAGAACGCCTCGGTGATGCCGTGTTCTACGGCCTCCCGATAGAAGGTCTCGGCACCCTTCAGATCCTTGGCCTTCTCTCGCAACCGGCCCAACCGGAAGAGAGCCTCGGTGATGCCATGATCGGCGGCCTCCTGATAGAGCCTGCCAGCCTCCTTTACGCTCCCCGCCCTTTCGACGGACCGCGCCAGGCTGAACAGGGCGACAGGCCTGCCGCGGCCTGCCGCCCGCCGCGCGAGGGCTGCAGCGCCCTTCCCGTCGCCCACCATGTCCCGCACCGTGACCACACGGCACAAAGCATCAAGGTCGCGGTGATCGTCGGCGCGCTGATAGAGCGTCTCTGCACCGGCCTGGTCTCCCCTGTGTTCTCGGATCACGGCCAGGCAGTACAGGGCATCGGCGCCGACGTGCTCGACGAGCTGTTCGTAGAGGCTCTCGGCACTCGCCCGGTCCCCAGCCTCCTCCCGCATCATGGCCAGGCGGTACAGGATGGTGGTGCTGCCGTGACCGGCGGCCAGTCGGCCCAGGGCTTCAGCGCCCTCGCGGTCCCCAGCCTCTTCCCGCAACTCCGCCAGGTCGGACAGCACTTTGATATTTCCGAGGTCAGCGGCCTGCCGTGCAAGGTCGTCAGCGCCTTCCCTGTCATTCGCTGCCTCCCGCAATAGAGCCAGGTTGAAGAGGACATCGGTATCGCCGAGGTCGGCTACCCGCCGATAGAGCCTCTCAGCCTCTGCCCGGTCGTCCGCGTCCTCCCGCATCTCGGCCAGGTCATAGAGGGCGTTGACGCTGCCGAGGGAGGCCCCGCGGTGGCGGAGGTGGTGTGCCCATTGCAGGCGGTGTCGGTCCTCAGCCGCCTCGACCAGGACTTCCAGGTCATCTGGGTCGGTGAGGTGGGCGTGGGCGGCGTCCCAGAACGAGGCAGGCGGGCACAGGGAGCGGCGGACAGAGCGGCCGTGTTGTTCGAGGTAGTCGGCGAGCCGGTACATCGTGCCCCTGGCCTGGGGCTCGGGGTGGTCGGCTGGCTGCGATAAGCCGAGTGGGCGTCGTTGAGGACGGGCTCGTACGCGACGTAGCGGGGCTTGTTTGCCGTGCCCTGGTGCGGCGAGTTCGGCGTAGCCCTGTTCGGCCCAGTCCTCGGTGAGTTGGTCGTAGTCGTCCTGTGAGAGGTAGTCGGGAGCCGCATCCGTCAGGAAGGCTTGGGGGAGGTAAGGGCCGACGAAGAGGCGACGGGCGTCCATTGCAGCGTGCAGCAGGGCGCGGGCGGGTGGGGTGGCCTGCTCGTAGCGGCGCAGGAGTTCGGGGGCTCCGGCCAGGTCCTGGGTGATCCGTCCGCCGTCGCGTGCGCGCGTGAGGGCGTCGGCCAGCAGTGCGTCACCCCCCTCGGCCAGGAGGGCGGCGGCGGCCAGGGCTGCGGAGTCGAACGCGTCGGGGACGGCAACGGTGCGGCCGGTGAGCAGTTCCCGCACCCGAGTGTGAGGGTCGTTCCCGTTCGGACCGGGCAGCGTCGTGTACCGGTCGGCGTACTCGGGCCACAGCGTTCCCAGTACCAGGACTGGGCCGCGCTGCTCATCGGTCAGCAGGCGGTGTACGGCTGCCGCGATCCGCTCGCCGCAGGCCCGGTCGCCGAAATAGTGCTGAGCCTCGTTCAGCCACACCACGGTGCGCGGCCCAACCTGGTGCAGCTCCTCCAGCGCGGCCTCCGCCCGGGTCGGGTCAAAGGGATGCCACAACCGCCAGCCCTTCGTGGCGAGCGGCTGCACCGCCTCCCAGCACGCCCTCGTCTTGCCCGTCGAGGAACTGCCCACCAGGACCACGATCCGGCTGCGGCCCTTAGCCGCCTCCCGTACCACCGCGGCCAGCACTTCGTCATGCCGGCGCTCCACGTATCCCGGCAGGGCCCGCTCGCCGACCGTGATGGTGCCCGGACCGGCCGGGTGCACTTCCAGCTCGTGCGGCTCCCACTGCTCAATCGGACGCCCCGGCCCCGGCATGTCGGCCGGGTGCCCGGATGTTTCTTCGACCGCGGTCCGCCGCAACTCCAGCAGCTCCCCGACCGGCAGCTTCAACGCGTGTGCCATACGGGCCACCGTCTGCGTCGTCGGAATGCCGCCCCCAGGCGAGAACGCCTTGGACACTGTCCCGCGGCCCAGGCCGGCCTTTCGGGCGAGCTCCGTCTGGTTCAACCCGGCTCGGGCCCGTCCATCCTCCAGTCGTCCGCGCAGCTCAGCAAGTGCCGGGCTGCGGCCGTTGTCCGCCTCGTGCATGTACTGGCCCCCCGGGTGATGTGTGCGCCCGTGTTCATCTTCGTCTCGCTGAACCATGGCGCACAGGCATTCCAGGAGGTTCATCCCTGCCAACACCCCACCGTTTACAGGGAGCTTGCCGTGACCGTCGCCGTCGTCCTTCTCGCTGTCGCTGTCGTCACCGTTTTTGCGCTGATGGCCGCCGCCGTCGCCGCAACGCTGGCCCGCCTCGAGGGCAGCACATGGCCCAGCGCCCTGACCCGTGCCGCCCTCACCTTCACCACAATGATCACCCTCGCCGCCGCCGTCACCGCAGCCCTCACCCCCCTCCTCATGTGAGGTGCGGCTCCTGGACAGCGTGGGTAGCGTCCGTTCACCGGAGAGTGACGGCGCGGCCGCGACGGCGCACCGTCGCTGCGCAGGACGTAAGCGGATCGAGCCGTCAGCATGCGCGCATGAATGATCAGTGGATTGCAGAGAGGGCGGTGTGTCCGCGGTGCCAGGGCCCAACGGAGGCCCTGTGGAGGGAACATCCTGGTGCCCATCGTCTCGATCAAGATCCGGGCGACCACGGGTGCCTCTTTCGTGACTGGGCCAGTCGTCGCTGCCGGGCGGGATGCTGGCAGCAACCGCGTCCTATGCGGTCGTGCTGGCGTGGTGACAACGTGCCAGGTGCCTCGTCTGCGCCGGACGGAACGGAACCACAGCTGGGTTGATCTTCGACTCTCCTACAACCCTCGGTCCCTGCGGACAGTCTCCGTGGGCCGATCGGCTCTCTGACTCTCGCGGGCCGCTTACACAGCGCACTGCTGTTTACCGGCCCCCTGTTCTGACTTGGACTCACATGCGTATACGTGCTGCGGCGGTGGTTGGGACCACGTCCGCCGCCCTGCTGCTGACCGCTGTCGCCGGTGTTCCGGCGGACACCTCTGCGGTAGGCCCGGCGGAGGACGCGGTGCGCCGGGTGGGCTACGACCGCGTCCGGCAGGCCTTGCTCACACGGCTGTGAACAGCCGGTTATGAAAGGCAGGCGTTCCAGTCGTGACGATCGAGGCGATACTCCCGGTCTCCGTGCGCCCCAGCCATACAACGCTCCCCCCATCGGCCGGGAACGTCACGAGGTCGGCTCCGAGAGCCTCGTAGCTCACCCGCTCAAACGACTCGCCCAGAGACTCGGCGGCCAGGGATGCATCCTGCCTGCCCGCATCGACCTCGAGCCAGACCTGGCGGAATGGCTCGGTCAGCGATGGCCAGGCGGTGGCGTCGGCGAAACTCCCCATATTTTCCTCAGAGTCGAAACCCGGCCGCTCACCGTGGACGATTTGCTCGATGCTCTCACCGACACCGAGGCCCGCCTCCCAGCAGGCCACTGGGGCATCGCTGACAAGCAGGCGGACCGCGACCGCCTCGCGACCGTCGAACTGCTCGCCGTCGTACTCGTACGGCGCTTCCGTCCAGGAGGCCTGCACCCGGTGAACGCCAGGGGGGATCCGGTCCTTCAGTTCCCGGCCGGCCGGGGTGGGCAACTCCCAGTCGGAATCATCCGGCCAGGGCGAGGCGACGACGAGCCGGCCGCTCGGCACCCGGATCGGGCTCACCTCCGTCACCTCGACGACGTACACGGCTCTCGCCGGATCCTCGGCATGCGTGCCCACCTGCGCCCCCAGTGTGAACACCGTCCCCAAGTACCGGCTCTCTTCCGGACTTGCCGCCAGACGCTCATCTGCTGTGTATCCCATGGCCGAACGGTATAGAGCCCCACTGACAGAGCCCGAAGTCCGGGATCGCCATTCCGCGAACTCATCCGGCCCGACGTGCTCACCCTCGACGACTTCGCCATGCGCCAGCTGACCGCACCGCAGGCCGACGACCTCTACGAACTCGTCTCCGAGCGGCAAGGCCGATCCCTGATCATCACCAGCAACCGGGCGCCCAGCGACTGGTATCCGCTCTTTCCCCAACCCGGTCGTCGCCGAGTCGCTCCTGGACCGGCTGATCAACGCCAGCCACCAGGTCATCATGAACGGCCCCAGCTACCGCCCAAACAAGCGCCCGAAGAACCCCAGCAGCAGGAATTGACCCGCGATCAACTACCCGTGCAGCCAGACCCGCAGCGCGCCGGCCGCCTCGAAGCCATGGCGGATAGCGGCATCCAGGTCCGCGCCGTGCGCATAGCCCACTACGGGCAGGGTCGGGAACAGCCGGTGCACTGCGTCCAGCACCACCGGCCAGGCCCGGTCAGCGCCGCCCTCCACCGCGAAGACGTTGGAGACTCCGACCACGTGGTCATTGCGGCTCGCCACCGCCCCGGCGGCCACCAGGCCGTCAGCGGAGTGTCCGACGAGCACGGACGTGGCCGGGTCATCGAGCAATTCGGGACGGAAGAGGTCCGCGTTGCCGTCCCCGTCATCCCAGGCAAGGGCCCAGGCCCGCAACATGTCCCGGTCGCTGGCCACGTCCCAGGCGAGATCCGGTGAGGTGACCGGCGCGCTCGCCGGACGGTGGATCCACTGCGCGTCGCGCGCTCTCACACCTCAGCGAAGCGCTCGCGCAGTACCCGGCGTTGGAGCACAGCGCCGGATCCCGCGTGCACAGGCGTCTCGCCTCTTGACGCAGGTCACGAAGCAGACAGACGGTAGGTCTCGCGCCTTGCTCCACGGGAAGGGGACCGCATGTCCTTCAACTGGCGATACCTCGTACGCCCCGACGGCGACTTCTGCCGCATCGCCAACCTCGCTCAGGTCTCACTCCGCGCGGACGAGGCTGAATACGGGGCTCGGGCGCACTCACTGGTCAACCGATGCGCACCTCGATGGCCCCGCGGCATGGACGGTGGCTGACCGGGCGGCCGCACATTGCCTGCACGACAGTGGAGACCGCGTCCAGGTGCTCCGTCCAGCTCCGTCGTCCAGCAGGCGTCCTCGCCGCGGATCGCCGCCCACATCAGGAGTTGCTCCAGCAGGAAGCGGCTGACGTGCCTGGTGAACCGCCGCTCGGACAGCACCCGTTCGTACGTCTGTGGGGCGGCGAGTGGCAGCCCCTCCTCGTCGCACATGCTGACGTCCCGGGTCCACGCGCCACCCAGCAGGAAGAGCTGCTGGACCCTGCGGGCGGGGTACGGCACGCGCACCACGCCGGTGTGCAGTTCGCCCGGCAGGCGGCGCGGCAGGCCGTCCCGCCAGCGCACGGCCACGTCGCCGCCGACGTCACCGAAGAGGTAGAGCAGCGCCGCCGTCCCGGACACCGGCACCGGCACCGGATCGGGGCCGGGCGCGGGGTCGGACGACGGTGCGGCGGCCGCCGTCACCTCGCCTCCGCCGATCCCTATGCATCCGCGCCGTACGACGGACATGGTCAGCCGCACCCCGAACTGGGCGGCCAGTGCGGGCAGCAGGGCGTACCGGACGGCGTCGGCGAAGGGCGCGCCCGCCGTCTCCGTCCCGCCCCGTACGGTTGCCGAGGCGCCGGGCCGCCCCAGCAGGGGCAGCAGCGCCATGAGCGGGGCGCACGCCGAGTAGCCGCGTACCGAACGGCCGCCCTCGTCGGGCAGGCCGCCGGGGAACACGTCCTTGGCGCGGTCGTAATCGCGCCTGACGGCGATGCCGCGGCGTTCGAAGGTGCGCGTCGGGTCGTCCAGGTCCAGGTGTGCCGGCCCCGCAGGACGGCTCGCACCCGGCCGAAAGACCACCTCGGTATCGCCGAGGCGGACGTCCCCTGCGTCGCTGCCGGTCCACCTGCCGAGTTCCTGCAGCAGCCTGACGTGCGGCCAGGCCAGGCCACGCTCGGGTGCGGCCACGCGGACGTTGAGCAGCCGGACCGGCACTCCCAGGGCGACCGAGAGCGAAAGCGCCGTACGCAGCAGGCCCCCGCCGCCGGCACCGGCGTCGATCGTCAGCATCCGTCCTCCGGGGCGCCGCCGTCCGGGGCCGTGCTGCCGGGGTGGGGCGCGAGCTTGGCCCGTACCGCTGCGGCGTCCGCGTGCCCGAGGTCGTCGAGGACGGCGAGCGCCGCCGACCAGGCCCGGCGTGCGGCCAGCGCGTCGCCGCCCGCGTGGTGGGCGTCGCCCAGCCGGTGCAGCGCGGACGCCTCCTCGAAGCGGTTCTCGAACGCGTGCCAGAGCTCTACCGCGTCCTGGAACCGCGCGACCGCTTCGTCGTAGGCGCCGAGCCGGTGCTGGATCAGCCCCAGGGTGGCCAGCACATGAGCCTGGTAGTAGCGGTCGTCCAGGTTCACCAGGATTTCCAGCGCCTCCGCGCAACACGCCAAGGCCGCCCGATAGTCGTCGGCCGCGGTGAGCGCAATGCCGAGGCGGCTGAGTGCCGCGGCCCGCCATGCCTCGTTGCCTTCGGCCGCGTAGAACTCCACAGCGCGGCGGGCATGGGCGGCCGACTCTTCTGGGTCGCCTAGTAGTGCTTCGTTAGGTTCTGGTTCTGCTTGCGGTGAGGGGGCGGCCGCAGGTGCTGCAGGTGCCCGTCCAACACCTCAGCAGGTCTTGGAGGGCGTCGAGGGTCTGGTAGAGGCTTGGGCTGGTGCTTCGCCTTTTGGGTCGAGCCTGCGGAGGGTGAGGAATGCCTGGGCGGCGGTGACGAGGGTGACGTGGTGGTGCCAGCCGCGCCAGGTGCGGCCTTCGAAGTGGTCGAGTCCCAGGCCGTGTTTGAGCTCGCGGTAGTCATGTTCGACCCGCCAGCGCATCTTCGCCCACCGCACCAGGTCAGCGGTCGGTGTGGTGGGAGGCAGGTTCGATATCCAGTAGTCCGTCGGGGCGTCCTGGCCGTGTGGCCATTCGACCAGGACGGTCTGGACGGGCAGGACGCCGTCCCACCGGCTGCGGCCCCCGCCCGATTCCTGAGCGGCGGCCAGGGACTGTTTGCCCGCAGGCCGCACCGTCAGCACCGCGAACCGTGAGGTCATCACGCCCTTGCTGCCCTGCCGCCAGGTCACCTCGGAGAATCGCTCCGCGCCGGCTTCCGCGGCCAGGGTCGAGAGGGCTCGCGGCGGGAGGCGGTAGCGGGGAAGGGTGGGCGGCCCGAGCCCGCCATAAGCGGGCTGGTGCGGCTCGGCTTCCTCCGGATGGGCGACTTCCTTGCGTTGCAGGGCCAGGACATAGGACAGCCCTCGCTCCTGCAGACCGAGCCGGAACGGTGTGCTGACGGGCGACCACGACCGGCGCCTCCAGCTGCCACTGGGCGAGTGTGTCCAGCAGGCCGAGCGCGAGACGCCACTTCTCCCGGTGCACCACCTCCTGGGGGACTCCTGCCCTGCGGCAGCGGTCGGGCTCGTCGGTCCACTCACGCGGCAGATACAACTGCCACTCCAAGGGGCACGAGGCGGTGTCGGTGGCGGCATGGACACTGACCGCGACCTGGCAGTTCGCCCGCTTGCCGACCGCTCCGCAGTACTGGCGGGCCACCCCTACCGACGCCTTGCCGCACTTGGGGAACGACACGTCGTCGATCACCCACACCTCGGGCCTGACAACTTGGGACAGCCGCTCGGCGATCCGCTGCCTGACCGGCAGCGGATCCCACGGCGACTGGTTCACGAACTGCTGCAGGGCCTGCATGTCCCCATCCGGCAGACGCGCCGCCATCGGCTGGATCGACTTGCGCCGGCCATCCAGCATCAGCCCCCGCAGATAGCACTCACCCTTGGCCCGCTGATCCGTACGCGGCACCGAGGCGAACACATCCGCCACGAACAATCCCAACGCGGCCCGTAATCGGCTCACTTCATGCGCATCCACACTTGCAACATGCTCTTGATCAGCGAAAACGCATAGACCTAACGAAGCACTACTAGCCAGGACTCGACGGACTCGACGGACTCGACGGACTCGACGGACTCGACGACAGCGTGCCTGCCCGCCAGCAGAACGCCGCCTTTTTCCGGACGCGACAGCCGGGCACTCAAGCCGCGCATGCCTTCATGGCGCAGGAAGGAGCAACCAAGTTGCGAAGGCCAGGTAGGTTGCGTTCGCCTTCTTGCCGTTGGAGCACACCGGTCAGGATTCAGCCGCCGCCGACACATTGTGGGGCGGGTGTTTCATTCCGCTGGTGAGGCTGGTTTCTCGGTGGTCGTCCTCGAGATGAACGTGGGCTGCGGGTGGGGTGCGACGGATGCGGTGTCTGCTGCCGCGTCGCTGGACGCGGTCATCTTCAGGAGCGGGAGTGCGGCGATGAGGGTTCCGGCGGTGAGGAGGACGCTCAGGACGCCGACGCTCATGTTGTCCATGATCGCGCCGACGGTCAGGGGGCCGACGCCTCCACCGAGTGCTCCGGCGCCGCTGAGGGCGGCCAGCCAGCGTCCGGTTGAGTCGATGACCGAGGCGGCGGCGAGTATCTGCACCAGGACGGCCAGCCAGCACGTCTGCCAGACGGCGGCGGTGGCGATGAACAGGGTGGGGCTGTGGGTGACGATGAGGAACCCCGTGCTGAACGCTTCGACGACGACGAACCCGGTCATCGAGCGCAGGCGGCCGAAACGCTTCACGGCGAGCGGTCCGGCTACGGCTCCGGCGAGTGCGACGACGCTGGAGCCGGCCAGGACGGCGGAGAGCACAGAGGCAGACATTCCGGTGTGGCCGCGCCCCAGGACGGAGGCGTAGGACCAGACTCCCTGCGTGACGGCCGTCAGGAGGCCCGCGCCGACGAGCAGCACAGCGGAGGGACGGGCCTGCCGGGAGTCTGCGTCGGGGGCGGTCGCGGAAGGACTGCTCGCCGGGCCCGGGCCGTCGGGGAGGTGGCCCACCAGGAACCAGCCCGGCAGGCAGCACACCGCCAGCAGGAAGAAGCCGGTTCCCCCGCCTGCGGACGCGTCGACGGCCGGGAAAGCGAGGAGCAGCAGGGCATTCGCGAACAGCGCGCCGATGACGGTGATCGAGGACGTCTTGTCGGCGTCGTCGCCGGCGCCGGCCAGGGCGGCCGTGGAGGCGGCGTAGACGGCTCCGAGTCCGGTGCCGAGCAGCAGGCTGGCCACGATCAGCGTCAGGACGTCGAAGGCGATGGCGGCGCCGATGAATCCCGAGGCGGCCAGCGCCAGCCCGCCTCGGGCCATTCGGACGCGTCCGGGGCGGGCGGCGCGGTTGGTGAGCAGGAGGGTGGTGATCGCGACCGCCATCAGCTGGCTGGCGGCGACGAGTCCGGCGCTGGTGCTGGACAGGTCGAAGCGGTCGGCGAAGTCGTCCACGAAGACGGGCATCACATTACTGGGGCTGCTGCCGAGCGTGACTCCGGCGATCAGGGCAGCGGCGACGGTGAGCGTCAGCGCGTTGTCGCTGTTCGTTTTCACTCAATGCCCCCTGCGCGGAGGGCCGCCTGGCAGGCAGGCGTGGGAGCGGGAGGGAAGAGGAGCATCGTCAGAAACCTCAGAACTGGTTGGCGGTCGGGTGCGGTGTCCAGTACTGCAGCGGCGAAGGGAGCCTCGGGCAGAGAGGGGATGCTCGACCCGGACGCGTCGGGGGCACAGGCTGGCGGCCAGTGGTCAGCCGCCCCGGACGAACTCTGCGGCTGCAGCCGGCGCGTCAGTGGTCAACGGGCCCGGGCGCTCAGGCATTGACCTTCCGCAGCAGACGGGTCGGGAGCCGGGCCAGCAGGTATTCGACGGCGGCCCAGGGCACGCGGGGCACTGTCGCGTGGACGGCGCCGGACTCGATGCGGTCCATGATCTTGCGGGCGCCCGTGCGGGTGTCGATGAGGAACGGTCGTTCGTCGCCCAGGGCTTCGTTGATCGGGGTGTCGATGTAGCCGGGGGCGACCGTGGTCACGGTGATGCCGCTGTTCCACAGCTCGCCTCGGAGCGACTGAAGGTACCTCGTGAGCCCTGCCTTGGAGGCGCAGTACGGTGCCCCGCCCGGCAGGCCCGCCGCGGCCACGACGGAGGTGAAGCCCACCACCTGTCCGCCGCCCTTGCTGCGGAAGTGCGCGACGGCCGCGTCGATGGTCGCCATCGCACCCAGCAGATTGACATCGACCACCGCGCGGTGCGCCTCGAAGCGGCCCTCCCCGATGTTGCCCCCTGCGTCGACCCCCGCGTTGGCGATGACCATTCCGAGTCCCCCGAATTGCCGGACCGCGTCGTCGATCGTCCGCGCCACGGCCTCGTGCTCGGTCACGTCGAGAGCGGCCACGGTCACCGAACGCTGCGGGAACGCGGCGGTGAGCTGTGCCCGCAGTTCTTCCAGGAGCTCGATTCTGCGCGCGGTGAGGTACACGTCGTAGTCACGGGCGCACAGCTCGGCTGCCAGCGCCTTGCCGATGCCCGAGCTGGCACCGGTAAGGAACGCGGTTCTCGCGGGCAGCGGGGACCGGCCCGGGTCGACGAAGGGCAGCTTCCCGAGCAGGCGGCGCGCGGTGGTCAGTTCAGTGCCGTTCATCGGTCGCCGTTCCTGTGATCCGCGAGCCGAGCGTTTTGCCCGTGCGTCCGTCCGGGGCGGGCCTGCAGCACAGTTCTTCTTGGATGGCTGTCATGCGCTGTCCTTCGTGGAGTGCCGGAAGAAGGGGGTCCAGCGACCTCGCCGTCAGCATGACCATCCATCCAAAGCGTGTCAACAGTGGTGCCATCACAGTTGTCACCACCGTTGACACCGATGGATCGGCAAGCCAGAGTGAGGGCGTCGAAGCTCGGCATGTCCATGCGATGAAGGGGCTCAGTAATGCGCATTGAAGCGGGTGGATGGCTGCTGGGAGCCGCCGCGGCGGGCGCCGGGGCGGTGTGGCTGTGGCGCCACCAGGACGAGGTGATGACCCACCGCCCGGTCAATGAGTGGACGTTCACTCACATGAATCTCCTCATGCCCACCGAAGACGTCCGCCGCGGCGGAGATGTGTTGCCCCTGCCCCGGCGACCGCGCCCCCTGGAAGTGGCCTACGGCTTCGAGGGGCGGGAGCGGAGCCTTGCCGAACTGCACGCTCGGACGAACACCACCTCCTTCGTCGTGCTGCATGGCGGCGAGATCGTCCACGAGTCGTATCCGGGGCGCTTCGCCGGCGTCGGTGTACGGTTCCAGATGTTCTCGATGACCAAATCGGTGACGTCGATGCTGATCGGGATCGCCCTCGACGAGGGGGCGATCAAGGATGTGACCGAACCGGTGACGGCGTACTGCAGGGGGCTGTTGGGCTCTGCCTTCGATGGCGTGACCATCGAGCATCTGCTCGACATGAGCAGCGGAGTGGGTGACCTGGAGGCCTACACCGTTCGGGACAGTCTGATCAACCGATTCGCCAAGACCGCAACAGGTGGCGGCTCGCTGCACGAGGTCGTGTCCTCGGCCGAGCGTTCGACCGAGGCCGGCACACGGTTCAACTACTCGACGATCGACACCCAGGTCCTGGGATGGGTGCTGGAGTCCGCCACCGGCCGCTCCCTCGCGCAATACGCTGCCCAGCGCCTCTGGAGCCGCATCGGCGCCGGGCACGACGCGTACTACTGGCTCACCCGGGGGCATCCGCGTACCGCGATCGCCGGCGGCTCACTGAATGCCACCGCCCGCGACATGGCCCGGCTGGGGCTGCTGATGTCCCGCGGCGGAGAGCTGAACGGGCAGCGCATCGTGCCCGAGGAATGGGTGACACGCAGCCGGGGACGCGGGGTGCCGCACCTGGAGGTCGGCGCACTGGGCCCCAGCGGTTACCCGTATTACGGGTACAGCAACAAGTGGTGGACACTCGGCGGCGAACGACGTCCGTTCACCGCAGTGGGGATCCACGGCCAGTACCTGTATGTGGACCCGGACGCCGACGTGGTGATCGTCAAGACCAGCGCGTGGCCGACGGCGGACGACCCCTCACGTGACGCGGAGTCCGTCACGGCACTGCGGGCGGTCGCCGACCACCTGCAGGAGGACCACCGTTGACAACGCCGTCGATAAGATGACAGCCATGACACGCGCGAAGACCGACCCGGCAGGAGCCACTCCCGCGCGGCGGAAGCAGCGTCAGGCATCGTTCCTCACCCCGGATCTGATCCTGGACACCGCAATGGCCGTGATCGAGAGGGACGGTCCGCAGGCGCTCACCTTCCGTCGGCTGGGCACTGATCTGGGCGCCGACCACACAGCCGTCCTGCGGCACTTCCGCGGCAAGGACGACCTGCTGCTCGGCCTGGCCGCCCGGCTGGTCAGCGACGCCCTGCACGACTTCGCACCGTCGAAAAGCTGGCGCGAGACCCTCGCCTCGCTCGCCCGACGGATCCGTGCCGCATGCCTGCAGCACCCGGGCGTGGCCGTCCTGGTCGCGGCCCGGACCTCCCGGCGCGAGCCAGAGTTCCAGGGCGCCGACGTGGTCATCGGCGCCCTGCTCGAGGCCGGCCTCCAGGGACGCGAAGCGGCCTCGTACTACCGGGTCCTGGCCGAAATGGCACTCGCCGTCAGCGCCTTCGAGGCTTCCTTCAACGTGCTGGACAAGGCCGCTCAGGAAGGCGACCGGCTGGCCTGGCGCCGCGAGTACCTGACGGCCTCGCCACAGCGGTACCCCAACCTGGCACAGGTCGCCCCCTATCTCGCGGAAATCGACGAAGAGGACCAGTTCGAGACCGCGCTCGGCCTGCTCCTCGACGCCGTGGAGCTCCGCGCGCAGCGCGCCCGCGCAGAAGGAAGCGAACACACGGAGAACTGACGCCTCGCCGAGCAACAGGGCAACCGGCGAGATCGCGCAGGCGCTTACCGGATTCCCTTCCGTCTCGGGAGACGTGGTTGCCATCGACCTCGACGTCGCCGTGCGGACGGGTGAGGGGGTAACCGGGCAGGCGCAGGGGCGCCTCCGGCTGCGGCGGGCGGCCCTGGTGCCGGACCGGGCGTGGCCCGAGGGCTACGTGACGCCGGGCGACGATCTGTGCCAGAACCCAGAACTCATCGCCATCGCCGACACGATGGCGTCACCGTCCTCAACGAAACGAAACGACATCGCAGCTCGCCGACAGAGTCAGTGGCTGCGTACTCGTCCAGGAGCGGTCCGAGGGGCCGGACGCAAGGGTCCGGGTCATGTCCCCTGTGAGGCCGACCCCCGGAAGCCATGGCCGCAGTGGCCCTGCTGTACGCGCGGATCCGAACCACCGGTGCGGTGAACAGGGGCCGAGATGCTCCCGCAGTGCGTCCGGGTGCCGGTCCAAGCCCAACAGTGCCACCAGGCATGAGTGCCGCTGACATACTTCGGCAGCGTGGGCGGCCCACCGGTGGATCGGGCGCTCTGTCGAGCAGTTGTGGCTCGGCCCCGTGGTCCTGCGCTGTACAGGAGCGACGCCGGAGGCGACCGACCACGCCGCCGAGGCTTTCAGGTCCGCTGTTTCGGCAGCTCCGGCACGGGCTGCGCCTCTCCCTCCCGCTGCTCGGACTTGACGTACATACGGACGAACGCCAGGAGACCCGCGATGCCCGCTGTGACACAGGTCGGCTCCCCGACTCTGGCGGCCACCTTCATGACGAGGTCACCGTCGCCGGCTGCAACGCCCGCGATCTGTCCGAACGTGACGATCGTCCCGCCGAGCAGGAAGACGAGCAGCGACAGACGAAAGGCTATGGAGAGGACTCTGTTCACGACAGCTCCGGTTCCGTGGCGTTGGGCAGGAGAGCGGGTCTGCGACCCGGCGGACTGTCAGGGGCGGCCCAGTGGTTCACGGCACCCACAGAATCCCCGCGGCGATGAGCACCCCGAACAGGATGGACGGCAGGAGGTAGTAGGCCATGATGGGGCCGAAGATCCGCACCGGGTTGATCTCGGCGATACCGCTCGCGACATAGATCGGAGCCGCGCCGGGCGGAGAAGCGCCCTCCGAAGAAGCAAAGACGAGCAGCGCGGCGAACGCCGCGACCGGCGACACCCCGGCGGCGGTCAGCGCGGCGAATCCGACGGGACCCACCGCGGCGGTGGTCGCCGTGGAGTTCAGCGGACCGGCCACGACGACCACGACCAGGCCGACGAGCAGGGCGACGATGAAGACCGGAACGCCGTCGAGCCGGTGGAGCTGGCGGCCGAGCTGGTCGGCGAGCCCGAGTGTGTTGAGCACGTTGGATGCCGCGAAGGCGCAGACCATGGTGACGCCGACGACGCTCAGTTTCGGGCCGATGGTGTCCAGCAACTGCCACCATCCACGGGGTCCCTGAGGCAGGGATTTCCGCGTGACGAGGACTCCCAGCAGCAGTACGAGCACGGGCATCCAGATGAGCAGGTCGATCGCGTCGGCCCCCGCTTCCCCGACCCGGTGCTTGACGAAGTTTCCGGTCGGCCCGAGGGTGGCCAGCACAGGGACCGCGATACCCACGAAGATCAGCAGCGAGGTCCATCCCCGGCTGAACGTATGGCGCAAAGGCTGGATGTCGTCCGCGGACATCGCCGTGATGCCGCGACGGCGGACGATCACGAAGGTGATGGCGAACCGCATCAGGACCATCCAGGTGCCCACCACGAACATGGCGGGGACGACATCGGACGAATCGAGCACGGGACTGACCGTCGGTGAGGCGAGCAGCACGAAGAAGGCGGCGCCGAACGGGAAGGTCGTGCCCATGCCGGCATTGCCCGCGGTGATGAGCGCGGCCGTCTCCCCGCTGGTGTTGGAGCGTCGCATCCACGGAATAGTGATGGAGCCGATGGTGGCCGCGATCGCCGGACCCGCGTGCGCGACGGTGCTGAACAGCCCCGCGGACGCCGTGGCCGCGTAGGCGGATCCGCCGCGGAAGCGGCCGAGCAGCGAGCTGAGAATGTCGACCAGGCGCTGCATGAGGCCGGCTTCGGAGAGCACGGCGCTCACGAAGACGAAGGCCAGGGCCGCGAAGGTGATCGGCTCCTTCAGCGCGGTGACAAGGCTGTTCCAGGCCACCTGGGGCGCGTCGCCGCCGGCGAAGGCCACGGTGACCAGGAAGCCGACGATCATCGCTTCTCCGACGCTGCGGCGCAGCAGAACGTTCCAGGCGACGATGGCCAGGATGGATGCGGCCAGCGCGATGATGGCACTCATGAGGTGGACCTCGGCTCTGCTGTCTCGCCGGTGACGGGATGTAGTTCCATCGCGATGGCCGCCCGCTCGCCGATGGCGGCGATCTGGTCGACCAGCGCGTCGGGCAGGGGAATGCCCAGAGCCGTCCGCCTCGCACGAGAGCGTTCTTCCGGTTCCCCGGGGATCAGGACGTCCGGTTCGCCGGCACGGACCGAACGCACGAGTTCCTCCACCTGGCGCGGTGTGCCACCGTCGGGGTTGACGTGCTCGGGGTCAATGGCGAGGAAGAAGTGGCCGATGTTGTCATGGGCTCCGTCGTGTCCCGGAGCGGCGGCCTTGGACAGGGCCGCGCTGAGGATCTGGACCATCAGGCTCAGTCCGAAGCCCTTGTGGCCGCCGGTGGTGGTGCTGGGACCGCCGAGCGGGCTGAGTGACGCGGAACGGTGGATCAGGAGTTCGAACGCTTCCGCCGCGTCGAGTACGCCGTCGCCCGACTGGTCGGCGACCCAGCCCTGCGGGATCGGGTCCCCTTTGAGCGCGTAGGCCTTGATCTTGTTCATCGCCACGACACTGGTCGACATGTCGATGACCACCGGCCGGCCATCGCACGGGGAGCGGCGAAGGCCAGAGGGTTCGTGCCCAGTACCGGCGTCGTCCCACCGGTGGCCGAGACGACGGGTGTCCGGGTGGTCGAGGTGGCCAGAGCGAGCAGGCCGGCCTCCGCGACCCGGCGTACGTAGTATCCGGCGGCGCCGAAGTGGTGCGAATTGCGCACGGCGACCGCACCGACACCGTTCTCCCTGGCCCGGGCGGCTGCCAGGTCGATCGCCTCCAGAGCCGCCGGATGGCCGAGGCCGTTGCGGGCGTCGAGGACGAGCAGCGAGGCATGGCGGGTGACCACCACGGGTAGGGCGGCGAGGTCGAGACGGCCCTTGGCCCGCAGCTTCTCGTACAGCGCCAGCATGGAGACGCCGTGCGAGTCGACGCCGGACAGGTCGGTGTCGATCATGATGTCGGCGGTGATGGCTGCCGGGCGGTGCGGCATACCCCATGCGGAGAGGATCCGCTCGACGTAGCGCCGCAGGTCGGCGGCCTCGAAACGTCGCTCGGGCGAGGTAGACGTCATCGGCTTTCCTCGATTGTCACTGACTTGCCTCTATTTCGGTGGCGATGCGATGGGCGATCTCCAGCGCGGCGGTCGCCGCGGGTGAGGGCGCGTTGAGGACGTGGATCTGCCGTGGCGCCCGTTGGTAGGAGAAGTCGTCGACGAGTGCGCCGCTGCGGTGCAGCGCCTGCGCCCGGACACCGGCGCCGGCCGGGACAATGCTCTCGTCGGGGAGAGCGGGTACCAGTTCGCGCAGGCCGGCGAGGAATCGGCGTCGGGACAGGGAGCGCGCCGTCTCGGCGAGTCCTGTACGCCAATACCGTCGTGCGAGTCTCCACAGGCCGGGCCACCGCAGGCTGTCCGCGAGGTCGCCGGGGACGACGGTGCTCCATCGGTAGCCCTCGCGGGCGAGGGCCAGTACCGCGTTGGGGCCCGCGTGGACCGGACCGTCGGTCATCCGGGTCAGGTGCACCCCGAGAAAGGGGAGGGTGGGGTCGGGCACCGGGTAGATCAGGCCCTTGACGAGATGGGCGTGGTCCGGCGCGAGCTGGTAGTACTCCCCCCGGAAAGGGACGATACGGACCTGGGGTCGCAGCCCCGCCAGCCGGGCGAGCCGATCACTGTGCAGACCACCGCAGTTGACGAGCTGGTCACCGCTGACCCGTCCGGCCGAGGTGTCCACGGCGACCCCGGCCGCCGTCGTCACGATCCCGGTGACCCGTGCACCGAGCCTGACCTCGTGCCCGGCTTCCTCTAGGAGACCGCGCAGCACGTCGCAGACCGCGGGGTAGTCGACGATGCCGGTCGACTCGACCCGCAGGGCGGCCACGCAGGCGACATGAGGCTCGTACTCCTTCGCCTCCTGAGAGCTGATCAGCCGGCAGGGCACACCGTTGGCCTGCCCGCGGCGGTGCAGTTCGCGCAGAGCCGGCAGTTGGGACGGGTCGGTCGCAACCACGATCTTGCCGCAGATCTCGACCCGCACGCCGTGCCGCTCGGCGAATTCGTGCATCGAGGTGGCGCCTGCCGTCCCGAGCGTGGCCTTGTCGCTGCCGGGCTTGTAATACAGGCCCGAGTGAATGACACCAGAGTTGTTTCCCGTCTGATGTAGTGCGACTCGTGTCTCTTTTTCGGGGACGGTGACCCGATGGCCTCGCTCGATCAGCTCGCGTGCGGTCGCCAGACCCAGGATGCCTGCGCCGACCACGACGACGTGGGCGCGACCGCTCACGCCGAGCCTCGCCCCTGGGCCGTGCGCCGCGCCTGGAGGAGGTCGCTCAGCCCCAGCAGCTCGGCGGTGGTCGCGCCCTGCGCGATCGCCGCCTTGTACCCGGCCTCCACGGCCTCCCGGGACTGGGCGCGACGCAGGGTCTCGCCCAGGTCAGCCGCCTTGATCACCACGAGGCCGTCGCGGTCGCCCACCAGGATGTCGCCGGTCTCGACCTCGACGCCCCCGATGACGACGGCCTGACCGACCGTCCCGTGAAAGGCCTTCGTGGTGCCCTGGATGCAGCTGCCCCGGGCAAACGTCGGGAATCCCGCGTCGACGATGCTCCGCACGTCTCGTACGGCGCCGTCGATGACGAGCCCGGCCAGCCGCTGGCGCATGGCCTGCGCCGTGAGAACGTCCCCCCACGCGCCGGCCCGGACACACTGATGGGCGTTCACCGCGAGCACCTGCCCCGGCCTGGAATGCAGGAGGGCTTCGTGGATCATGAGGTTGTCCGCCCACCCCGCGTCGACGGTCAGAGCCTCGCCGACCAGCGAAAACGCCGTATCCAGGGATCGCACGTCCGAGTCGATCGCACCCCGTTGTCCTTGGGCCTCGTAAATCGTCGCCGCCCCGAGGCGGCCGAGTTCCGCCATGACCGTGGAGTTCGCGCGCACCGCCGCTTCGCCGGATTCCGTGCCGGTCCCGCTCATCCCAGTACCCTCCAGCAAAAATGAGAATGAACTCTCAGTACGAGTGTGAGATCACAAGCTAGAATGGTGTCTCAGTTACGTCAATGGAACACGGAAGGTCTTTGCCGGACTCGGCGGTCACAGGCCGGGAACGCTCGGGAAGAGAACCTGCGCCCCTGGACCGGATACGGCTACGAATTGACAGGGAGTCAGGCGCTGAGTGGCACGCGGCATGCGAACGGCTCGAAGGGTGTGCGGTTGCGCAGTGACGTGGTGCGCAACCGCAAGCGGCTTCTCGATGCGGCCGGGGAGGCGCTCCGGGAGGGGTCGCTCAATCTGTCCGTACCAGTGATCGCGAAGCGGGCCGGGCTCTCGCCCGCCACCGCCTACCGGTACTTCCCGTCACTGGACGAATTGCTCAACACCTACCTGCACGACGTCATCGTGGCCCTGCGTGACTACAGCCACGACTGCCCCAAGACCGGTACGGCCCTGTTCGAGGACGTGGTGCGGGAATGGGGACGGCTGCTGGCCGTGTACGGGACAGCGATGATCCAGCTCCGGGCCCGGGAAGGCTTCCTCGGGCGCCTGCGGGGCGGTGACGAGGTGATCGGCACGGTCCGTGACGCGTGGGAGCGGCCGATCCGCGGTGTCATGCGCAAACTGGGCATCCCCGACGAACAGTTCGACCACGCCCTGTTCCTCTACAACATCCTCTTCGACCCCCGCGAAGTCCTCGACCTCGTCGACCAGGGATCCACCACCGACGAGGCCCTCGACCGGCTCATCCCCGCCTACTACGGCGCACTCCAAGGCTGGACAGCACACCGCTGACAACACTCGCCAGGGCGCGCGTCGTCGTCGATCCCCGTGCGGCCCTCACCTGCCCGTCAAGACCTGCGAGAACCGGACTTCGATCCGCCCGAGCCCCTCATCAGGGGTGTCCAGGCCTGCGTCGAAGCTCAGTGGCTGTTGTCGTTCCTTGCGGGGTGCGCGTCGAACGGGAGTCTCGACCGGGTGATCGCCACCGGTCGCGGGCATGGAGGCAGACACCTCACGAGCCGACGAGTCAAACTGCGGCGGCGAGTCCGGTGGGGGCGCGGTGTGTTCGTCGAACAGCCGGCGGTGCTGTGGGCAGTGGTGGAGCCGACCTACAGCGGTTGAAGAGGTTGCGCTGGGCGGCGGTGTGCCAGCCGCCGTGCGCGTCGGCTCCGGTGGATGCTCGGAGTGAGGCGAAGGCCCGCAGGTGGCCGGCGTGGGTGAGCCGGCCGTTCCTCGCCCACCGCCGGGTGAAGCTCGGCTACGCCAACACCTTCGCACTGACATCGCCTTCAAGCGCCTGCGCGGCATGACCCCGGCCGAGCACCACGCCACCGCACCAATGCCGGGCCCGGGCGATGAGACAGGGAAACCGGGCTGCCGACGATCGGACCGCAGAGACTCCAATCCGTCCGCCCGCCGGCGTGCCGGACGTCGGCGGACTTTCCGGAGACGGCAGCCGCAGGGCTGCTGCCTGCGGCTGCGTCATGTCCTGTACGAGCAACTCCGCGGCCTCGGGACGCACTTGCTTCACTGGCCGCCATCTACTTCGCGGTCGGGCCGCCCCCGTCGGGATACCGTGTGCCGGGAGTGCGCCGCTCCCGGGACCGCGCTCACCTCGAACGGAGAACCGCGGCAGCTACTCGTCGAGCGCGGCGATGAACATCCGGGAGCCGGGTGGGGCGATCTGCCGGTAGTCGCGGCCCGTAGCCCGTCCCTCGTCGGAACCGAGCGCGGCTTCCAGGGACTCCATGTCCGTGAAATACAGCTCCGCGATGCGGTGGAACGTCCGCTCACCGCCGTCGGCGGCTACGGCAACGCGCGCGGACTCCCATCGCTGGAGGCCTGGAACCACCTCCACGAGGGGTGCGTGGACACCCACGTAATGCTCGTCGAAGGCGTCGCCGTCGACGGGCTGCGTGTACAGCACCATCAGTTTCACGGTCATGCGCTGTCTCCTGCGGGCGTGAGGTTCCTCGTGGCGAGGTCGACGAGTAGATCGCGTTCGAGCACGGCGGATGCCGCGACGAGTCCGCCCATCACCGCGCCGCTGACGCCGGCCGCGGCGACGTCCTGGCCGGCGAGGAACAGGCCGGGCACCGTGGTGTGGGCGCTCAGACCCCGCTGGGCAAAGCGTTCGGGAGTGTGCGCCAGCGACATGAAGTCACCGTGGGTGCGGCCGAGGAAGTGATTGAAGCTGAGCGGCGTGGCCAGCTCCATGTGATCGATCTTGCCTTCCGCCTTGGGATAGAAACGCAGGACCTGGTCGAGCATTTCCTGGCTCAGCCGTTGCTTGAGCTGCTCGTACTCCGCTCCGCGACGCATCCAGGCGCTGTCCGCGAAGGGCTCGAACAGGGACCAGGTCGTCACCCCGGCGATGTCGATCGTGCTCCGCCCGGGGTAGCGGTCGTTCCAGAGCGGATCCTTGGTCGAGGGAGCGGTCAGGAAGTACGCCGGCATCGGGCGGTGCAGGGGGTCCGCCTCGTAGGCGGCGAACTGGGCGTCGATGTCCGGCCCCTGGTGTGCCCAGATGTTGGACGCTTGCAGGCCGAGCTGGTCGGCCGGCTCCTTGAGCCCGATGTTGAGGACGACCCAGGTGAGCGAGGGGCCGATCGCCCGGCACGCCTGAACGAGGCCGTCGTCGTGTTTCGCCTCGGCGGGCAGCAGACGGGTGAGGGTGTTCAGGGCGCCGGCATCGCTGATCACTACCGGCGCGTGGAACACGCGGCCGTCGGCCATCGTGACACCACCGGCCCGTCCTTCGTCGTCGAGCAGCACGGAGGCGACTTCGGCGGCAATGAGGACCTCTCCGCCCGCGTCCCGGATCACCTCACTGATCGTCTCGGCCAGTCGGCCCGATCCGCCGACCGGGTAGCTGGCTCCGTCGATGTAGTGCCGGATGAGCATGGCGTGGATGCCGAACGAGGCGCGCCCCGGGGTCAGTGAGTAGTCGCCGTAGTGACCGCACAGGACGGTCTTGAGCTCCTCGTTGTCGGTGAGTTCCGAAACGACTTCCGTCGCCGTGCGGTCGGAGAAGGCGCGAAACGGTGCGCACATCGCCTCGTAGAGCTCGTCGGCGGTCGGCTGCGGCAGACTGCGCTGCGCGAAGAAGTTCTTGGCCGTCCGGTTGGCCGAGAAGACCAGGTCCACGTAACGGCTGATCGCCTCGGCGTCGTCCGGGAAGTACCGGGTCATGCGCTCCTTGAACCGCTCGGCGCCCGACGGGAACTCGTACTCACGGTCACCGACGACGATCCGGTTGTAGACGTCGGGCATCGGGGCCCACTCGAGCTTGCCGCCGGTGATGTGGTCGAAGATCCGGCGCAGCCCGCTGTTGGGACGATGCACCTCGCCCATGTAGTGCAGCCCGGCATCCCATTCGTACCCGGCCCGGCGAAAGGTCTGGGTGGCTCCGCCGGCGGTCGAATGCCGCTCCAGTACCAGAACTCGTTGTCCGGCCCGGGCGAGGAAGCCTGCGGTGGTGAGGCCGCCGATCCCGGACCCGATGACGATCGCGTCCCATGACGTACCGGCCTTGCTCCGGCGGTAACTCTGTCCGACGCTCATGCGTGCCCCTCTCCTCGGCTGAGTCCGCATAACCGTACTCAGGCCTGGAGTGCGTGTAAAGTGCAGGCGTGTGAGGGGCCTGTTGGCAGGCGCCGACCCGGGGAGAGGGACGTGACTGACGCATCAGAAGGACCGAGCCCGACAGGCGGTCCAGCCCCGTGGAACCGTGACTCCTGGGACATCGAGCCCGACTCGATCGCCCTCGCCCTGGAGGTCCTCAACCCCCGCGCGGCCGGCATGATCATGAAGGAAGCCTTCTACGGCACCCGGCGTTTCGAGGACTTCCAGCGCCGCTGCGAGCTGAGCCGGACCGTTCTCTCGACGCGACTGCGCGACCTCGTGGCCATCGGCGTGCTCGAAAAACGGCCCTACCGCGAGCCCGGTGCCCGCGAGCGGGACGAGTACCGGCTCACCGACAAAGGACTCAGCCTCGCTCCCACCCTGGTTGCTCTCAACGCCTGGGCCGAACGCTGGCTTGCCGACGCGCCTGGGCCCACGGTCACGCTGATCCATCGCGACTGCGGGGCACCGGTCCACGCGGTCATTGCCTGCGCCTCCGGCCACGAAATCGCCGCCGTCCGCGACATCACCGCGACGCCCGGCCCCGGAGCCCGGCCCGCCCGGTCCGGCGCGGCGGATGCCTCCGGCCCGGCTGACGGGCCGTGACATCCGCATCGCTGCGCCGCCTTTGGCAGTTCGGGCTACACGCTGACGATCTGCCACTGCTCCCGAGCGGCGTTGGTGTACGTGTACTGGTTGATGTTGGCCCCGTCGGCGGTGGAAGCGCCGTCCACGTTGAGTGAAAGACCGCTGAGCCGGTTGGTGAGGAAGTAGTAGCCGTCGCCGGTGGGCGTCAGGGCCCAGTGCTGCTGGGGAACGTCGGCATCGGCCCATATGCCGACGTTTCCGCCGTCGACGCGGGAGAGCCCTGCGACCTCCATGAGCTTGCCGCTGTTGACGTTGCGGATCTTGAAGTAGCCGTCGCCGGTGCTCGCGAAGGTCCACTTCTGGGCCGTGTTGTTCAGCCAGGGCCACTGCTGGATGTTGGCGCCGTTGGCGGTGCCGAAGTTGTACACGTCGGCAACCTCTCCGCTCTTGCGGTTGACCAGCTTGTAGACGGTCGAGTCGCCGGGGAACGTGCTGGAGACCAGGGCGGGCTTGGCTGACCAGCCGCCGATCCTGACGCCGCCGATGTTCGCGTAGCCGCCGGTGGCGGCATCCACCTGGATGCGCAGGAAACCGACGTTGCGGTTCGTCCACTCCACCAGCTTGGTCGTCTGGTTGCCGCTCCAGGTGCCGGTGGCGGCTTGTGTGAAGGTGACGCCGTCCGTGCTGGTGTAGATGGTGTACGACGTGATGTCGCCGTCGGTGGTGTTGGACCGGTTCCACTGTTTGGGCAGGTATTCCAGGGTGGAGACGTTGCTCCAGACCCCGCCCAGGTCGATCGTGATCGACTGCGGCAGCGACAGACTCCAGGTGGACCAGCAGGTCTCGAAGGATTTGTCGCTGAGACCGTCGATGGCGTTGAGCGGGCCCTCGCCGGCATGGAAGGCGGTGGCGTAGGCATTGACCGGGTTGACCGGGTGCTCGCAGCGCAGTTGCTGCGTCGGCAGCGGGGCCCGGGAGGTGTTCGGGCTCCAGGCGGCGCCGACGCCGGCCAGGCGGTTGACGATGTTGGTGTCCAGTACGCCGTTGCGGTTGGGCGGGCAGTTGAGGATGAAGGAGGTGTACTTCGGTTCCAGGTCCGTGAGATGGGACAGGATCGACGCCTGGCTCATCGGGTCGGTGGTAGGCGTGGAAGGGTGCCAGAACCAGCCGTCGCTGATCGTCTGTCCCTGGAGGGAGGCGTAGGTGTTGCCGGTCGGCGAGGTCACGCCGAGCGGTTCTTCGAAGTAGATCGCGTCGCCGAGCCAGGGTTGCGAGAGCCCGCCGTGGTCGATCATGACGATGTTCGGCTGCAGCGACTTCACGTGCTCGCGGATCTGCTGGTAGGAGACGGCCTGCTGGCCCATCTGCCAGGCGTAGCCGTCGGTGATGAACATGTCGATGGTGCCGTAGTTCGTCAGCAGCTCGGTGATCTGGTTGAGGATGAACGTGATGTCCCCCGGCTGGATCTCCTCGGTGGCGGCAACCCCCTGCCGCGTGTTGTAGGCCTGCACGTTGTAGGTACGGTCCCAGATCGAGTAGTACAGGCCGACCCTGAGACCCTGAGCGCGGAACGCGGTGACGTAGGCCTGCACGATGTCGTGCTTGTAGGAGCTGTTGGCGACGTTCTGCGTGCCGTAGGCGCTCGGCCACAGGGCAAAGCCGTCGTGGTGCTTGGTCGTCAGGACCCCGTAGCTCATCTTCGCGGCGGCGGCCGCAGCCGCCCACTGCGCGCAGTCGACGGCGGTGGGAGCGAACAGCGTGGGACTCTGGTTCGGCGCGGCCCACTCCTCGTTGGTGAACGTGCCCAGGTTGAAGTGGTTGAACATCCCGAACCGCAGGTCGGCCAGATTGGCCAGATTGGTCTGCAGGTCAGCGGCGGAGGCCTCGGCCAGGAGGCCGGAGAAGGCGGGAAGAACGGGCAGGGCGGTCACTGCTGCGGCAGCACCCGCCGCAGTCAGAAGCGTACGGCGGGACAGTCTTCCTGACGACATGATCTCACTCCTGATTGGTGCGCTTTACCCCTGACTGGGCCGTACACGGTGAGAGACGACCGAATGCGCATCGCCCGGTTCTCGCACCTGCAGGCAGCCGGCGAACCCCCAGGTGCCGCAAACGACAGGTCGAGGACGGGCGGGGACGCGGGTCGAACAGCGCCCCAGGCCGGGGCTCCGGATGTTAACGATGAACTTCGGCTATGTATCCCAGGGATGTCAACGCCCGTGCAGGGATGAAAGACAGGAAAAATGGCCTATTTGTCATAGATCGCTCCTCATTAGGCACCTCCCGTGGGCCCAGACATGGCATGTCTGGGCCCACAGTGATCGGGTCAAGGGTTTTCGCGGCGGAGCACCCGCGAAGGTAGAGATGGGATGGATCGCGAGGTAGAAGTCCGCGTCCGCCGCCGTTCCCCACTCGTTACCTGGTTTTTTGTGCGAGTGGTCGCAAACGTCTGGACACGGCACGTACCCGTTGCCGAGCCGGTGGCCGATCTCGGTCTGGAAGCCGAGCCGGTGCCCGATCCCGGCACGGTGGAGTTCGGCGGCCGTGGAGGTGACCGCCGCGGCGTGGTCGTCGTAGCCGGTGCCGAGCAGCTTTCCCGGTGACCGGGTCGTACTTCTCTTCGCGCAGCACCGAGACTCGTATGCCTTTCGGCTCCAGCACCTTCTTCGCTTCGCTGTGTCCTCGTTTGGTGAGCACCCACACCTGTCGCTGGTCGTCCTGTACCGATTCGATCCTCACCAGGTGGTGTTCCTCCAGATCCAGGAGGTTGTACCGCGTGAGCTTGTCGTGCTGGTTGTCCGGGCGGGTCAGCTTCCACAGCTGATCGGGCGTCGCCCTCTGAAAGATCTCCAGCGCTTGCAGCAGTTCCCTGCGTCGAGGCTCCGCCGAAGTCCTCCTGTGCTTGGATCGCCTTTGGGCATGAGGGTTGTCGGACCTGCGGCGACCCCCTGTCCGGCGGGACTGACCTGCGGAAACGCCCGCCCCTTGATGACGGGGCGCGGAGGGGGTGACGGAGGGGTCTACGGAGGGGGTCTGTTCCGGCTCGCCAGCGGCGCTCGCCACTGGGTGCTCCTGGTGGTGGGGCGGGCTGATCCCGCCGTGCACCTTCTACAGGTGTGTCTCTTGGCTCCCGTGTGACGCCGACCTTGGAAAACCTGTCGACCGTGACCGCATCGTGATCGACGTGAGTTGTCCCGTGCCACCAAACCTTGAGCGTGTCAACGAAGTCTGAGCGGCGCGTCGGTACTTGGGCGTCAAAGGTGGTGGCTGGAGGCTTGCGGGTGTACCGGACCCCTCGTCAGCCTTCAGCTGAGCTGCTCGGCCAGTCCGACGATGATGCCCTCGGGGCCACGGAGGTAGCAGAGGAGATAGCTGTCCTCGAACCGGGCGATCTCGCCGACGAGTTCGGCTCCGTGAGGGCGCAGGCGGGCAACGGTGTCCTCGATGTCGTCGACGGCGAACATGACGCGGTGCGTGCCCAGAATGTTGTGTGGCCGGTTGCGCGGCCCGGCGCTGATCACCGCGGGGCTGCGGTACTTCGCCAGCTCAAGCCGGCTGTGACCGTCCGGGGTCCGGACCATCGCGATGTCACAGCGAACACCGTCGAGTCCGGTGCACTGGTCGGCGACGAGGCCCTCGACCTCCGCCCTGCCCTCCAGCTCCATACCGAGTTCCACGAAGAACGCGATGGCGGCATCCATATCCTCGACAACGATGCCGACGTTGTCCATCCGCTGAATCGCCATGCTTGTTCTCCTTCTTCCTCGTGCGGCCAGTGGTGGCCGCTGATGTCCCTGGGACGGAGCCGGTGGCACGTTCTCGACATCCTCCGCCACGAATCTCAGCGAGCGGCCTGCACCGCTCAAACTTCGTTGGCACATGCTGAAGGTTCGGTAGCTCAGGACATGTGACTTCGATTAATAGGTGGCCCCGTGCCCGCCGCTCGAGTCGACGAGTTGGCGAGCAGCGAGGATTTGCAGTTGGCCCGCCCGAGGATCGATAGATGGCCCAAGCCGGACCTGTCCTTCTGGTGCGGGGCGCTCAGGCCTGGCGGATTCTGTTGAAGCCCCGTTTCAGGGCGCGCAAGGCGGGTGTGCGGCATGATGATCCGGTGGACTTCGAGCCGTACCGGGGTGAATTGGTGGCGTTCTGCTACCGGATGCTGGGTGCAGGAGACGCTGCTGCGTGCCTGGAAGGCCCGCGACCGGTACGACCCGGCGCGCGCGTCGGTGCGGACCTGGCTGTACCGGATCGCGGCTAACGTATGCCTGACCGCGCTGGAGGGGCGCGGGCGGCCGCTGCCGTCCGGGTTGGGGGCGCCGAGCGACGATCCCGGGGCGCCGCTGGTGCCGGCGCTCGATGTGCCCTGGCTGGAGCCGTTCCCCGACATGCGGCTCGACGTGGAGGTCAGGGCGGATCTGCGGCTCGCGTGGGTGGCGGCGCTGCAGGTCCTGCCGGCGCGGCAGCGGGCGGTGCTGGTGCTGCGCGAGGTGCTGGCGTTCACCGCCGCCGAGGTCGCCGAGCAGCTGGGGACCACGGTCGCGGCGGTCAACAGCGCGCTGCAGCGCGCCCGTGCCGCCCTCGTCGGCGTCGGCGATGCCGGTGCGGTCACCGAGCCGGACGATCCCGAGGTGCGGGCCGTGGTCCAGCGGTACATGCGGGCGTTCGAGGCGGCGGACGTTCCCGCGCTGGTGCGGCTGCTGGCCGACGACGCGGTGATGGAGATGCCGCCGGTTCCTCTGTGGTATCGGGGCAGCCGGGACTACGGCCGGTTCATGGAGCGCGTGTTCGGGATGTGGGGCGCGGGCTGGGGCATGCGGGATCTCACTGCCAACGGGCAGCCTGCGCTCGCCGCCTACGCGCCGGACCCCGGCGGCGGGCTCCGGCTGCACACCCTGCAGGTCTTCACCGTCACCGACGGCCGCATCGCGCACAACGTCGTGTTCGCCGATCCGCGCGTCTTCGACGCCTTCGAGCTGCCACGCGAGATTCCCGCCGACGAATTCCGCGGGGAGCGATGAGTCGGGGCGGTGCCGCCGGTACCTACCGGTGAGCACCGAACCGAAGGGAATCTCATCGTGAGCGTCATCGTCATCGAGTTCATCACCCTGGACGGGATCGTGACCGACCCGGACGGGTCCGCCGGCACGCCGTTGGGTGGCTGGGCGTTCCGGCACGGCCCGGAGGCGGTCGCCGGGGACAAGTTTCGGCTCGGCCGCACGCTGGACGACGGGGTGCTGCTGCTCGGCCGCGCCACCTGGCAGCTGTTCTCGCGGCTCTGGCCGGGCCGCGACGACCCGTTCGCCGCGCGGATGAATGCCGTGCCGAAGCTGGTCGCCTCCCGTAGCCTGATCGACACCGACATGAAGCGGTGGGTGAACTCCCAGGTCCTAGGCGGCGACCTGGTCGACGCCGTCAAGCGCGAGCGGCGGGACGTGATCGTCACCGGGAGCCTGAGCGTCGTGGACCACTGATGGCCGCGGACATGGTCGACGAGTACCGGCTGCTGACCTTCCCCATCGTCCTCGGCTCCGGCCGACGGCTCTTCCCGACCGACGGCCCCCACGCCGAGCTGGAGTGCGTGGCTGCTGAGCAGGCCGGTCCCGCCGTCCTCACCCGGTACCGGACGGCCGCCCGATGACCGCCCGCTTCATCGCCCTGTACGAGACACCGGCCGACTCCGCGGCATTCGACCGGTATTACCACGACGTCCACATCCCACTCGCACGCCGCCTGCCGGGGCTGCGCCGCTACACGATTGGCCGCGACCTGGTCGCCGTCCGCGGCGGCGCGCCGTACTACCTGGTCGCCGAGCTTGAGTGGGACGCGGTGGACGACCTGCGCGCCGCGTTCGCCTCACCCGAAGGACGCGCCACAGCGGCCGACGCGGCGCACCTGCAGGAACTCGCCCCGGTCCGCAGCATGATCTTCACCGTGGGCGAGAGCGTCCTGTAGGCGACCTAGACCCGTATATGCAACGAACGAGCCAGGCTCAGCCCGCTCGAATCATCCGCGTCGGCGCCAAAGCGAGGACGCCCCCTCCCCCGAGCGTTGGGAAGTGAGCAGATACCGACGTTCGGGCGAGTCGGCGCACCCCATCAGCTGCGGGTGAGCTGAGTCTGTATGTGCCGTGGTCACCGCGTGGCCTCGGTCATGGCCCGCTCGGGGAGGAGTGCGAGGAGCTGTTTCGTGTGGCCGGGCAGTTCTGCCTCCGCCAGTCCGGTGACGATGTCGCGCAGCGGCATGGGCCGATCGACCAGGAGGGTGTCGTTGGACAGGAGCCGGGCGGGCACCAAGGTGCCGAGCTCGGCGTCGCTGAGCACCGCACTTCCGACGAGTGCGCACAGGACAGCTGCTTGTCCGCGGATGCGGTCCCGGAGACCGACATTGCCGTCGGCGTGCGCGATGGTCTGCTGGATGGTCCAGGTGTCGAGGGCGATCCGGTTGTCGTACGTCGTGTTGGCCCCCGCTGCGATACCTGCGACGACGGCGATGGTGGCGGCGCTGACGAGAGAAACGTGCGCGAGGATCTGGTCGGCGTTCCACTCGCCGTCCGGCGGGGCGGAGCTGGGGTCGTCGGCGTTGGCCACGGTGGCGGCGGCGTCGAGCAGCGCTCGGTAGCCGTCCTGGAGTGGGGCAGTGTCCGGCATGCATTGCACCTCTCTGTGCGGGCGTATGCGGAATGAACCAGGGGCGGAGAGGCGCGGCTCAGGTGTGGGAACGGGACATCTCCCAGGGCGCCCGCGGCAGGACCTCGCCGGTCTCCAGCATCGACTTGAGGTTTGCCAGCACGGCCGGCCAGCCGGCCGAGACGAAGTGGGAGACCGACGGCCGCCCGGTGCCCGGCCGGGCGGATGAGGAGTGGACGATCCTCGTCCGCCGATATCCCTGGCCCGGACGCTGACCGCGCGGTGCGGGCACGGCCCCCACCGCCACCCGCACCACACCCCAAGGAGCCTGCTGGCGCCCGTCGGTGCCGCGCTCCCGGGCTGCCGGACCGGCACACCGTGGTTGGGCCCACCGGTCCGGCAGCCCCACCCAGTCCACCACCCGGCTCCGTTCGCACGGAACGCCTCATCACGGCGCGAAGGTCCTGGCCGCTCGGGGCAGGCCAGGACCTTGTTCACGCGGGTCCGCGGACGGGACCCAAGCTGACGCGGCCCCGACTCCAGAGCGCAGAATCGGGGGCCGCGGACGGCACCGGCCCGACGTGGGGTCCAAACCAGTGCACGCGTCGACCCGATCAACGCAGACGGCGGCCGGAAGGACACGGGCCGCGTCAACGGGGCCCGCGCATCCTTCCCGCGTCGCCCCCTCACGCCGGACTGGCCACGGCGGTCAGGGGATTGGGAGGAAATCGTGCGAAGCGTCGTGGTGCAGTTGTCGATCTGCCAGAACACGGATCGTCCCGGGCGCGTAGGGAGCGGCGGCTGAATGGCCTGGGGCCTTCGGCGGTAGCTGTCCTGCGGCGTTGGTTGTGGGACGCCTGGGGATCTCTCCCCGGGGGTGGCACCGGCGTCAGCCGGAGTCTTCTCGTTTCAACGCCCCTTGCCCGGGAGCCTTGCGGGCTCCGGGACTTGCAGGGGCTCGGCGAGCGTTTTGGGTCTCCCCCCTATCGGAGGCGACCGTCTTGAGCTTCCTGTGCGCCGCGTCGACGATGTTCGCGGTGCTGTTCTCGTGGTGGTGTACGACCGCACCGCACGAGGGGCAGTGGAACTTGCTGCACGAGGGGTCGGAGCTTGGGTTTCGCTCCTTGCACTTCGCGCAGGTGCCGTGGACGGGCTCGCCCTGGTCGAGGACGACGAGCTGCGAGCCGTACCAGGCGGTCTTGTATGCGAGCTTCCGGCGCAGGCTGCCCAGGCCGGCGTCCAGGAGGCGCCGGTTGAAGCGGGCCTTCATCCTGACGTTTGTGCCGGGCTTGTCCCGAGTGCTGTTGGCCGAGGTGGTGAGGGCGGTGATGTCCAGGTCTTCGATCGCCACGTGCGTGAAGCCGGTGGCCAGCTTCTTGGACAGGCCGTGCAGGAACGAGGCGCGTCGCACGGTGATCTGCTGGTGGACGCGCGAGACGCGGGCGGCGGCCTTTCTCCATCGCCCCGACCCCTGTTGGCAACGGGACATGGCGCGTTGGGCCTTCACGAGCCTTGCCGTGCTCTCGGCGAGTGGACGGGGGTGCTCGATGAGGGCAGTGGCGGGGTCGGCCGGATCGAGGGGGCTGGACAGGGCGGCCAGGGTGTGGAAGCCGAGGTCGACGCCGACGAGCCCGCCGGCGCGCTGGCGGGCGGTGGGGCGGCCGATCTGTTCGACGTGTCCACCGCCCTCGGCGGCCTTCTCGGCCTGGGTGCGGCTCAGGTACGGGGTGCGGGTGCCGTCGTCGTGGACGTGCTCCCACCGCACGGGCACCTCCTGCTGCACCTTGGCCAGCACGGAGGCGTACCAGCGGTGGCCGCCGCGGGTGACGGTCACGGACTGGATGACGGCCTGCCCGCGCTCCACGAGCCGGGCGAGGCGCTTGCCGGAGTCGTGGATGCGGATGCTGCCCAGGCCCGGCATCACCAGGCGCCGGTAGCCCTCCAGGCGGATGATCGGCCTCTTCACGTCATGGAAGAGGGAAAACGATTCTGTGTGGCCCTTCTTCTTGAAGCGGGGGTACCCCTGCCGCTGGCCGGCGCGGCGGCCGGCGAGCGAGTCCTGCCAGTACTTCCAGGCGACCTGGGCGCGGTCGAAGCCGGAGGTGAAGCAGTAGACGTTGACCTCGCTCCACCACGGGCTGCCGCCCTCCTCCCTGGGCAGATCCCGTTCCATCCGCCACAGGGCGCTGGTGTCGGTGGCGGTCGGCGTGCGGAAACCGGCACTGAACGCCTTCGCCTTGAGCGCGTTCACCGTGGCCCGGCCTTCGGCCAGGAGCTCGCGTTCACAGCTGGTACCAGCGGCGTCAGCGCGGGCGGCGGCCAGCCGGCGGACGAGAGCCTCCTGCCCGGCCGGGGGCTGCATCGCGGGCAGCGGCGGCTTGCCGGCGACGGTGAGCGTGAGGCTCTTGCGGTGGTGGTCCCACACCTTGACGCGGTCGGTGAGCTCGGCGCCGTCGGCCTTGATCCGCTCCTTCGCCTCCGCGTCACTCAGCCCCGCCTGGAGGTAGGAGCTCCTGCGGTCGGCCCATGCCTGGTGGGCCTGGGTCTTCTTGGCCACGGCGTAGTTGTAGGCCCACCGGCAAGCGCCGGCATAGCGGGACAGGGCGGCGCGCTCGGCATCGGAGGGGTCCAGGGTGAACCGGTACGCCCGCAACACCTCCGTTTTGGGCATCGTCACGGCCGTGGGGCCGTGCCCGGGCCCTGCGGGATGGGATTTCGCCGCCACGCGCGGTGTACCTCCGGTTCCAAGTCGCTGTGCTGGACCGCAGGTTGCCACGGGGTGAAGGCTGCTGGTCACGCGCCATACCGTCGTGTTCGTCGGGCAGAGAAAAGGACTCTTACACTGGCAATTGCCTCCAGCTCAAGGGATGCAAGAGCCTTCGCCGACATGTGAAGGAAGCACGCGTGCCTGTTTTCGGTCACTCCCGGTAGAACGCCTGGCGGTTCCTGTTGCGAGGCACATGACGAAGTCACAGTCCGCTTTGGCTGCCCGACGAACACGACGGCATGGCACATGATCAACGATCCCTGTTCCGTGGCAATCTGCGATCCAGCACGATGACGTGGAGCCGGAGGTAGACCGCCGTGACGACGAACAGCAATCCCACCGTCAGACGGCGCCGCCTGGGAGCCGAGCTGCGCCGGCTCCGTCAGGCCAGCGGGCTGAAGAGCACAGAAGTGGCCGCGCGGCTCATGGTCTCCCAGCCCAAGATCAGTCACCTGGAGAACGGCCGCCGCACCATCCACCCCCGCGATGTACGCGATCTGTGCGCGATCTACGGAGTGACGGACCAGCAGGTCATCGACGCGCTCATGCTGATGGCCAAGGAATCCGGACAGCAGGGCTGGTGGAACGTCTACGGCGACATTCCCCAGAGCATCTACGTCGGCCTGGAGGCGGACGCCGCCACCGTCCACGCCTACGAGCCCATGATGATCCCCGACCTGCTGCAGACCCCCGCCTACGCCCACACAGTCATCGGGGAAACGATCCCCCAGCTCACCGCCGAACAGGCCGCCACACGCCTCAAGGTGCGGCTACGCCGTCAGCACCGGATCTACAACCCGGCCTGCCCGCTGCGTCTGTGGGTCATCGTCGACGAATCGGCACTGCGCCGCGTCGTAGGCGGCCTGGACATCATGCGCGAACAACTGGAGCACCTGAACGCACTCGCCACCGAGCCCCACATCACCGTGCAGGTCCTCCCCTACACGGCGGGTGCCCACCCGGGCTTCGCAGGACGGTTCTGCATCCTTCGGTTCGCCGACAGCCCCGAGGCAGTGGTGCACCTGGAACGCTTCACCAGCGATCTCTACCTGGAGAAGCCATCTGACGTGCAGCACTACAGAGTGATGTACGACCACCTCCAGGACTTGGCCCTCAGACCCGACGGCAGCCGTGACTTCATCACCGACATCACCAAGATGTACGTCGACGCGGCGAGCCGCCTCTGAGTGCGTTGTGGCAAACCGGATCTTGTTCGAGCGGCAGCGGGTGATCATCTGGACGGAGGTTCGGGTGCGGTCGCGGGCATGAGAGAACGGGCCCCTTGGTAGTGACGCGGTTACGACACCAGCACGACCAAGGAAGCCCGTTGCCTGATCAGTTGAGCAGTATCTCTGTGCCTGCGTCGACCGCGGTCACTCCTGGGTGTGCCTGCTATGTGCACCGGTTCGGTTTGCTCGCTCCGGGGCGGCGGGCAGGCTGCTATCCGAGTGACGTGACGGATGCGGAGTGGGCCGAGGTCCGCGCCGCGATGCCGGTGCCGGCCTGGCTCCTGCAGCGGGGCGGGCGCCCCGAGCCGTACTGCCACCGGACAATGCTCGACGCGGTGCGCCACCTCGTCGACAACGGCGTGAAGTGGACGGCTCTGCCGGTCGATTTCCCGTACTGGCGGGCGGTCTACGACTTCTTCCGCCGCTGGCGGGCCTACGACTATGTGCGTGAACTGTACGAACGCCTGCGACGTTCGGCGAGGCAGCGCGCCGGCCGCAACGCCGAGCCCAGTGCGGGAGTCATCGACAGCCAGTCGGCGGACGCCTCCGAGACCGCCGGCGAGGACAGCCGCGGATACGACGGCGGCAAATCACGTGACGGCCGCAACGCCACATCCTCACCGACACCGACGGCCTGCTCCTGGAAGTCACCGTGACCACGGCCGATGTGCACGCCTCCAAGGCCGCCCCCGCACTGCTGGAGACGTTCATGCAGCAGCCGGGCCGGCTGCTGCAACTGGTCT
This sequence comes from Streptomyces sp. NPDC031225, assembly GCF_055570355.1. Taxonomy (NCBI): domain Bacteria; kingdom Bacillati; phylum Actinomycetota; class Actinomycetes; order Kitasatosporales; family Streptomycetaceae; genus Streptomyces; species Streptomyces sp. NPDC031225. The sequence continues at coordinate 12,470 of NZ_JBVIHJ010000036.1, read as the reverse complement.
GGTTCGACAGCGCCTACCAGGATCCGGCGCTGGCGAAGGCGTTCGCCCGTCACGGAGTCCGGACCGAGGTCGTACGCCGCTCCGACGGACAACGCGGATTTGTCGTCCTGGCCCGCAGGTGGGTCGTGGAGCGGACGCTGAGCTGGCCGGCCCGCTCACGCCGCCTCAACCGCGACCACGAACGCCGCCCCGACCACCACGCCCAGATGGTGTGGTGGGCCGCCATGATCAGACTGTCCCGGCACCCGGCCGCAGACGCTCCGCGCTGGCCGGAGAAGCGTCCCGGCCGACTGCTCCGGGCTCAGGCATGAACCGTCCGTCCTTCGCCCGCACCAGCCAGCCCCGCTTCTCCAGCGCATAGGCACGGTGGCGGATCTTCCCCACCTCGTTCTTGATGTCCGCTTCCCGGCCCACCGCCCGCGTCAGTTCCACCCCGTTCACCGGCCCCGAAGCGGCCACCACCGCGGCGAACACCTCCCGATACAGGCCGCTGACCACCTCCTCCCCCATGCCCGACCGCCACACCGGCGGCCGCTCACCATGCCCCGAACCCAAGCCGCCCGATCCCACGCCGGCAGCCGTCTCACCACCGGACGGCACCGGAACCGACGTATTCACCGGGCTCTCCCCGGCCGGCACCGACACAAGCTCCGCACGCCCCACCCGGACCCGCTCGACCCGCTCCCGCGCGGCATCCACTTCCACCTGGGCCTGCTCCAGGACCTCCGTCCAGGACTCCAGATCCTGCCCCGCCCGCGCCTCACGCTGTTCGCTGTTCCATCAACCCCAGCACCGACGGCATCGCGCCCTCCTCGATCCACAACAAGCCGTCCGCTGCCTGCCCCTCCCCCAAGGCGATCATGCCCCGCACACGAAGAAGCCCCTGCTCATCGAACAGGGACTCCCTTTGCCACAAGGCACTGAGTCATCACCGGCAATGTGCCACGGTTGAGTGACTACGGGGGCCAATGATCAGGCGTCGTCCTACTACCTGAATTCGACGGAGCGTTACCCGGCTCGCATGCGGGAAAACGCTTAAGGCACGGGGCGCTCCATCCTCGCGCGGTCGGACCCTTGGGGCAAAGAGGCTGCTGACATGTCTGCCGACTCGTCGGGCTTCGACGTTGGACCGTCCCGGGCATCGGCCAACGACGCGATCAGCTCAGTCACGATCGAGAAGTCCGCGCCGCAATCGGAGTTGCCCCCTTTGCGCCCATCGTCACGCTGACCGGCGACCCTCAGCCGTAGGCCCTGGAGCGGGCGGCGGCATGACGCTAAAGGCCCCCTCCCGCCCGAAGGGCGTGGCGAGGGGGCCGAGTTCGATATGCCCGCCAGACCGGCCAGTTCTTCGCGGCGCAGTCCGGCGATGCGCCGCTCCCCGCCCAACGTCAGCCCGGTGTCCTGCGGTGACATGCGCTCACGCCAACCGCGCACAGCCATGCCGAAGTGCCATGTCGGCCATGTTATTGGAGGGTCCACGTCTGGTTGTCCCAGGCGTTGCATTCCCACAGGACCACCACCGTGCCGCTCGTGCCCCCGAAAACGGTGACGCATTTCTGTGACTGATCGGCCACCAGTTCCGTACCGGAGAAGTGGAATTGCTGGCTGGAGTCGCCGCTGCACGCGCTCAGTTGGATCTCGGTCCGGTCGTCGCTCGCTCCGTCGGCCACGGTCATGCATTTCCCCAAGGAGCGGAAGGTGTCCCCCGATCCGGTCTGCCAGCGCTGTGCCGCGGAGCCGTCGCAGGCGACATGGACCAGCTGGATTCCCTCGGTCCCTGCGCCGCCGCTCAGGCACTTCTGCGTGGCGGGGACCACCAGGGCATGGCCGACGGCCGGGTCGACCGTTGCACCGGATCCGCTTTCCTCGGATCCGGCATTGCCTCCGGACTCCGGCTCGGAGTCCTCCTGCACGGTTGTGGACGTCGGCTTCGAAGAGGTGTGCGGCGTCGGAGACTTGGCGCCGGAACTCGCGGAGCGGGACGCCTTGGGGGAAGAGACCGTGGGTGCGGATGTGTCCGTGGACTGCTGGGTGGGGTTGTCGGCCGCGAGCGGGCCATCGGACGCGGTGGCGCTGACGCGGCTCTTCCCCGTTGGCAGGTTGGTCAGCAGTACGGCGATCGTGATCAACAGCGCCGTGGCGACGGCCGCGGCGAGCACGACCGGCTTCTTCGAACGGCCTGGGGGCCGGTGCGCCTGTTGGCCGGTCGTATCGGGCTGTGGAGGTTCTACGGGTGGCTCGGCTGCGGAGGCATCGTCGGTTCCGCGGTCCGAATTGAGCCCAGATGGCGATGGCGATACGGACTCGGGCACTGGGTTCGCGGCCGGAGCCGGAGCCGGAGCATCGTCGGCCACGGACACGGGGTGGGCGGCGGGTGGAACAACAGAGGGCCCCGCTGCGCCTGCCGGTCTTCGCAGCATGCGTTCGGCGTCCTCGGCCGACAGCCGGTCGGCCGGTTTGGCCACGAGCAGGCCCTGGATCAGCGGGGTGAGCGGTCCGGCACCGCGCACTTCGGGGGCCGGTTCCATGGCGATGGCGTACATCGTCTCGGCCACCGTTTCCCGGAGGAACGGTGAGCGGCCCTCGACCGCTTCGAAGAGCGTCGCGCCGAGTGCCCACAGGTCGGCCTCCGGCCCGGGTTTGGCGCCGACGAGGCGTTCGGGAGCCATGAAATCGACCGACCCCACGAGTTGGCCGGTGCGGGTGAGCGCCGAGGTCTCGACGGCCTGGGCGATGCCGAAGTCGGTGAGGACCACGCGGCCGTCCTCGGCAAGCAGCACGTTGGCCGGTTTCACATCCCGGTGCAGGACCCCTGCCCGGTGCGCGGCCCGTAACGCGGCGATCACGCCCCGGCCGATCCGGGCGACCTCGTCGAGCGGGACCGTGCCGTACGCCTTGATCCGGTCGGCGAGGGTGGTGGAGCGCACGTACTCCATCACGATGGTGGGCCGGCCCTCGTCGTCCACGACGTCGTGGACGACAACGACGTTCGGGTGGCTGATCCGGGCGGCGCTGTGCGCCTCGCGCCGGGCGCGTTCGAAGAGGGTGGCGAGTTCGGCGTCGTCGAGTTGGGGCTGGGAGTGGAGCTTCTTCACGGCGACCTGGCGGCCGAGGAGTTCGTCGTGGGCGCGCCAGACGGTGGCCATGCCGCCCCGGCCGATGCGGTCGAGGATGAGGTATCGGCCGGCGATCAGCCGTCCTTCGTCGGACACCGTGGGTTCCTTTTCTCTGCTTCAGACCGATCCGGCCGACGGCGACACGGGGTTCCTCCGGCCGACCGCACGCCCAACGGCCCTTCGCCTACGACTGGTTGAGGAGCATTTTGGCAGCGAAGGGCCCGGAAGCAGCCGCTTTCCACGGCGCGTCGGGCCCGGTTGTCACGCGCGGGGCGACTCCAGGGCTGTTGGTCGGTTCCATGAGGAGCAGGGCCCGGCCGCGAGCGGGGCGGCGCCGCCGTCTCACGTCATGAAGATCCGACGACCGTGGTCGACGAACTCGCCGGGCCCTTCGCGTGCCGATCATCCTCTCCGGGGGCGGCAGCGGCCTAGGGGGCAGGGTAGGTACAGCAGTACCACCCACGGCGTTGCTCCAACCAACTCCAAGGGCAGGGCTAGGGCGAAGGCGAGCGTGGTCTTGCCCGCCCCGCTGGATCCGGTCAGCTTGAGCAACATCTCGCCAGGGTGACAGCCACGCAAAGGCTTTCTCGACTGATTTGCGGGCCCCCACCGGCCCTCGGCTTTCGTCGGATTCCTACAGCCACTCGTTGATGGCGGCGACCAGTACGGTCGCTTCGTAGCGGACGGCGAGCTTGATGCCCCTATGGATGTCAATCGGCAGGGGCTGGTGCCGATCGCCTCTTGGATGTGAGGAGGGCTTGGTAGATCTCGCGGGCCACGTAGCGTTTGAGGCATCGGATGGCTTCGCGTCGTGTCTTGCCCTCGGTGACTCGTCGTTCCACGTAAGAACGGGTGCGGGTGTCCCAGCGCAGACGGGCGATGACGATGGTGTAGAGCGCTGAATTGGCCTGGCGGTCGCCGCCGCGGTTGAGTCGGCGGCGCTGGGTCTTTCCAGACGATGCTTCCACGGGGCTGGCACCGCACAGGGCGGCAAAGGATGCCTCGCTGGCCAGGCGGTCGGGGTTGTCGCCGGCCGCGGTCAGCAAGGCCGCGGCCGTGTCCGGGCCGACGCCGTAGAGATCCAGGAGCTTGGGGGCGTAGGCATTGATCGCTGTGCTGATCCGTGCCGTGAGGTCGTTGATCTCCTCGGTGAGGTGCAGGATTCGCTTGGCCAGGAGCCGGAGTGTATGGCGGGATGCCGCCTGCGGCCCGGTAATGCGTGCGGGCCTCAGCTGCGAACACCGGCGGATGAGTTTGGAGTTGCTCAGTCCGGCGAGAGACTCACGCAGGGCCGGCTCTGCCGCCACGAGTACGGCCTTGAGCTGGTTGATGGCCATGGACCGGGACTTCACCGCGGAGGTCTTGGCCATCTTGAACAGCCGGATCGTCTCCACCGGTCCGTCTGTCGTCTTGGCGGTGGCTGTGGCCCGGCCGGAGAGGACCGCACGGGCGGCAGCGGCCGCATCGATGGAGTCGGACTTGCCGTGTCGGCGTCGGGCGGCCTTGTCGGGTTGGTTGACCTCGGTGACCGTGATGCCTTCGTGGTGCAGATAGCGGGTGAGGGCGGCGCCGTAGGAGCCAGTGCATTCCACTCCGGCACGCTGTAACTGCCCGAAAGCACGCGCCCAGGAAAGGAGTTGGCGGTAACCCTCCCGGGTCGTGGGGAAGCCTCGCGTGTCCAGCAGAAGTCCTGTGCTGGTGATGACCGCGGCCACGTGGATGTCTTTGTGCGTGTCGACTCCGAGCAGCACCTGTTCGTGCTGATCAACCGTGTCGTGACGTGGATGGCTCTGCTGAGTCATGCCGGGCATGGTCGCCTGTCTCCTGATCGCCTCGGGAACACCGGTGGCCGACGCCGGAACGGTGTGGCGGTCAGGACTGTGACGGTGCCTGTCGCGAAGGCCCCTATCGGGACACGCCCACCGTTTCGGTGGCAGCATGTACCGCCTCGGACAGTAGCCGGCAGATCAAACGCAAGGCACCAGGGCCAGTCGTATCGCGGGCCAGACCACCGCCCAAGGCGGACCCCAACATCCTCACAGTCGTATCTCATGGCGGCCCCGCGGTGTCTTTTGAGGCGATTGATGCCGCACTCCACCGCGTGCCGTTCTTTGTAGTCGACCGGGTCGAACTTCAGCGAACGGCTGCCGCGAGAACCGCGCTTCTTGCGGTTGGCGATCTGATCGCGCTTCTCCGGAACGGCACCCCGACGCGTCCGGCGACGCTCTGCCGTACGGCGCGCCGTAACCCGACCCGGGCGGTCAGGACTCGACTCCGTGTAACAGATCCGTTATGCGGCAACACAAACTTCGTGCCGTCCGTGGCATCTGGACGACGATGGTCCGCATGGCGACGATGAATCACTTTGGCATGACTCTGCGCGGCTGGCGTGAGCGTATGTCACCGCAGGACATTGGCCTGGAGGCCGGCGGGGAGCGGCGCGTCCCTGGACTGCGTCGTGAAGAACTGGCCCGTCTGGCAGGCATATCGGTCGACTACCTGGTGCTGCTGGAACAGGGCCGCGCTCGCAACCCCTCGGCCCAAGTGGTCACCGCTCTGGCCAGAGCACTGCGCCTCGACCCGTCCGAGCGTGACCATCTGTTCCGCTGCGCCCACCTCGCACCGCCCTCCGCCGGGAACGTCTCCAGACACATACCCGCGAGCGTGCAGCGACTCGTCCATCAGTTGGGAACGACTCCCGCCGGGATCTTCGCCGCTGACTGGACCATCATCGGCTGGAACAAGATGTGGACGGCCACGGCCGGCGATCCCCGCGCGTACGGCTGGGAGGGACGCAATCTCGTCGCCGGGATGTTCCAGACGAGAGCCAGCCGAGACCGTGACCCGATTGCGGCATGGCCCGTCTGGTCATGGAGAGGCAGCGAAGCGGAAGAGGAGGACCTCGTCGCCGACCTGCGTGTGACGGCGGCCGCCCATCCCCAGGATGAACGTCTTGCCTCACTCGTCGAAGGCATGCTTCGACGGGAACCAGCGTTCACCCGACTGTGGTTCAACGGCACTGCCACCCCCTGGGCCGGCGACCGCAAGACCATCGAACATCCACGGGTGGGTGACATCACCCTCGACGTCGATGTCCTGATGCCTGCCGGCACCGACCTCCGGATCCTCACGTGTGCGGCTGCGGCCGAGACCACTGACGCAGAGAAGCTGGATGCTCTACGTGCGGCCTGTCATCTGCCTGGAGAGGGTTCCTGAAAGGAAGGTGTGACCGTTGCGAGAGCCGGGAGGACGGTTCGGACCGGACCCGGACTACACAGGATGAGGAGCCGGCACCCGGTAGCGGCCAAGGAGTGGGAGGTAGGGCAGCCCGAGGGCGGCCAGTTCCTCCGGCGTCGCACGCCGGCACCACTCCGCCGCCGCGGTGATCGAGTCGTGGTCGGACGGGCTCATCGCGCAGACCACCAGGGCCAGCAGCGAGGAGAGCCGGTACCGCACTCCGCAAGCCCCCCTCGGATCACAGACCGACTCGAACTCGGCGACCAGGCAGCGGACTTGCTCCTTGGCGGCACCCTCGCCGAGGGCCTTCCAGACAGGGCGCATGAGGCATGGGGACAGCGACAGGGGATGATGGAGGAACGAACACGGCACCTCGTGGATCTTCCAGCGTCGAGAACTACATGATCCACAGGCGCCGTGTTCACCTGCTCCCGGGACCCACCACCAAGATCAACACCCCAAGCCGGGACGATCTGGGCACTCGACGGGGCCCTGGGAGATCACCCGGGAGGCGATGACGGAGATCCAGTCCGGCGACGAGATGGTCGCGGAGCCCGGGTCAGGGCCGGGGCCGCAGGCCGACGGAAGCGTCAGGCGGCAGTCCGCCCGCGTCGGAGAACTCGTGCTCGTCCTTCACGTCAGGCGCTCGCGCGGGGCGGGGTAGGGGTGCCGTGGACCTTTTTCGCGTGAGACCGGAAGAGGCGGCGGCTGATGACGGGCATGATGAGACGGACGGGAAGAGGAGCGCCCTTCAGGACGCCCTTCATGACCTCAGGATCGCCTTCGTAAAGCGCCAGTCCGAGGCCCAGCGGCAGGTTCTTCTTGGGTGTCTCGGCCAGGGCGTGCTCGCTGAACTCGTGCCACTCCTTGGCGGTGATGTACTTCGCCGCGAGCGGCAGGATCTCCTTCTCCTCGAGGCCCATGTGCTCGAAAAGGACCTCGTTGAGCCGTTCGCAGGTGGTGGCGACTGTTTCGCCCTCGGCCGAGGAGGCGTTGGAACGCCAGGACTTCAGCTGCGCGATCAGTTCGTCGCAAAGAGTGTGCATCCTCCCGTGGTGCTCCTCCATCAGGTGGACCACCGGAGCGATCTCCTCGCTGACGCGCTCCAGCAGCCTGGGCCACACCAGCAGGTCCTCGCCCTCGTGGTGGGTCAGCAACATCCCGAGGACGATGTCGAGATGCGCTGCCACAATTTTGGAGCGTGTGGTGTCACCGTTGCTGACACCGCGTATGAGCCCCGGGGCGAGGCCGAACTCGCGGCGGAACACGGTGTGCGCGACATACATGTCACGCACATCGGCCATGGGAACGTCGGTTGCCGTACTCATGAATGCCTGTCGCTTTCCTAAGGGAGGGATTAACTGAGAAGGTGCGCATAAATTGTGACGCACTGCATGCACCCGGCGATTCTGAATGCTATCGGCACCTGTGGCAACTAACTCAAATCCTTGCGGAGTTGTGCGCGACCGTACCTTTTTTCGTGCGGCTCTTTTGAATTGAGGTCGCCAGTCAGGCCAGGGCGGCTGCACGTTCCGGGGTCGTGCGGCTGGGCGGGTTGTGACCGGTTGGGGCACATAGCAGAGCAGGCACGGGCTTCGTGATCATTGTGGAGTCCAAGTCTCAGATTCGGTTGTACAACGGCTCCTGACTGTCTCCGGTTCGGGGTCTGCGGCGCTGCGATGCCCGGCCACAATCAGGGCGGCGCCGCCCTCTCACGGCATGAAAGCCCCACGGCCGTGGTCAACGAACTCGCCGGATCCTTTGCGTGCCTGATCATCCTCCAGTAAACACGGCAGTTACCAGTCACGAGGGTAGGAACAGCAGTACTACCCCCGGTTCTGGTCGCTGGTGGTTCTCCTTGACACAACTGTGAGAGAAATGGAGTCTCCATAACCTCGGCAGACAGGTGTACCCCAAGTGGTGTCGGATGCCTCTACCTGGGACCGGCACAGCGATGTCCAGAACCGTGCTTCCACACCCCCGTGCTCATCCCCCACGCAGACGCGTCCCACCTCTCCCGCCGCCAGGCCGGACCGATCGCACCCGTGCTCGCAGCCGCGCTGATGACTCTTGGCCTCCTCGCCCCAATCGCCCGAGAACGCTTTCATGTCGAAAGCTCGGGATGCGGGCCGTATCACCGCGAATCTTCTGCACGCTCCCCATGGGATGACCGCGTACCGAACAAAGTGACTGCGAATTCTGCAAGCTCGCCGGCAAGAGAACAACCAGAAAGAGACGCTGGGGGAGGAGCCTCCTCGTTTCGCTCGTCCTCGCGCTGGCGGTGATCGTGGCCGGGGCCGCCCTCCAGGCTTCGACGTAGTCGCCGGTTGAGCGGGGTCGTCCCGATATGGGCCCGCAACGTAGGGCGGGCGCGAGCTTCCAAGATCATGTGGGTGTCGAGTCCAGTGATCCCTACGTATGTCCCTGCCCGCCGTCGCATCTTCTGCGATCCCGCTCGTCCTTGACCAACTCCGTGATCAGCCTGACGCCGCAGAGGTTGAACTGCCCGGACTGCTGGCCCGGTTGGCCGAGATTCCGGCGCATCGTCCTGAGCCTGGGATCGGCGTCATCAGCCGGGGCTGGAGATCTCTGACGTGGGGCGGGACGGGCCCTTGCCCGGCGGATGACAGGCGGTACGCAGAGCGTCCATCTTCTCCGCGTCGGTGGTCCCGGCCTCGGCCGTGTACGTGACGATCCTGAGGTCGGTTCCGGCGGCCATCAGGACGTCGAGGTCGAGGGCGATGTCGCCCACCAGCGGATGTTCGATGGTCTTGCGGTCACCGACATGGGTGCGGGCGGTGCCGTTGGACCACAGGCGGGCGAAGCGGGGGTTGTTCCGCCGCATGTGATCGACGAATGAGACGAGTCGTCCGTCGTGGGGATGGGCGGCCGCGGTCTCCCGCAGGTCGGCGACGAGTTCCTCCTCCTCCACCTCGTCGCCCGCCCAGGACAGAACGGGCCATGCCGCGATCGGTTCCCGCGCTCGTCCGCCGCTCGACCGGAACATCCCGGCGACGAGATTGTGCTCGTCCCAGCCGTACGTACGGGGATCGCCGACCGCGGCGGACCACATCGCGTTCCATCCGATGAGGGTCCAGTCGGCGGCGAAGATCGCGGTGGGGTTGTCTCCCAACTGGCTAACCAGTCGGTGCACGCGCGCGGGTGCCTGCCGGGACACGATCCCGGTGGCGGGCGGTGCGAGACGGGCACAGCGGAACAGATGATCACGCTCGAACGGGTCGAGGCGCAGCGCCCTGGCCAGGGCTGCGACCACCTGGGCCGAGGGGTGCCGAGCGCGGCCCTGCTCCAGCCGGACCACGTAGTCGACGGACAGCCCGGCCAGTCGGGCCAGCTCCTCCCGGCGCAGCCCGGGGATGCGCCGGCCCCCGCCCGCCTCCAGCCCGCTGTCCTGCGGTGACGCGCGCCCGCGCCAGCCCCGCAGAGCGATGCCGAAGTGGTTCGTCGTTGCCATGCAGGTCATCGTCGTCCAGACGGCATGGACCGCAGGGCGCTTCTACTGCGGCACAACGGACTCTTTACTCGCAGGCAGTTCCTCGTCGGTGGCGTCGGTGGTGGCCCAGTGTGCTCGGGTGAAGGCGGCGGCGGCCTGCAGCGCGGCGTCGGCCTCGTCGAGCATCACGGCGAACGCCTGGAAGACGTGCGGTACTTGTGGCCAGACCTGCAGTTCGACGTGGACATCGTGTTCGGCGGCGCGGGCTGCCAGCCGTACGGCGTCGTCCAGCAGGATCTCGTGCGAGCCGACCTGGATAAGCAGGGGCGCCAGACCGGTCAGATCGGCGAAGACGGGGCTGGCATGAGGCGTGGCGGGATCGGTGTCCCGCAGATAGTCGCGGGCGCGTGTGCGCAGACCCTCGGGGGTCAGCGCGGGATCGACGGCGGCTTTGCCGACCACGCTGTTGCCGGACACGCTCAGATCGGCCCACGGGGAGAAGACCGCGGCCGACGAGGGTTGGGGCAGGCCCGCGTCCTTGGCTGCGACCAGCGTCGCGACGGCGAGACCGCCGCCCGCCGACTCGCCGACGAAGGCGATGGCGGAGCTGGGAACACCGTCGTCGAGCAGCGCACGGTAGACGGCCAGGGCGTCATCGACGGCTGCGGGGTAAGGGTTCTCGGGGGCCAGCCGGTAGTCCACGCACACGGCGCGTGCACCGGTGCGCCGGGCGACGTCCCCGGCCAGGCCCGCTGTGTCGGCCGCCGAGCCGATGGCATAGGCACCGCCGTGCAGGTACAGCAGCACGGTCGCCGGGTCGTTCGCCGGTGTCTCCACGGTGACGACGGGTACGCCGCCCAACTCGCCTGCCGTGGTCGAGACGTCGGGGGGCAACGGTAGGGACGTCATCATGTCGTGGAAGACGGCGCGCTGTTCGGCGACGTCGCCTCCGAGGTCGAGCGGGCCGTGCCGCAGCAGGTCGTCGAGGGTTTGGCGCTGTTGCCGGGACATGGCAGTGCCTTTCGTGGTTCCTGTGAGTGCCGTACGGCGGAGCGGTGATCGCTGCGGACCTGCCGACGGTCAGCGCGGCGGCCCGACGATGATCTGGCCGTACATGTCGGCGGCTTCGGCCATGAGGTCCCGTGAGATCTCAAAGCCTTCGGGGCGCGGGGTGGCCAGGTCACGTCCGGCGTGGCGGAACATGCCTTCGATGCCGCCGGGGGTGCAGATCATCAGCAGGTCTGCGGTGTCGGAAGTGATCCGGTAGCCGTGGGGGACGTTTCGGGGGAGGTAGACGATGCCGCCCTCCGACAGTTCCATCTCCTGGTCGTCGCACCACAGCAGCGCACTGCCCTTGATCAGCATGAAGATCTCGTCCTCACGGGTGTGCGTGTGGTAAGGCGGCGCCTCGCCCTTGCTGACGGAGAACCGTCCGACGGTCAGTTGTCCGCCGGTGGCCACGCTGTCCAGGAGTACGGCGAACTCGCTGCCGTCGAGCCATTCGAGCCTCTGCTGCTGCTCGGGCTGGGCGAGGTAGGCCATGGTCATGACGGTGTCCGTTCTGCTTGATCGGTGGACTCGGCGCCTTCGCCGAGGGGAATGAGCGCGATCACCGGGATGACCCGCTCGGTCTTGCTCCGATAGCCGGCGAAGCCGGGACAGCGGCGGGCCTGTTCGGCGAACGCCGTGTCGCGCTCCGTGCTCCGCAGTTTGACGGCGCGCACGGCGAGGATCGCGTCGCCCACCTCGATGCGTGCCTCGGGACGCGCGAGCCGGTTGGGGTACCGGTCCGGATTGCGGCCGGAGCTGGCCTTGGAGGCGAAGACGAGGAAGCGGCCTCTGTCGGCCAGGTACATCATCGGATTGACGCGGGACCTGCCCGAGCGCGTGCCGACGGGGTGCAGCAGGAGTAGGGGCGCCCCGCTGAAACCACCACCGACCCCTCCCTTGTTGGCACGGAACTCGTGGATGATGCGTACGTTCAAGTCCGGTTTGCCAGTCATGACTGTCTCCGGTTCGGACTGTGCCGTGCCTGTGGCGCTGCTGCCCCGGGCCGCAGTTCGCTTGTTCGATCGTCCTCTGGGCGATACGTCAGCCGCCAGTCGCGAGGGTAGGAACAGCAGTACCACTCCCCTCGATTCGTCTTCTGCGCCACCGTGCAGTTCGCCGCATGCGAGCTGTTCGTACTCATGGTCCGGGAGATCCGCGGTGACGGCCTTTACCGGCCGTCAGGCGGCCCAGGACAAGAACCTGATCAGGGAGCAGGTAGCGTTGTATCAGCCCGGCCTTCTCCTGGTCGGGCTCGGGTTCAACGACCTGGGCTGGTTCATAAGTAACCCCGACGGAACCCTCGACAGCATGAAAACGCTGGTCGGCCAGGCTCGCGCCGCCAGACCCGACATCGACATCGCCCTGGCCAATGTTCCCCAGCGCACCGCCATCGGCGGCCGCGAGGACCTGCCGGTTGGGAGATTGCGCAGACCGGTGGCACGGGCGGCACGGATGCGGTCCTCGGCCCGGGCCCGCTGCCGGTGGCGCAGTTCGAGGGGGGGCGATCGCCTCGCTGGCCGTGTCGGTGGGGATGTAGACACCTCAGGCGCATATCTCGTCAAGCTGTGGCGGCAGGTTCGGTTGGGTAGGCGGTGTATTCATCGAACAGCGTGTGG
>NZ_JBVIHJ010000035.1:70686-94102 GCF_055570355.1 Streptomyces sp. NPDC031225 | reverse complement strand
AAGAGGGGGGGTGGGGGGAAGGGTAGGGAAAAACCCAAACCTTTGGCTCTTTCCGCGAAGGGTGGAACCTCTCTGGTGGGAAAAAAGGTGTGCGCCTGGTTGCCCCCCCCCCCCCCCCCCCGCGGGCACACCATGACCGTCGCAGAATTTCGATCACACTGGCAATGGATTAATCCACCGGTGAATTGGACTAATCGATCACCGAGAACACGAAGGAGAACTCCGCCGGCTCGGCGCGCAGCTGGTACTGCGGCAGCGGGCCGGGTCCGCAGGACTGCGAGCCGACGCCGTGGTGGCCGTGGTCCAGGTTCACCCACACCGTCTCACCCGGCGTGAGGTCGGTGAGGTGGGCGGCCGCGTCCAGCTGCTCGGTCGTCCAGCGCCGGGCGCTGAAGGAGAACTCCGGGTCGCCCTCGATCCGCAGGCCGCCGAGCTCCACCCAGCGGACGTCGGCGCGGGCACCGTTCTCCTGCGGGCGCAGGTACGGCGTCTGCAGCTCGTCCACGGTCGAGTCCCAGCGCCCCACCATGGACGCTCTCCGGGTGTCCGGGTAGGCCTCGCCGGGACCGCCGCCGAACCACCTCACCTGGTCGGCCCCGGGGAGTCCGAGGCGGACGCCCAGGCGGGGAAGCGGCTGCGTCCACTCGCCCTCGGGGCCCACCGACACCGTCAGGCGCAGCTTGGTGCCGTCCGAGGTCCAGCGGTAGACGGTGGCGAGACCCACCTCGCGGGCGGCGGGCGCAACCCGGGTCCGGACGGTCAGCGCGTCCTCGCCGAGTTCCACCGAGTCCAGACGGTGCTGCATCCGGTGCAGGCCGAGGTTCCGCCACAGCTTGCTGTAGCAGATGCCGCCGTTCCACTCGCCCTCGTCGTTGTCGGTCGTGGCCCGCCACACGTCGAGTCGCGGGCTCTCGACGGCCACCTGGCCGATCGTCCGCAGCGCGCCGGTGCGGGCGTCGAAGGACGCCGGACCGAGGGTGATCAGCCGCTCGCCGCGCACGGGCCGGTCGCTCGGCGCGACGGACGGACGTACGGGTGCGGCCGCGGGGAACTGGCCCCAGGCGACGAGGTGGTCCTTCGAAGCCCATACGGTGTCGGCGGCGAGCAGCGCTCGCACCGTCCACTGCGCCTCTCCTGCCTCGTGCGCGGGCGGCTCCGGCAGCTTCAGGTCCGTCGACTCGCCGGGAGCCAGCGAGGGCACCGACAGCGTTCCGGCCTCGACGGTCTCGCCGTCCACCTGGTACGACCACTCGAAGGCGAGCGCGGACAGGTCCGCGAAGTCGTACTTGTTGGTGATCCGCACGGAGCCGTCGACGCCCTCGATGCGGACCGGCTCGATGACCTTCTTGTACTCGACGAGCCCGGGGGAGGGTGTGCGGTCGGGGAAGATCAGGCCGTCGCAGACGAAGTTCCCGTCGTGCAGCTCCTCGCCGAAGTCGCCGCCGTAGGCGTAGCCCAGTTCCGGGTGCTTGACGCCGTGGTCGATCCACTCCCAGATGAAGCCGCCCTGGAGACGGTCGTACTTCTCGAAGATGTCCTGGTAGTCGGCGATGCCGCCGGGGCCGTTGCCCATGGCGTGGCCGTACTCGCACTGGATGAACGGCAGTTCGCGGCGGACCAGCGGGCCGCCGTCGAGGCGCCTGCCGATCTGCTCGACCTCGGCGTGGTCGGCGTACATCCGCGAGTACACGTCGGTGTCCCGGCAGTTCCAGTCGCCCTCGTAGTGCACCAGGCGGGAGGAGTCACGGCCGTGGATCCACTCGGCCATCGCGGTCAGGCCGCGGCCGGTGCCGGCCTCGTTGCCCAGCGACCAGAAGACGATCGAGGGGTGGTTCTTGTCGCGCTCGACCATGCGGGCCGCGCGGTCCAGGAGGGCCGGGGTCCAGCGGTCGTCGTCGACGGGGTTGTCCCGCCAGCCCTGCTCGACGAAGCCGTGGGTCTCCAGGTCGCACTCGTCGATGACCCACAGGCCGTACTCGTCGCACAGGTCCAGGAAGGCCGGGTGCGGCGGGTAGTGCGAGGTGCGCACCGCGTTGAGGTTGTGCCGCTTCATCAGCAGCACGTCCTCGCGCATGGTCGCGAGGTCGAGGGTGCGGCCCTTCTCGGGGTGCCACTCGTGCCGGTTGACGCCCTTGAACAGGATCGCCCTGCCGTTGACCTTGACCAGGCCGTCTTCCAGGACGACGGTACGGAAGCCGATGCGCAGCGGGACCCGCTCGCCCTCCGTGACCAGCTCGCCGTCGTACAGCCGGGGACTCTCGGCGCTCCACGGCGCCACCAGGGCCGTCGCCGCCTCACCGGTGGCGACATCGATGTCGAGAGCGGGCACCAGCACCCGCCCGTCCACGTCGGAGTCGACGCGCAGGGTGCCCTCGCCCGTGACGTGGTCGTAGGAGGCGTGCACGAAGAAGTCCAGGGCAGCGCCCGCCGGGCGGTGCAGCAGGGTCACCTCACGGAAGATGCCCGGCAGCCACCACTGGTCCTGGTCCTCCAGGTAGGAGCCCGCCGACCACTGGTGCACGCGCACCGCGAGGACGTTGCCCTTCGGCTTCAGGAGATGCCCGACGGCGAACTCGTGCGCGAGGCGGGAGCCCTTGAACTCACCGATGTCCGTGCCGTTCAGCCAGACCCGGGCACAGGACTCGACGCCGTCGAACCGGATCACGGCGCCACCGTCCGAGGGCCAGTCCTCGGGGAGGTCGAAGACCCTGAGGTGGTCGCCGGTCGGGTTCTCCGTCGGGACGTGCGGCGGGTCCACCGGGAACGGGTACAGGTGGTTGGTGTAGATCGGCAGCCCGAAGGCCCCGTCCCCCTGGAGGACCCAGTGGCCGGGGACCGTGACCTCCGCCCAGCCCTCGGCGTCGTATCCCTCCTCGGCGAAGGAGTCGTCCTGGGCGTCGGCGGTCGCCGACAGCCTGAAACGCCAGTCGCCGTCGAGGGACAGGGCCTTCGCGTCCGAGGACGCGTACCAGGCGCGGGGCGGGAGGGCCCCGCTACCGGGTGAGACGTCCTCGACGTAGTCGAAAGCGCTGGTGGTGCGGAAAGACATCGGTCTCCAGGTCCTGAGAGAGGTGTCAGCCCTTGATGCCGGTCTGCGCGATCCCCTGGACCAGCCAGCGCTGGAGGAAGAGGAACACGAACACCAGGGGCAGGATGGAAACGGCGGCGGCCATGAAGATCAGGTGGAAGTTCACGGTCTGGTTGGTCATGAAGGAGGAGAGCGCGATCTGGACGGTCCAGGAGCTCGGGTCCTGACCCATGACCAGGGGCCACAGGAAGGAGTTCCAGGCGCTGATGAACGTGATCGTGGCGATGGCCGCGAAGAAGTTCAGCGAGTTGGGTACGACGATCCGCCAGTACGCGCCCCAGTAGCCGAGCCCGTCCACGCGTGCCGCCTCCTCCAGCTCCTTGGGGAATCCCAGGAAGTACTGCCGGAACAGGAAGCAGGTGAAACCGCTGAACAGCCCCGGGATGATCAGACCACGATACGTGTCCACCCAGCCGAGGGACGAGACCAGCACGAAGCTGGGCACGAAGGTCACGGCCGTCGGGACCATCAGGGTCGCCAGGACGGCGTAGAAGACCTTGTTGGCGTGCTTGTAGGGGATGCGGGCCAGGCCGTAGCCGGCCAGGGAACACACCAGGAGGGTGCCCAGGGTGGTCGAGACGGCGACGACCAGCGAGTTCACCATGGAGCGGCCGAACTCGACCGTGGGGTCGTCGAACAGTTCGGAGATGTTGCCCCACTGGAAGGAGGGCAGCACCTTCCAGTTCTCGCCCGTGATCTCGAGATCCGTGGAGAGGGCGTTGCGGACGATCAGGTAGAAGGGGATCAGGAACAGCAGGGCGGCGATGCCGACGGCTGCGTACAGTCCCGCGTTGCCGAGGACGCCCCGGCCCCTCTTGCGCTGCTTGCCGAGCTGAGGTGCGGTGGTGGTCACTTGCCCTCCTCCCCCCTTCCGAAGCCCATCCACTTGCCCTGGATCAGGGTGACGAGGCAGATGAGGAGTGACAGGATGACCGCGCCCGCGCTGCCGGCGCCGTAGTCCTGGCTGGTGCCGAGCGCCGTCTTGTAGAGCTCCATGAGCGGTGTCTGGGCCCAGGTCGCGTTCTGCCCGATGATGTTGAAGAACTCGTCGAACGCCTGGTACGCGGCGATGAGCAGCAGCAGGATCACGGCGGTCGACGTGGCGCGCAGCTGCGGCAGCGTGATGTACCGGAAGGTCTGCCAGCCCGGCTTGGCGCCGTCGATGGCCGCGGCCTCGTACAGCTCGCCCGGGATGTTCTGCAGCGCCGCCAGGAACAGGATCATGTAGAAGCCGGACTGGATCCACAGCCGCAGGCTCACGATGACCACCCAGTACCAGGGCGGACTGGGGTTGGCCAGATAGGCGATGTTCTCGACGCCGAACCAGCCGAGGACGGTGTTCATCAGACCGAAGCGGACACCGCTGAAGATGGACATCTTCCAGATCAGCGCGGCGGCCACGTAGGAGACGGCGGTCGGCAGGAAGAAGACCGAGCGGAAGAACGCCCGCATGAACCGCAGCCGGTGCACCAGCAGCGCCAGACCCAGCGACAGCGCCCAGGTGGTCGGCACGATGAACGCGGCGAACACGCTGAACGTCAGCAGTGAGTCGGGGAAGTTGCTGTTGGTCAGGATCTGCTTGTAGTTGTCGAAGCCGATGAAGCGGCTCGGCGTGACGGTGTACCGCGCGTCGAAGAAGCTGAGCCAGACGCTCCAGAAGATCGGAACGAAGACGAAGATCACCAGGCCGATGAGGAAGGGCCCGGTGAAGAGCCAGAAGTTGAAGGTGGGGTTGCCCCGCAGGCCCCGCCGCGGCCGGGCCGGAGAGGCCTTGGCCGGGGCGGGCTGGGCGACCCCGCGTGTGGTGGTGGTCGACATGTCGTGGGGTTCCCTGCGGCCTATCCGAACAGCTTCTTGAGTTCGACGTTGACCTTCTTGTCGGCGGTGTCGAGCGCCGCCTCCGGGTTGCCGTTCTTACGGACGGAGGACGCGATCACCTCGCCGAACGCGGTCTGCATCGTCTGGTCGTAGGCGATGTTGTCGAAGTGGCCGTAGTCGGTGAAGAGCTTCACGCCCTCGGCGGGCAGGCCGGTCTTGAGCTTGGTCGCCGAGTTGGCGATCGAGGTGCGCGGCGGGATGTGGAAGCCGTACGACGTGGCCCAGTCCTCCTGGTACTGCTTCTGGTCGATCCACAGCCACTTGACGTATTCCTTGGCCGCCTCGACGTTCTTGCCCTTGGCGTTGACGAAGATCGACCAGCCGCCGTTGTAGACGGACTGCTTGCCCGCGGACCCGATCTTCGGGAACGGGAAGATGCCGAGGTCGTCGCCGAGCGCCTTCTGCATGGCCGGCATGGACCACATGCCGCCCCACTGCATGGCACACAGGCCCTGGTTGAGCGAGGAGGGGTCCCAGAAGTCGGTGGGGGCGTCCAGGAGCACGTTGCCGCTGGTGAACAGCTGGCGCAGCTGCTTGAGGCCCTCGACGACGCCGTCCGTGTGGTAGGCGATCTCGTTCTTCTCGTTGATGGTGTCGGCGCCGGCGGACCAGATGATGACGTTCTGGATCGCGGTGAAGTCGTTGCCGAGGAAGACGCCCTTGACCTTGCCGGTGGTGAGCTTGGCGGCGGCCTCGATCAGCTCCTCCAGGGTGGTGGGGACCTGGACCTTGGCCTTCTCGAACATCGACTTGCGGTAGTAGAAGAACTGCGGGTCGTCGATCATCCGTATCCCGTAGATCTTCCCGTCGACCGTGTGGGACTTGATGTCGTTCGGGTTGAAGTCGTCCTTGACCGGGTCGATCAGGTCCGTCAGGTCGGCGACCTGGCCGCTCTTGACGAGCTGCAGCTGCGGGTGGAACTCGAAGACGTCGGGCGCCTTCTTGGTGAGCAGGGCGGCGAAGAGCGCGGACTCGAAGTTGTTGCCCGTGATCCAGTTGGTGCTGACGTCGGCCTTCTTGTACGCGGCCGCGTACTTCTTGATGGCCTGCTCGGTGCCCGCCTCGCCGTAGGCGTGGAAGTACTGGGTCAGGGCCGTGCCCGAACCGCCGCTGCTGCGGCCGGTGTTCCCGCCGCACGCGGCCAGTCCGCCGGCGGCGGCCAGACCCATCGCGGCCTGCAGAACGTTTCGACGGTTCCAGTTGGGAGTGCTCATTGCCGACATGCTGACGTCCTTGTCTCGAATACGGCTTCGGCTCTGTGCCATGGCTCTGCGGCTCAGCGCCAGGTGGCTCAAATGGTCTTGCGGTGCGGGACGTTAACCTTCGACTAAGCCTTCGGCAAGGGGTTGGACGAAGTCTGCTCGAAGCGTTGTGCAGTGTTCGGGATACCGGACGTTGCGGGGTCGTGGGCCGCCGCACCAGTGGCCCACAACCCCCTTGCAGGTGTTACGTGTTACTGCCTGGACCAGGCCTGGTTGGTCCCGCCGTTGCAGGACCACAGGCCGACCTTGCTGCCGTCGGCGGTCGCCTGTCCGCCGACGTCCAGGCACTGGCCGGACGCCTCGCTGACGACCTGGCCGTTGGAGTTCAGCAGCCATCGCTGGCTGCCGTCACGGGCGGCTTCCGGACTCGTGGTGAGTCCCGAACCTCCCGCAGTCAGATAGCCGTTCACGCCCTTCAGACGGCCCTTGGCGTCGTACGACCACGACTGCGCGGCCCCGCCCGTGCAGGTGCTGATCGCCGCGCCCGAGGTGTCCGCGGTCAGGCACTTGCCGGACTGCCTGCCCTGGAGCGCGCCCGTGACCGCCGACGTGCCGTGGCCCTTCTGGTGCAGGACGTACGTCGTGATGGACCGGGCCGGCAGGGTCGCCGACGCCGTGCCGCCCTTGACCGCGGGCTTCGCGACGTTCGCCCAGCTCTCGGTCGCCGAGGTCCGCACGGCCTTGCTCGCGCGCACCGGTGAGCTGCTGTTGAAGTGCAGGTTCAGCGCGGTGTCGGTGGTGTTGTGGTTGTTGGCCACAACCACCCACTTGCCGTGGTCGTCGTAGGTCGACACCTCGACACCCGCCGGAACGCCGGTCACGTTGTGGGCGACCGAGCCCGGGCGGACGAACTTGCTGTACTGGCCGAGCGCGTAGTACCGCTTGGTGAAGTACAGGGTCTGGTTGCCGTTGGTGGCGTAGCCCGGGTCGTAGTAGATCAGGCCGTCGTTCCAGCCCTCGGAGTTCTTCGCGAGGGGGTCGGAGCCGATCATCTCCGACAGGGCGACCCACCACTGGAACGCCGAGTCGTGCGCGGTCGCGAAGTCCTTGTAGATGATCCGGGAGAGGTTCAGACCACCGTCGATGGTGGGGTCGTACTCCTGCGCCCAGCCCGTGCCGCCGTTGCCGAAGCAGCAGATCTCCGTGGACCAGGACTGCTTGCCGACCGACTTGGAGGTCTCGTAGACCTTCGCCCGCTGGTCGTCGCCCGGGTTGTTGTACGTGTGATGGGCGAGCCTGTCGACGTACTGCGCGGTGTCCGGCTGCGAGATCCACTGCGGGAGCTCGGTGTTGAAGCCCACCGTGCTGCTGGACTCGTCGGCGATGATGCCGGTCCTCTGGTGCCGTGCCTGCTGCTCGGCGCCCAACGCCCGCACGATGTCGTCGCGTTGGTCGACCGGTACCAGCATGCCCTCCTGGCCGCAGTCCGCGAAGCTGTTCGTCGGCTCGTTGAAGGGACTGATGTAGTCGAACTTCACGCCCTGCTTCGCGAAGTGGTCGGTGACGTCCGCGACGTACTTGGCGTAGTCCTGCGTGTTCTCCGCCTTCAGATAACCACCGCAGCTCTTGGCGTTGGTCTTCCACTGCGCGGGCGCGCTGTTGACGAAGGCGATCAGGTCCTTCACGCCGTACTTGGCGGCGGCGTAGAGGTAGGCGCGGCCCGCCTCGTCCTTGCTCCAGTCGTACGACCCGTCGTCCTTCAGGAAGTCCTCGGGGGCGCGCGGCGCGTAGGTCACGCCGGTGCCGCCACCGCCGATGTTGTAGCGGTAACTGCTGAGGGCCAGACCGTCCTTGGAGAACAGCAGCTTGGCCACCCGGGCCCGGACCTTCGGGTCGAAGTTCTTCAGGTCGTTGACCCACCAGGCGCCCGAGGCGCCGATGTTGTCGATGGTCTGGGCGGCGTGCGGGGACACTTCGGCTGCCGTGGGGGTGGCGGCCGAGGCGGGTGGAGCGGATATCAGGGGCCCGGCGACAGCGAACGCGGCTGCGGCTGTCAGCAGGGCCGACCTCCTGCGGTGGGGGTGAGACACGTGCATCCCTTCCGTCGTCATGAAGGTGGTGCGGTGCGGTACGGCTCCTAGCGGGGGTTGTGGGTCTTCACCCTCGCCGGGGTGGTGCGTTTCGCGGACCTCTGCCCGACCGACTGGAGCGCCCCTTCGAGCGCGAACGTCGCCGCACCCAGACACGCCGGGTCCGTGGGGATCGGGGAGAGGACGATCTCGGTGGCCGCCATCGGCCGGGGCAGCGCGTGCCGGGCCACGGCCTCGCGCACCTCCGCGACCAGGGGCTCGCCCAGGGCGGACGCGACCCAGCTGCTGAGCACGACCACCTCGGGGTTCAACAGGTTGACCAGATGCGCGATGGAGGCGCCCAGATAGCGGGCGGTGTGCCGCACGACCGCCAGCGCCACCGGGTCCTGGGTGAGCATCCCCCGGGCCAGCGCGGTGATGGTCGCCGTCTGGTCGCCGGGGTGCAGCAGCTCGCTGTCGGGGCTCAGCTCCCGCAGGTTCAGCATGATCCCGGGCGCGCCCACGTACGTCTCCACGCAGCCGTGGTTGCCGCAGCGGCACAGGCGTCCGTCCAGGACGATCGTGTTGTGGCCCCACTCGCCGGCGCTGTTGGAGACACCGCGGTGCAGTCCGCCGCCCAGGATCAGTCCGGCGCCCACGCCGGTCCCGAGGGTGACCACCACGGCGTTCCCGCGTCCGCGCGCGGCCCCGAACCAGAGCTCGGCCACGGCGACCGCGCGCAGCGGGTTGTCCAGGTACAGGGGGTAGGCGATGTACTCGGAGAGCAGGTCGAGCAGTGGCACGTCGTGCCAGTCCCAGTTGGGCGCGTACTCCGAGATACCGGTGGCGCGGTCCACCTGCCCCGGCACGCTCACCCCGACGCCCAGCACCCGGGCGCCCTCGATGCCCGCCTGGGTGACCACCGAGCCGACGGCGGCGGCGACATGGCCGACCACCTGCTCGGGGAGGCTCTCGCCGGGGCGGACGTCCTCCTCGGCGCGGGCCAGGACGTTCAGCGCGAGGTCGAACAGCTCGACATGGACGTAGGTCTCCGCGATGTCGACGCCGATCAACGCGCCCCCCGACGCGTTGACGGCCACGAGTCCCCTGGGGCGCCCGCCGGCCGACTCCTCGAACCCGACCTCCGTGATCATGCGGAGGTCGAGCAGCTCGCCCACCAGCGTGGCGACGGTGGCCAGGCTCAGCCCGGTGGCCGCCGCCAGCTCCTGCCGGGAGGTGGGCGACTCGGCGATGATCTGGCGCAGCACCTCGTAGCGGTTCGCGGTGCGGATGTCGCGTGATGTGCGCTTCATCGGTGCCGACCCCCATCCCTTCAGCTCATGCCGGGACGACAGTGGCACCGGCGCGGCGCAAGGCTATGGGCTGCGGGGGACTTTCGACAAGGGGTTAGGAAAGGGGCTTTATAAAGTCGGTCGACAGTCAGTCGGCGAGTACGCTCCGGACGAAGGCGTTGGCGAATTTTCCCTCGGGGTCCAGCTCACGCGCCAGCCTCCGGAAGTCGCCGAGCCGCGGGTAGCGCTCGCGCAGCACCTCCGCGGGCGTGGTGAACACCTTCCCCCAGTGCGGCCGCGCGTCGAAGGCGTCCAGCGCCTGCTCCAGCCGGCGCACCACCGGTGTGACGGCCGCCGTGTCCTCGATCCAGGTGAAGTGCAGGGCCACCGTGTCCCGGCCGTGGGCGGGGCTCAGCCACTGCTCGTCGGCGGCCATGGTCCGCACCTCGCAGATCTGCAGCACCCCGGCGACGGTCTCCCGGATGCCGTCCACCGCGTGCAGCGCCTCGACGGCACGCTCGCGCGGCAGCAGGTACTCCGACTGCAGTTCCGCCCCGCTGCTCGGTGTGAACTCGGCCCGGAAATGCGGCAGTCGGTCGTGCCAGGGCCCCGGCACCCCGAACTGCTCGGTGCAGTTGAGCGCGGGCATCCCCGGCACCGGGTGCATCTTCTCGGTGGCGGGCGCGGCCCACGGGAAGTCGGCGAGCGGCTGGTCCACCCGACGCTTGACCCACACCTGCCGGAAGCCCGGCGCACGCCAGTCGGTGAACAGGCTGACGCTGTACGCCGAGGACATGACCGTCTCGAAGGTCGCCGAGTCCAGCCCGGCGAGGGGGAGTTCGGTGAAGACGTACTGCTCCACGTCGAAGGACGGGACGAGGTCCAGGGTGAGCGCGGTGACGACACCCAGGGCGCCCAGCGAGGTGACCGCGCCGCCGAACCGCTCGTCGTCCCGGCCGATCGTCAGCATGGACCCGTCCGCGGTGACCAGCTCCACCTCGCGCACGGCCGACGCCAGCGGGGCGTTGCCGACGCCCGAACCGTGGGTGCCGGTCGCCACCGAGCCGGCCACCGAAATGTGCGGCAGCGAAGCCATGTTGGGCAGCGCGAGGCCGTGGGAGTACACCGTGCGGGCGAGTTCGGCGTAGCGGACGCCGCCCGAGACCCGTACCGTACGGGCCGCCGTGTCCACGTCGATCACCGGAGGCATGTCCGCGATCGAGAGCAGGACGCCGTCGGGGCCCGGCTCGGCGATCTCGTTGAAGGAGTGCCCGCTGCCCAGTACCCGCACCCCGGCGCTGTCCGCGACCAGGGCGGCGATCCTGTCGAGCGAGTAGGGGCGGTGCAGTTCCTTCGCGGCGTAGGTGATGTTCCCCGCCCAGTTGGTGATGGTCTCCGTCATGTCTGGCGTCCCTCTCGGCAAGTGCGTATGCATTGACCCTCTCATTTCCCGACACCTAACGTAGAGAGCGGTTTCTGCAACCTTTCCGCGAGGCCGGAGGATCATCATTTTGCCCGAGCGACCCCAGGCGCTGTTCGCCATGACCGCCGAGAACGTGCCGCTCGTCTTCCCGCCCGAGGTGCTGGCGCGGCTGCGCGCCCTGGTGGACATCGATCCCGCGATCGTGGCCGAGGACCTCACCGACCTGCGCGTCGCCGACGTCCTCGCCCGCACCGAGATCCTCGTGACCGGCTGGGGCTGCCCCCGCCTGGACGCCGCCGTCCTCGACGCGGCCCCGGAACTCCGTGCCGTCCTGCACTCGGCCGGCTCCGTCAAGGGCTTCGCCACACCGGAGATCTGGCGGCGCGGCATCGCCGTCTCCTCGGCCGCCGAGGCCAACGCGCTGCCCGTCGCCGAGTACACGCTCGCCATGATCCTGCTCGCGGGCAAGGACGTCCTCGTGCGCCGCGAGAGGCTGCGCGCCGAGCGGGCGTTCCCCGGCTGGGGGATCGTCCCGGGGATCGGCAACCACGGACGCCGGGTCGGGGTGATCGGGGCGTCCCGGATCGGGCGGAAGGTGATCGAACTGCTGCGGCCCTTCGACCTCGCGGTCAGCCTGACCGACCCGTACGTCGACGAGAGCGCGGCCCTCAAGCTGGGAGTCTCCCCGCTGGGCCTCGACGACCTGCTGCGCACCTCGCAGATCGTGACCGTGCACGCCCCCGAGACCCCCGAGACCCGGCACCTCATCGGCCGCCGCGAGCTGGCCCTGATGCCGGACCGCGCGGTGCTGATCAATACCGCGCGCGGGAGCCTCGTCGACACGGACGCCCTCGTCGACGAACTGCGCACCGGGCGGCTCAGCGCGATCCTCGACGTGACCGACCCCGAGCCCCTGCCCGCCGACTCACCCCTCCACGACCTGCCGAACGCCTTCGTCACCCCGCACCTCGCGGGATCGCAGGGCAACGAGCTGGCCCGGCTGGGCCTGGCCGTCGTGGCGGAGACGGAACGGGTGGTGTCGGGGGCGGGACCGGCGTATCCGGTGGACTTCGGGGCGCTGGAGCGTGAGGCCTGACCGCCGGGACACCTCGGCACCCTGCTCGCACACCGCCCGCCGTGGTGCCCGGGCCCCGGGGGAGGTCGTCGCGAACACCTCGGTAGCCTCGCTGGTCATGAGCTCAGAACGTCTCCCCGCCACCCTCCCGCAGACCGAGCTGACCCGGCATCGCCGCCTGCGCGACCAGGGCAGCCTGGACCGGGCGGACCTGGAGGCGATCCTCGACGCCGGTTTCGTCTGCCACCTGGGGGTCGTGGTCGAAGGGCGGCCGCTGGTCGTGCCCACGGTGTACGGGCGGGACGAGCGGCAGCTCTATCTGCACGGCTCGGTGGCCAGCCGCAGCCTCGCGGGCGGGACGCCGGTGTGTGTCACGGTCACCCATGTCGACGGGCTGGTGCTCGCGCGGTCCGTCTTCGAGCACGGCGTCAACTACCGCAGCGCCGTGATCCACGGCGAGGCCCGCAAGGTGACCGACCCGCAGGAGAAGCTGGCGGGCCTGCGCCTGCTGACCGAACACACGGCACCCGGGCAGTGGTCGTACGCGCGTGAGCCGAGCCGTAAGGAACTGGCCGCCACCACCCTGCTCGCCCTGCCGCTCGACGAGGCCTCCGTCAAGATCCGCACCGGGGCCCCCGACGACGGCGACGGACCCGACGCGGAGCTGGGGCTGTGGGCCGGTGTGCTTCCGCTCACGTCCGTGTGGGGCGCACCCGTTCCCGACCCCCTGCTGGCTCCGGAAACGCCCGTGCCGCCCCATATCGGGCGCCGTGAGGGGACCCGGCACGGGTGATGTCGGCGCGAGGGCATACCGTGAGGAGTCGGTCGTACGTCTGAGCCGGGAGGAGAACACGGGATGGGCAGCCGTACCGCGCTGGTCGAGGATCTGATGGAGCGGTTCCCGGGGGTTCCGCGGGAAGCCGTCTTCAAGGAGGACCTGCTGCGGGGTGGCGTGGCCTTCGACCCCTCCGCCCTCAGCGACAACGAGTCGGGCGAGGTGAAGCCGAAGTCCTACTTCATCTTCTCCTTCGACCACGGCACCCTGCCGGAGCTGGGCGAGGCCGCGCTGCGGCGCCCGCCGGAGGAGATCATCCTCACGGGCGGGCCGTACGACCTGCGGCGGACCGTGGTGTCGGTGCGGGTCAACCCGTCCTCGCCGTACCGCGTGGCCGCCGACGAGGAGGGGCTGCTCGGGCTCTACCTCGACGGGAAGCGGATCGCCGACGTGGGTGTGCCGCCGATGCCGGAGTACTACCGGCACAAGCTCTCCAACGGGAAGTCCGTCATGGAGGTCGCCCCGACCATCCAGTGGGGCTACCTCGTCTACCTGACCGTCTTCCGGGTGTGCCAGTACTTCGGCGCCAAGGAGGAGTGCCAGTACTGCGACATCAACCACAACTGGCGCCAGCACAAGGCGGCCGGGCGGCCGTACACCGGGGTCAAGGACGTCGACGAGGTCCTCGAAGCGCTGGAGATCATCGACCGGTACGACACCGCGAAGACGTCCACCGCCTACACCCTCACCGGCGGCGCGATCACCTCGAAGCTCCAGGGCCGTGACGAGGCCGACTTCTACGGTCTGTACGCCAAGGCCATCGAGGAGCACTTCCCGGGCCGCTGGATCGGCAAGGTCGTCGCCCAGGCGCTGCCGCGCGACGACGTGCAGCGGTTCAAGGACTACGGCGTGCAGATCTACCACCCCAACTACGAGGTGTGGGACGAGTACCTCTTCAAGATGTACTGCCCGGGCAAGGAGCGGTACGTCGGCCGGGACGAGTGGCACAAGCGGATCCTGGACTCGGCCGAGGTGTTCGGCGCGCGCAACGTGATCCCCAACTTCGTGGCCGGCGTGGAGATGGCGGAGCCCTTCGGCTTCAAGACCGTCGACGAGGCCATCGCCTCCACGACCGAGGGCCTGCGCTTCTTCATGTCCCAGGGGATCACGCCCCGCTTCACCACGTGGTGCCCCGAGCCGACGACCCCGCTCGGCAAGGCCAACCCGCACGGCGCGCCCCTGGAGTACCACATCCGGCTCCTCCAGGCCTACCGCCAGACCATGGACGACTTCGGACTGTCCTACCCGCCCGGATACGGCCCGCCCGGACCCGGCCGCGCCGTCTTCTCCGTCAGCTCCTTCATGGACAGCCTTCCGGCGCAGGAGCCGGTCGAGATCTGACCCCGCGCGGCGGCCGGCTCCGGCCGGCCGCCGCGGTCACTCGCACTCGCGCGCGACATCTCGAACGCGCGCGAAGTCACGTGAAGTCACCCGAAGTCGCATGGAACCGGCCTGAGCCGACCGCAGTCGGCTTCGGCCGGGGCCGGCTGCCGGAACGCCTTCCGGCCGGTCGTACGTCACTCCGGCCCGAACCCCGTCTCCCGTGACGGCTGGTTCCTGTGAGGCGGAATTGATACGTTCCGGCTTCCGGTACGTACTGGAGGTCGTAACTCCGCGCAGCATTGTGCCGTGGGAAGTGGACCGAACCCACGGTAACCGATTTGAATGACCTGCTTGTCAGTTGTGTGGGAGACGTGAAAGGGTCCTGTCCTGCCGCGAGGTTCCCCCCAACTCCTTTGCCAGTATGGCGAGTTGACCTCGCTTTCGACGCAGGAGACTCATGCCCGACCTGCCGAGCCCCCAGGACGCCGCTGAGGCCGCGCTGTTCTCCGAGTGCTGGGATGCCGTGCTGTCGTACGCCGATCTGTGCACGGCGGGCTCCACCGCCGCCACGGAACTGGCCACGGAGGCGTTCTCCCGAGGCATGCACGAGGTCCGTGACGCGGAGGCCGCCGTCCGCGGGGCCGGCCGCCGTCCGGTCCGGCTGCCCCGGATACCCCTGCTGCTGACCGCCGTTCGCGTTACGGCGTCGGAGTGGGAGATACGGGGCCGGGGCCACCGGCTCGACCCCGATCTGCGGCTGTGGCTCAACTCCGACAAGGCCGCCCGGTACACCGGCCCGCCGCTCCAGCGGCCGATCGCGCTGCGCGGACTGCGTGACCTCCAGGCGGCGGACGCCGAACTGCTGTGGATGGCCGAGGTGGAGGCGCTGCCCCCGGGTGTCGTGGCCCGTCGGCTCGGCCTCGACCCGGCCACCGTCGAAGACGAACTCGCCCAGGTGCGTCGCCTGTTCCGGGACCGGAGCCACCGCAACCATCTCGACACGCCGATGGACGCGCAGTGCCGCAGCTACGCCCGGCTGCTGGACGCGGTCACCCGGTCCACCTCCGGCGAGACCCCCAACGACCTCTCCCGTCACCTCGCGCGATGCGTGGAGTGCGCGGAGGCCGCCGCCTGCCTCCGGCTGCACGGCGGCGGCCTGCCCGCGGCCCTCTCCGGCGGGGTGATCGGCTGGGGCGGCCTCGCCTATCTGGAGCGCCGCCGCCGCGCCGCCGAGGTACGCCTCGGTGCCGGCCGTCCGGCGGCCCTGGAGAGCGGGCCCACGGACCCCGACGCGCACAAGGCGAAGGTCGTGCGCAACGGGCTGCTCGTCGCGGCCGTCCTCGTCTCCGTGCTTGCCCTCGCCGTCTCGATGATGCCGGGCGGCGACACGGGTACCGAAGCGGCCAGGCCGGGCGAGGGCACCACCGCCGAGGGCCTTCCGGTGTCCAACCCCGGCGAGTCCGTCCCCGCCGCCACCTCACGGGCGCCCGGTTCGGCGAAGCCCTCGGAGGCCACCGCGGCGAATCCGTCCGAGTCCACGGCGGCGAAGAACTCCGATCCGGAACCCCAGGGCACCTCCTCCGCCGACGTCGGGGAACCGGAGCCCGGCGAGAGCGTCACCCCCTCGTGCCAGGCGGAATACACCGTCATCAAGCAGTGGCCCG
Source organism: Streptomyces sp. NPDC031225 (assembly GCF_055570355.1). Taxonomy (NCBI): domain Bacteria; kingdom Bacillati; phylum Actinomycetota; class Actinomycetes; order Kitasatosporales; family Streptomycetaceae; genus Streptomyces; species Streptomyces sp. NPDC031225. Next base: position 78,253 of record NZ_JBVIHJ010000035.1, on the reverse strand, counting down.
ACGGCTTCGAGGGCGCCGTCACCATCACCACCGCCAAGGCCCTCGACGACTGGCGGGTCGTCTGGTCCTACAAGGACGGCCAGAAGGTGACGCAGATGTGGGACGCGGACTTCACCCAGAGCGGCGCGAAGGTCACGGCGACGGCCGCCGACTACAACAAGGCGGTCCCCGCGAACGGTTCGCTCTCCTTCGGCTTCCTCGCCTCCTGGCAGAGCAAGAACACATCGGCCTACGACTTCTCGCTCAACGGGCAGGACTGCGCGACGTCCTGACGCCGCGCCGTTCATCGCCGGGTGCGGGTGCGGGTGCGTTGTGGCTGGTCGCGCAGTTCCCCGCGCCCCTGGGCCGGTACAGCTGGGCATGCTTCGACTGCACCCACTCAGGGGCGCGGGGAACTGCGCGACCAGCCCCCACCGGCCCGCACCTGCCGAACTGCCCGCCCCTACCGCGCCGCCCACAGCCCCCGCACATGGCCGATGTGCCGAGTCATCACCTCCCGCACCGCCTCCTCGTCGCGGGCGACCAACGCGTCGAGGAGTTCGAGGTGTTCCTCGGCGGAGGCCAGGAGGCGGCCCGACTTCACCAGCGGGGTGAGGCCGTACAGGCGGGAGCGTTTGCGGAGGTCGCCGACCACCTCGACCAGGTGGGCGTTGCCCGCGAGGGCGAGCAGGCCGAGGTGGAAGCGGGTGTCGGCCTCGACGTACGCGATCAGGTCGCCGGACACCGCCGCCTGGACGATCTCCCGGGCGGCCGGCCGCAGCGCCTCCAGGGAGACCGGGTCGGCGGTCGTGGCCAGCTCCACCGTGGTGGGGATCTCGATCAGCGAGCGGATGTGGGTGTACTCGTCGAGCTGTTTCTCGGAGACCGCGGTGACCCGGAACCCCTTGTTGGGGACGGTGTCGACCAGGCCCTCCTTCACGAGGTCGAGCATGGCCTCGCGGACGGGCGTGGCCGAGACCCCGAAGCGGGCGGCCAGCGCGGGCGCCGAGTGCACCTGCCCCGGCAGCAGTTCACCCGCGATCAGCGCGGCCCGCAGGGCGTCGGCGACCCGCTCCCGGTAGCTGCTCTTCCTGCCGCCCAGGACGGGCAGGGCGGGAGCGGCGGCTGGGGCGGCGCCGGCGGGGGCGCTGGATCGCTGGGCGGCGGCCATGAGGGGATCTCCTTGTGGTGCGGTGTCGCGTGCCATGTCACGTGACACCGGGCATTGTCCTCGCCCCGTACGAGGCTCAGAGCACGAATCCGGCAGGGAACGGGTCGGTGGGGTCGAGCAGGTACTGGGCCGTGCCGGTGATCCAGGCACGGCCGGTGAAACTGGGCAGGACGGCTGGGCGGCCCGCGACCTCGGTGGTGCCGAGGAGCCGGCCGGTGAACTGCGTCCCGATGAAGGACTCGTTCACGAACTCGGTGTGCAGCGGGAGTTCACCGCGCGCGTGCAACTGGGCCATGCGCGCGCTGGTGCCGGTGCCACAGGGGGAGCGGTCGAACCAGCCGGGGTGGATGGCCATCGCGTGCCGGGAGTGACGGGCGTCGGAGCCGGGCGCGACCAGGTGGACGTGGTGACAGCCCCGGATGGACGGATCCTCCGGATGGACCGGCTCCTCCTCGGAGTTGATCGCCTCCATGAGGGACAGGCCCGCCTTCAGGATGTCGTCCTTGCGGGCCCGGTCGAAGGGCAGCCCGAACTGCTCCAGCGGCAGGATGGCGTAGAAGTTGCCGCCGTACGCCAGGTCATATGTCACCGTGCGCCCGTCGGCCAGTGCGATCTTGCGGTCGAGGGCGACGGAGAAGGACGGCACGTTCCGCAGCGTGACGTTCTTCGCCCTGCCGTCCTCCACCGCGACCTCCGCGACGACCGGGCCCGCCGGGGTGTCGAGCCGGATCGTGGTGACCGGCTCGACGACCTCGACCATGCCGGTCTCCACCAGCACGGTCGCCACCCCGATCGTGCCGTGTCCGCACATCGGGAGATAGCCGGAGACCTCGATGTAGACGACGCCCCAGTCGCAGTCCGGGCGGGCCGGCGGCTGGAGGATCGCGCCGCTCATCGCCGCGTGCCCGCGCGGCTCGTTCATCAGGAGCTGCTTGATGTCGTCGCGGTGCTCACGGAAGTACAGCCGCCGCTCGTTCATGGTCGCGCCGGGGATGGTGCCGATGCCGCCGGTGATCACGCGGGTGGGCATGCCCTCGGTGTGCGAGTCGACGGCGTGCAGGACGAGTTTGCTGCGCATGACGCTCCTGATGATCGAGGGGGCGGGGGAGAGCGGTCGGCTACCCGAGTCCGGCCGCGACCGCCCCCTCGGTGGCGGCCCGTACGACGGCCTCCTGCTCGGGCAGCAACGGGACCCGCGGCGCCCGGCACCTCCCGCCGTGGCGGCCCACGATGTCCATCGACAACTTGATCGCCTGCACGAACTCGACCTTGGAGTCCCAGCGCAGCAACGGGTGCAGCTGCTCGTACAGCTTCTTCGCGGTGGCGAGGTCGCCCGCCACGGCCGCCCGGTACAGCTCGACGGAGGACCGGGGCAGCGCGTTCGGGTATCCGGCCACCCAGCCCTTGGCCCCCGCGAGCGCGAGTTCCAGCAGGACGTCGTCGGCGCCGATCAACAGGTCCAGTTCCGGGGCGAGTTCGGCCAGCTGGTAGGCGCGGCGGACATCACCGGAGAACTCCTTGACCGCGCGGATGAGCCCCTCGCCGTGCAGTTTGGCCAGCAGCTCCGGGACGAGGTCGACCTTGGTGTCGATCGGGTTGTTGTACGCCACCACCGGCAGACCCGCCTTCGCGACCTCGGCGTAGTGCGCGAGGACCGAACGCTCGTCGGCACGGTACGCGTTGGGCGGCAGCAGCATCACGGACGCGCAGCCCGCGTCACGCGCCTGCTCGGCCCAGCGCCGGGACTCCGCCGACCCGTAGGCGGCGACACCCGGCATGACGCGCTCCCCGCCGATCGCGGCGACCGCCGTCTCGACGACCTTGGCGCGCTCCTCGGGCGTGAGCACCTGGTACTCGCCGAGCGAACCGTTCGGTACGACGCCGTCGCAGCCGTTCCCGACCAGCCAGGCGCAGTGCTCGGCGTACTTGTCGTGGTTCACGGAGAGGTCGTCGTTCAGCGGGAGCGCGGTGGCGACGAGGACTCCGCGCCAGGGGCGGCGGTCGGTGGCTGTCATCTGTGATGCCTCTCCATGAGGTTCATAGGGTGTGACATTTCACTGGGGTTCCGTCTCTCCGGCCCGGGCCAGCACGCCCAGGGGGACCGGCCGCGCGAACGGTCGGCGGCCCGCCGACTCCGCGCAGCCGGCGACCCCCGCGACGCCGGGCCCGCACATCCGGCCCTGGCACCAGCCCATCCCGGCCCGCGTCAGCAGCTTCACGGTCCGCAGGTCACCGGCGCCGAGCTCGCGCACCGCCTCCCGCACCGCACCGGCCGGCACCTCCTCGCAGCGGCACACCACCGTGTCGTCGGTGACCTGCTCGGCCCAGTGCGCGGGCGGCGCGTACACGGAGTCGACGGCGGAGAAGAAGGCGCGCAGTCCGTCGCGGGCACGTGCGGCGGCCGCCCACCCGCCCGGGTCAGGCCGGAGTCCCGCCAGCCTTGCCGCGATCGACCGCCCGGCGATGTGCCCCTCGGCGAGGGAGAGGGCCGCGCCGCCGATCCCGGTGGTCTCGCCCGCCGCCCACACCCCCGGCACGTCGGTGCGCTGCTCGTCGTCGGCGTACACGTCCGTCCCGTCGACGCGGCAGCCCAGCGCGTCGGCGAGATCGGTGTGGGGCAGCATGCCGTGCCCCACGGCGAGGGTGTCGCAGGTCAGACGCCGCCGGGTGGCCGGGCGCACCCGCCCGTCCCGGTCGAGCGCCGCGATCGTCACCGCCTCCAGCCGCTCGGTGCCGTGCGCCTCCACGACGGTGTGGTGCAGGAGCGTGCGGACCCCGTGCCGGAGCAACTGCCCCGCGTACCGGGCGGCTTCGGCGACCTTGTCGGGTCGGGCCGCCAGCGCCCGGGACCGCCTTGCGAACGCCCTGGGGTCGGCCGAGTCCACCAGCGCGGCGACCGTGGCGCCCGCCGCGGCGAGGCCGGTGGCGACCGGCAGCAGCAGCGGTCCGGTCCCGGCGACGACGGCGGTACGGCCGGGCAGGACGAGCCCGCCCTTGAGCATGGCCTGCGCCCCGCCCGCCGTGACGACACCGGGCAGGGTCCAGCCGGGGAAGGGCAGAACCTTCTCGTAGCCGCCGGTGGCGAGCAGAACGGCGTCGGCGCGCACCTCGGCCGGCTCCTCCTGCCCGGGACCGAGCAGGGCGTGCACGGTGAAGTCGGCGGCGCCCCGGCGCTCGACGAACCAGACGTGATGATCCGTCAAATGCCGTACCGCACCTGCCCGTACGTGGGTGTGCAGACCGTCCCGCAGCCGCTCCCAGGTCCGCCACTGGTGGTGCAGTGTCTGCGGGCGGCGGGCGCCGAACTCCGGCGCGGGCTGTCGGTAGAACTGCCCGCCCGCCTCCGTGCCCGAGTCGATCAGGGTGACGTGGACCCCGCGGGCGGCTGCCGCGAGGCCGGCCGCCATCCCGGCCGGCCCCGCGCCGATCACCGCGAGGCGGGGCCGTGCCCGGCTCGGCTCAGTCATCGTGGCCCGTTCCCTCCTGGGTGCGGATCGCGTCACCCGGTCGCAGGGGCACCAGACAGGCCCGTTGGTTCGGGCGGTCGTTGACGGTCACCAGGCAGTCGAAGCAGACACCGATGCCGCAGAAGACCCCACGTGGGCGGCCCGTGTCCCGGGTGGTGCGCCAGGAGGTGACGCCCGCCGTCCACAGCGCGGCGGCGACGGTCTGCCCGGGCAGCGCCTCGATCTCCCGCCCGTCGAGGGTGACGGCGAAGGAAGGACCGGGCTCGGCGCGCACCAGTTCCAGCGGGTTCACGAGACCTCCGGGGGGAAACGGTCCGGACGGAACGGCGCGGGGTCGAGGCCGGGAGCCCGGCCGGTGATGACGCGGGCGATCAACTGCCCCGTCCCGGTGGACAGTCCGATGCCCGCGCCCTCGTGGCCGCACGCGTGGAACAGCCCGGGCGCCCGCGGGTCGGGCCCGATCGCGGGCAGGTGGTCCGGCATGTAGGGCCGGAAACCCAGGTACGTGCGCATCGCGCGCACCCGCTCCAGGAACGGGAACAGCCGGGTCGCGCCCGCGGCCAGTGCCCGCAGCGCGGGCAGCGACAACGACCGGTCGAAGCCCACCCGTTCACGAGTCGCACCGATCAGGACCGGACCGGCGGCCGTCCCCTCGACGACCGGCGAGGTCTGGAGGGCCGCCGAGTCGCTGGCCACGTCGGCCACGTAGTCGGCGGCGTACACCTTGTGGCGCACCAGGCGCGGCAGCGGCTCCGTGACGAGGACGAAGCCGCGCCGGGGGAGCACGGGCAGGCTCACCCCCGCCAGCGCGGCCAGCTCCGCGCCCCAGGTCCCGGCGGCGTTGACGACGTGCGGCGCGTGGATCTCGCCCCGGTCGGTCCGCACACCGCGCACGCCACCGTCGGCGCCGCGCAGCACCTCGGTCACGGTGACCCCGGTGCGCAGCCGGGCACCCGAGACCCGTACGAGATGGGCGGCGGCCAGCGTGGGCATGACCTGGGCGTCCTGGGGGTAGTGCACGCCGCCCGCGAGTCCGGGCGCCAAGTGGGGTTCCAGATCGTGCAGTTGACCGGCGTCCACCCGCGCGGCCTCGACCCCGGCGGTCCGTTGGCCGGTCGCGAACCTCTCCAGGGCTTCGAGACCGTCGGGGGAGGAGGCGACGACCACGCCGCCCTTGGGTTCGTACTCGATCGCCGCGCCGTGCTCCTGCGCCAGCTCGGTCCACAACCGGCCGGACAGCAGGGCGAGTTCGAGCTCGGGTCCCGGCTCCTTGTCGGAGACCAGGAGATTGCCCTCACCGGCTCCGGTCGTGCCGCCCGCCACCGGACCGCGGTCGACGACGATGACGTCCAGGCCCGCCCGGGCGGCGTACAGGGCACACGCCGCGCCCACCATCCCGGCTCCGACGACCACGACTTCGCAGGTCAGACGCTTGCTCACACCAGTACTATGTCACATGGCTCTCTCTTGGGGAACACCTCCGGGCTCGACCTTGCGAGCGGGCCCGGAAAACCGGTGGCGCCCCCCGAGCCGACGCCCCTAAGGTGAGGACCACTTCGCACGACGGCTCACGGCTGTCGTGTCCCACGAGCGAGGAACAAGGGAGGTGTCGACCGATGGCTGTCTTTGCGACGAGCACTGCCCGCAGGCAGAAATCCATCAAGTCCACCTCCGTGGCCGCCGGCTGACATCCACCTCTGGTGCCGGGGCCGCCCTGTGAAGGGTCTCCCTTGACTTCCACCTCAGTTTTCTCCGCTCTCGCTCCCTATGGCTGGGACGAGGCATGGGCGGACGCGTTCGCCCCCTACGAGCCCGAAGGTCTCCTGCCCGGACGCGTCGTCCGGGTCGACCGCGGACAGTGCGACATCGTCACCGCCGACGGAGTGCTGCGAGCCGACACCGCCTTCGTCACCCCGCACGACCCGCTGCGGGTCCTGTGCACCGGCGACTGGGCCGTCGTCGAACCCGAGGGCACCCCCCGCTACGTACGGACGTATCTCCCGCGCCGTACCGCCTTCGTGCGCTCCACCTCCTCCAAGCGGTCCGAGGGGCAGATCCTCGCCGCCAACGTCGACCACGCGATCGTCGCCGTGTCGCTGGCCGTCGAACTCGACCTCGGCCGCATCGAACGCTTCCTCGCTCTCGCCTGGGAGAGCGGCGCGCAGCCGGTGGTCGTGCTCACCAAGGCCGACCTCGTGCCGGACGCGACGACGCTCTCGTATCTCGTACAGGACGTGGAGACAGCGGCGCCGGGCGTGCCGGTGCTGACCGTCAGCGCGCTGGACGGGGCCGGGCTCGACGTCCTCGTCGCGGTCGTCTCCGGCGGTACGTCCGTGCTGCTCGGGCAGTCCGGCGCGGGAAAGTCGACGCTCGCCAACGCCCTCGTCGGGGAGGACGTGATGATGGTGCACACCACCCGGGACGTGGACGGCAAGGGACGTCACACGACGACCACCCGCAACCTCCTCGCCCTGCCGGGCGGAGGCGTGCTGATCGACACACCCGGCCTGCGGGGCGTGGGCCTGTGGGACGCCGGGACCGGTGTCGGGCAGGTGTTCTCGGAGATCGAGGCACTCGCCGAGCGGTGCCGGTTCCACGACTGCGCGCACGAGAGCGAGCCGGGATGCGCGGTGCTGATGGCGATCGACTCCGGTGAGCTGCCCGAGCGGCGGCTGGAGAGCTACCGGAAGCTCATGCGGGAGAACCAGCGGATCGTGGCGAAGACCGACGCACGGCTGCGGGCCGAGATCCGGAAGGACTGGAAGAAGAAGGGAGCGGAGGGGAAGGCGGCGATGGAGGCGAAGCGGGGGGCCTGGAGGTAGCCGTTCGGCTGCGGCCCGGTGGGGGTGGTCCGGGGGGGTTCCCCCCCCCCCCCCCCGGGGGGGGGGGGGGGGGGGGCAAAACACCACAAAACAACCCCCCCCCCAGCACCACCCCGCCCTATTTCTTC
>NZ_JBVIHJ010000035.1:0-70676 GCF_055570355.1 Streptomyces sp. NPDC031225 | reverse complement strand
GGGGTGGGGGTGTTTGGTTTCTTTTTTTTTTTTTTTTTTTTTTTTCTTCCCCCCCCCCCCCCCCCCCCCCCCCCCCCCCCCCCCCCCCCCCCCCCCCCGACCAGCCACGACGGACCCGCACCCGCCCACGCACCGCCACGTCCGATTTCCGCCAGCGACAGTCCCGTGCATGGCGGAGACTGGAGGGCGTGATGGACGAGGACACCAGGTACGAAGCCGTACGCAGCAGGGACGCCCGGTTCGACGGGGAGTTCTTCTTCGCCGTCGAGACGACCGGGATCTACTGCCGGCCCAGCTGTCCCGCGGTGACCCCGAAGCGCCGCAACGTCCGCTTCTACGCGACGGCCGCCGCCGCGCAGGGCTCCGGATTCCGGGCCTGCCGGCGGTGCCGTCCGGACGCGGTACCAGGCTCGGCGGACTGGAACGTACGGGCGGACGTCGTGGGCCGGGCGATGCGCATGATCGGCGACGGTGTCGTCGACCGCGAGGGCGTCGCCGGGCTCGCCGGCCGCCTCGGCTACAGCGCACGCCAGGTCCAGCGCCAGCTCACCACCGAACTCGGCGCCGGACCGGTCGCCCTGGCCCGCGCCCAGCGAGCGCACACCGCACGCGTCCTGCTCCAGACCACCGGCCTGGCCGTCACGGAGATCGCGTTCGCGTCCGGCTTCGCCAGCGTGCGGCAGTTCAACGACACGGTGCGGGAGATCTACGCCTCGACGCCGAGCGACCTGCGCGCCGCGGCCCGCACCACCCGGCGCCCGGCCACCCCCACGGCGGGCGTTCCGCTACGACTGGCCCACCGCGGCCCCTACCGCTCCGGCGCCGTCTTCGACCTGCTCGCGAGCGAGGCCGTACCCGGCGTCGAGGAGGTGAGCGGGACACCCGGGCGGCGCACCTACCGCCGTACCCTCCGCCTCCCGCACGGCACCGGCATCGTCGCCGTCCAGGAACGACCCGGCACGGTCAGGACCGTCTCCGGCGCCCACCCCGGCGGCTGGCTCGACGCCCATCTGCGCCTCACCGACCCCCGCGACCTGACCACCGCCGTCGGACGGCTGCGACGCCTGTTCGACCTCGACGCCGATCCCTACGCCGTCGACGAACGACTCGGCGCGGACCCGAGGCTCGCCCCCTGGGTCACCGGCCGCCCCGGACTCCGCTCGCCCGGCGCCGCCGACCCCGAGGAGTTCGCCGTCCGGGCACTGGTGGGCCGTACGGAATCCGAACGGCTCGTCCAGCGCTACGGCAAGACCCTGGACGCACCCTGCGGCAGCCTCACGCACCTGTTCCCCGAGGCCGCCGCCCTCACCGGCACCGGCGCCCCTCTGGGCACGCTCGCCACCGCCCTCGCCGACGGCACCGTACGACTCGAACCCGGCGCCGACCGCGACGCCGCCCAGCACGCGCTGCGCGCCCTGCCCGGCCTGGACGCCCGTACCGTCGCCGTCATCCGCGCCCGCGCCCTCGGCGACCCCGACGTCGCCCCACCGGGCCACGGATTTCCGGACACCTGGCGCCCCTGGCGCTCCTACGCCTGGCAACACCTGCTTGCAGCAGGGGAGTTGGAGTACTCATGACCACCCGTTGGACCCACCTCGACAGCCCTGTCGGCGAGCTCCTGCTCACCGCCGACGAGACCGGCGCACTGACCTCGCTCTCCGTGCCCGGGCAGAAGAACGGCCGTACCGTCCAGGAGGGTTGGCTGCACGACCCCGCCCCCTTCCGGGCGGCCCGGGAGCAGCTCGCCGCCTACTTCGCCGGTGAACTCAAGGAGTTCCAGCTGGAGTTGCGCCCCGAGGGCACCGAGTTCCGCACCCGTGTGTGGGACGCCCTCGACGACGTTCCGTACGGCGCGACCACGACGTACGGCGAGATCGCCGCCCGCGTCGGCGCCACCCGCGTCGCGGTCCGGGCCGTCGGCGGCGCGATCGGCGCCAACCCGCTGCTGATCCTCCGCCCGTGCCACCGCGTGATCGGCGCGAACGGCTCCCTCACCGGATACGCGGGCGGCCTGGAGCGCAAAACGGCCCTGCTCACGCTGGAAGCGGCGCTGCTGGGTCCGTGACGCCGGCAGGGCGTCCTAGTTCTCCTCCAGCCCCCAGCTGTGGATCCGCCGCGGATGGATGCGGATCAGCTCCTCACTGAAATGCGGCCCCAACTCGTGCGGCCCCGTGAGGAGTTCCGCCTCCCCGCGGATGTCGACGCCGCGCACCGTCCACGGCTTCAGGCTCGCGATGTCGTCGACGACCAGCGCGACCTTCGGGTTCTTCCGGAGGTTGCGCCACTTCTTGGTCCGGCCCATCGCGTAGCCGCCGATCAGGATGGTGCCGTCGTCCTGCGGGAAGAAGCCGACCGGGTTCGCCTGCGGCTGCCCGTGCTCGTCGACGGTGGCCAGCCGCCCCAGCCGCTGCGACTTCAGATACGCGCGCTCGGCCTCGCTGAATTCGGTCATGCCCGCCACCCAAACACGCTCGCGCCGTCCGCACATCGGGCGGTCGGCCCAGGTTTTCCCGGGTCCGTGGTCCTACGTCAGCCCCAGAGCACGCTGCCCAGCCACGCGCCCATGATCAGCAGACAGGTGAAGAGTTCCGCCAGCACGCTGGAGCCGCCCGAGCGCATCGCCGTACGCAGGGCGGCCTTCGCCTCTCCGTGCCGGCCGAAGCGGAGACGTTCCGAGACGTAGATGCCTGCCATGAACCCCGGGATCGCGCCCAGCACGGGAATCAGGAAGAAGCCGAGGAACGCCCCGGCCCCGGCGTACGCCCCCATGCGCGGAGTGGCCCCGCTCGCCCGCAGCCGGCGCGGCGGCAGCACCCAGCGCACCACCTGGGACAGGAACAGGGCGACGGTCGCCCCCACCAGCACGCCCCACGCGACCGGCTGCGGATCCTTCAGCGCCCACCACAGGACCGCGGCCCACACGAGCCACGATCCCGGCACTCCGGGCACCAGCACGCCGACCAGACCGAACAGCATGACCAGGCCGACGAGCAGGAGGTCCCACACTCCCATGCGTCCAGGGTGCAGGAGGACGGGAGGAAGCGCAGGTCAGCGATGTCCGCGCGGGTCACTCCCGGGCAGCCGGCTTCCTCGGCCGGTCCGCCCGGCGCCGCGCGGACCGGGCACGCGACGCTCACCACGAGCCCGGCGCGGCACCCGGTGAACCGTCGGGCATCACAGCGCGAGGACAGGGAAGAAGGTCACACTCAGGCCCGGCCCGGACCGGGGTCGGCGTCCGGGTCGTACCTGCGTCGCCGGGTGGTTCTCCCGTGGGGGGTGGAACCACCCGGCGACCCCTTACGCCACACCAGTTCGACCCCTCACTCGACACGCCGTTCGACGGGCACAGTCGTAGCCCGATTTCGGGATGCCCCGTTTTCATCCGGCCCGCGCGGTGGACAATTGGGGGCATGAGCCAGCAGGGGGGAAAGCCCACGGGTCACGAGGACGACTGGTGGGGGCAGCTGTACGACTCCACGGACGACACGGGCCCCACACCGGCCCCGGACTCCCTGGACGACCGCTACGCCTCGGCGGCGGGAGCGGTGCGGGACGGGTCCGGGTCCGTGGGCGGGACGAGTGCTTCCGGCGAGAGCGCCGGGACAGGCTTCGACGACGGGCGGCCCGGCCCCGGACGGAGTGCCGCGGACGAGGCGGACCGCCCGCCCGGCACCGGTGTTCCCGCGCCGCGATCCGGTGTCCCCGAGGCACCGGAGGACCCGCCCCGCGCGAGCTCGGGCCGGCACCGCGTCCCCTGGGAACCGCGGCCCGAAGCGCCCGAGGATCCAGCGGCGTTCCCGCCCGGCCCCAAGCCGCCCGGGTTCGTCGAGCGCGGTCCCGAGGACCGCCCGGTTCCCCCGCCCGGCAGCCGCACGTCCACGGAGACGTCCCGCGTCACGAACATTCCGTCCTCCCGAATGCCGTCCGACGCGCCGGCCCCCACACCCCCGCCCCCACCACAGCCCGCCCCACCACGGCCGGCACAGGACACCGACCGGACCGCCCCGACGGGCCGCGGCTCCGACGGCACGTCCGCCGATGCCCGCCCTGAGGACCACCTGACCCCCCAGAACGCCCCGGGCCCCCGCAGCGCATCGGATGCGCCCCGCAGCGCGGACGACTGGTGGGCCGCCGCTCCCCCCGCCCCCACCGGGAAACCTGCCGACGCGGCGGCCCGCACCGGCCCCGGCTCCACCCAGCCCAACCCGACACGGGAGCCCCCCGCACCCGGCCAGGGCGCAGGACCCGCCCCGACGGTCTCCCCGCAGCGCGGCGAAGGCGTCGAGGCCGAAGCCCCCCGCCAGGCCCCGCCCCCCGCCCCCGAGACCCTCCGCACCGCCACCCGCGTGGACCTCCCCACGCTCCCGCCCGTCCCCGTCGGCTTCGTCGGCTCCGGCCCTCCCACCTACGACGCCGAACCCACCGCCCTCCCGCCCGCAGACCCCGACGAGCTGGACGACCTCGTCCCCGACACCGTGCTGGACGGCGCCTCGTACGGGGCCTGCACACTGCGCGCGGTCTCCGTGCGGGGCGACTCCGCCCGGTTCCGGGGCGAGCCCCGCCGGGACTCCCTGCTCACGGCCCGCTTCGGTACCGGGGACAAGGCGCTGATCCTCGTCGCCATGGCCACCGGCGCTCGCGCCACCCCGGGCGCCCACCGCGCCGCCGCCGAGGCCTGCCACTGGATCGGCCGGGCCGTCGGACGCAGTCACGCACGGCTCGCCCAGGACATCGGCGACGCCCGCCGCGGTGACCTCAAGTCCGGCCTGCACCGGCTCACCGACCGCAGCCTAGGCAAACTCCGTGCCAGCGCCGCCGAGCAGGGCATCGACCCGGAGGAGTACGCCGCGACCCTGCGCTGTCTGCTCCTGCCCGCCGACCCCGAGTGCCGTGTCCGGGTCTTCTTCGGCGTCGGCGCCGGCGGCCTGTTCCGGCTCCGCGACGGCGAATGGCACGACATCGAACCCCGGATCACCGACGTCACCGGCGACCCGGTCGTCGGCTTCGGCTCGCTGCCCCCGGAGACCCCCGAGGGCGACCGGCTCACCATGGACCTGGGCATCCCCACACCCCCGAGCCCCTACGAACCCGCCCCGGAGCCGCACCGAGAACCCTTCCGCTTCCGCGCCTCCGTCGCCCGCCCGGGGGACACCCTCCTGATGTGCACCGGCGGCCTCGCCGAACCCCTGCGCGGCGAGCCCGAACTGTGCGAATACCTCACCGCGCGGTGGTCGGGACCCACCGCGCCCGGCCTCGCCGCGTTCCTCGCCGACAGCCAGGTCCGGGCCAAGGGATACGCGGACGACCGTACGGCCGCGGCGGTTTGGGAGGCGTGATCGCGGTCAGTGTGGATTGATGGACCCAAGGAGACCGAAGGGGTGCATGGATCCATGGCCAAACAGAACGTCGCCGAGCAGTTCGTGGACATCCTCGTCAAGGCCGGAGTGGAGCGCCTCTACGGCGTCGTCGGCGACAGCCTCAACCCCGTCGTGGACGCCGTCCGCCGCAACTCCGCCATCGACTGGGTGCACGTCCGGCACGAGGAGACCGCCGCCTTCGCCGCGGGCGCCGAGGCGCAGGTCACCGGCAAGCTGGCGGCCTGCGCCGGCTCCTGCGGGCCCGGCAACCTGCACCTCATCAACGGCCTCTACGACGCCCACCGCTCCATGGCCCCCGTCCTGGCCCTCGCCTCGCACATCCCCTCCAGCGAGATCGGTCTCGGCTTCTTCCAGGAGACCCACCCCGACCGCCTCTTCCAGGAGTGCAGTCACTACAGCGAGATGATCTCCAGCCCCCAGCAGATGCCGAGGCTGCTGCAGACCGCCATCCAGAACGCCGTCGGCCGCTCCGGCGTCAGCGTCGTCACCCTCCCCGGCGACATCGCCGACCAGCCCGCCCCCGACAAGGCCGCCGAGACCGCCCTCGTCACCTCAAGGCCCAGCGTCCGCCCCGGCGACGCGGAGATCGACAAGCTGGTCGCGATGATCGACGAGGCCGAGAGGATCACCCTCTTCTGCGGCAGCGGCACGGCGGGCGCGCACGCCGAGGTCATGGAGTTCGCGGAGAAGGTCAAGTCCCCGGTGGGGCACGCCCTCAGGGGCAAGGAGTGGATCCAGTACGACAACCCGTACGACGTCGGCATGAGCGGACTGCTCGGCTACGGCGCCGCCTACGAGGCCACCCACGAGTGCGATCTGCTGATCCTGCTCGGCACCGACTTCCCGTACAACGCCTTCCTTCCCGATGACGTCAAGATCGCCCAGGTCGACGTACGGCCCGAACACCTGGGCCGTCGTTCCAAGTTGGACCTCGCCGTCTGGGGCGATGTGAAGGAGACCCTGCGCTGTCTGACACCCCGGGTGCAGCCCAAGGCGAACCGGCGGTTCCTCGACAAGATGCTCAAGAAGCACGCCGACGCGCTCGAAGGGGTCGTCACGGCGTACACCCGCAAGGTCGACAAGCACGTCCCGATCCATCCCGAGTACGTGGCCTCAGTGCTCGACGAACTCGCCGACGACGACGCGGTGTTCACTGTCGACACCGGTATGTGCAACGTCTGGGCCGCCCGGTACATCACGCCCAACGGCCGCCGCCGGGTGATCGGTTCCTTCTCCCACGGGTCGATGGCGAACGCGCTGCCGATGGCGATCGGAGCGCAGTTCACCGACCGGAACCGGCAGGTCGTGTCGATGTCCGGCGACGGCGGATTCTCCATGCTGATGGGCGACTTCCTGACCCTTGTGCAGTACGACCTCCCGGTGAAGGTCGTCCTCTTCAACAACTCCTCGCTCGGCATGGTCGAGTTGGAGATGCTGGTCGCCGGACTCCCGTCCCACGGCACCACGAACAAGAACCCCGACTTCGCCGCCGTGGCCCGTGCCTGCGGTGCCCACGGCGTGCGGGTCGAGAAGCCCAAGGACCTCGCCGGTGCGCTGAAGTCGGCGTTGAAGCACAAGGGCCCGGCCCTCGTCGACGTCGTCACCGACCCCAACGCCCTCTCCATCCCGCCGAAGATCAGCAAGGAGATGGTCACCGGCTTCGCCCTGTCCGCCTCCAAGATCGTCCTCGACGGCGGAGTCGGGCGCATGCTCCAGCTGGCCCGCTCCAACCTGCGCAACGTGCCCCGGCCCTAGGGCCCGGGCCATGACGGCCTCGACCGGGTCGGCCGCGAAGTGCCCCACCTCGCGGCCGACCCGGTCCGAACGGGGGGCGGACCTATTCGCCCGTCGGCACCCACGCCCGCTCACCGGCGTCGTTCGTGCCGTACCAGAGGCGGGTCAGGCCCTTGATGCTGGTCGTGCGGAACGGGCGGCCGTGGTCGTCGATGCGGACCGTGCCGGTGCGGCCCTGGGAGGACCAGTCGAGTTCGAGGTACCAGCTGCAGTCGTACGTCTGCGTCGTCGCGGAGACCAGCAGCACCTCCGGGTCCGTGGCGGAGACCCGGTAGGGGAACTCCACCGCGGGGACGGTCTGTCCGGTGTCGTTGCCGGCGACCGCGTGGGCGACGGGACGGTCGATGTCCAGGTTCACGGCGAACCCGCGGGGTGTGATCCCGCCGCCGCAGCCCTGGTCCATGGCGTACGCGGTACCGGGTGCCGGGGAGCTGCGGCCGCTGATCCGGACGCGGAGCGCCTCCAGGACGACGGCCGTGGACGACCGTCCTTGTACGGAGATCTGCACCTTCGTCTCCCACCCGTGCACCGCGCCCTGCGTCGCCGCCCAGATCGCGGCGTCCTGCACGAGCGGGGGCGGGGGAACCTGGGAGGGCGGCTTGTCGATGACGTAGTCGTGACCGCAGCTGCCTTCCCAGATCTGGGAGTTCGCGCTCCAGGTCAGGGGAGTGCCGACGGAGGTTCCCTGCTGTCCGGCCCCCGCGCTCTCCTCCGTGGTGCCGTGACCGTGGGACGCCGAGGCGGAGGGCCGCGTTCCGGTGGCCCTGGCCGAGGGGGAGGCGGACGTGGTGGAGGGACTGGGTGACGGCGACCCGGAACGCCCGACGACGCCCGACGCGGTCGTCCGGGACGACGGGTCAGGCGCCTGTGCCACGCTGCCCGAGGCGGGACGGCCGGACGGCAGCGCCGACAGACTGCCCAGGGTGGCGAGGGCGACCACGACGGCCGCCGCGGTGACGAGGAAACGCCGGCGGCGGTACCAGGGGCGGGGCGGCGGAGCGGACACCGTCACGTGCACGGGGTCCGGCTCACCGTCACTCTCATCCTGCCCGTCGTTCGCGTTCGCGTTCGCGTCCTCGCTCTCCGAGCCCGGGCCGCCGGCTGCCTCCGGGCGCGGATCGCCGCCTGCCGCGCTCGGCACGACAAGAGTCTCCGACGAGTCCGTCGCCTCAGACGCCTCAGACGCCTCAGACGCCTCAGACGCCTCAGACGCCTCCGACGACCCCGTCGGCTCCACGGTCCGTGGCCGCTGTCTCGCCGCCACCGCCGCGAGCCACAGCCGGTGCAGCTCCATCCGTTCCTCGGCCGACCCCCCGCACAGCGCGGCGAACCGCTCCACCGGCGCGAAGTCGAGCGGCACCGCGTCGCCCGCGCAGTACCGGTGCAGGGTCGAGGTGTTCATGTTCAGCCGCCGCGCCAACGAACCGTAACTGCGGTCCGTGCGCTCCTTCAGCCGCCGCAGCAGTGCCGCGAACTCCTGGACCTCGTCCTGTGATTCCGGTGCCGACAACGATTTCCCCCCTGATCCCGTATCCCAGGCACTCCCTATACCTGCACGTCAGACGGCCTGGGATGGTTCCATGGCGATGGATCCCGTGTCCCGTGTTGCGTCCGTCCTGTGCGACCGCCGATGCTCTTGGTGTCACACCGACCGGCCCGGACCGACCATCCGGCGCCGTCGCGGCATCCCAGACTCATGCACACATCTCACGGGGGACACCCATGCCCAAGCACACCCGAGCAGGCACGCTCACCGTACTCTCTCTCACCAGCGTCGTGCTCGGCGTCACCCTGGCCGTACAGGCGGGTGCCGCCCCGGCCGCCCCCCGTTTCCTCGCCGCCGCCGACCTCCCCCCGCACCCCTCGTCCGCCTGGACGGCGGGCAAGGTGACGGACGGGGTCCCGGACGAGCTGCTGCTCTGCCTGCGGGACGCCCTGCCGGGCTACGACTCCCGGTACCGCGACTTCCGTACCGACCTGGACACCAGCGCCCGGCAGCTGACGATCGAGGTCGGCACCAAGGCCAAGGCCGCGGCCCTCGCCGCCCTGCTGAACAAGGAGATCCGCACCTGCGGGGACCGCCTGGAACAGTCCGACCCGGAGATCGAGGCCACGTACAAGGACTACGGCAAGGTGGCGGTCGAGGAGGGCGCCCGCGTGCACGGTCTGCACACGGAGACCTCGTACGGCGCCAACGACATCCGCCTGCTCTCCGTCGGCCGGGACGACCGGACCGTCACCGTCGTGGAGTGGTCGCAGCTGGGCGACTTCACCGGCGCCCCGGTGAAGGCCTTCAAGCACACGACCGTCACCGCGGTGAACAAGCTCCACTGAACCGGGGCCGCCCTCCCGCACGGGGGTCGGGCGGGCGGCCCCGCACGGACACCTCACCGTCCGAGGCGTCACGACCATCCGCGCCATCCGAGAAGAACTGCATCCGGGACGACCGGAAAGAAAACGGGGAACACCATGAACACCACCAAGGCGATCCGCCGCACCGCCCTGGCCGCCGGCGTCGCCCTGGCCCTCGGCCTCGGCGTCACCGCCCAGGCCTCCGCCGGCGCACCGCGCAGCGTCAGCGGAAAGCCGTCCGACAACATCACGCGCATCGCCGACTTCTACGGCACCTACATCGACGCGGTGACCGACGAGGGCAGCGGCGAACTCCGGGACGCGCTCCGCGCGCAGTACCTCACGCCCGGTTTCCAGAAGGAACTCGACTCCTGGGAGGCCAAGGAGCACGCCGACGGCGTCCTGCGTGCCCAGAACGTCCCCCTCGCCTGGAAGGTGACCGACAACGGCACCGCCAAGTACACCGAGGCGGTCGTCACGCTCACCTGGAGCGCCGGCCAGACCAGCACCGTCGTCGTCGACATGACCCGCGCCAGCCACAAGATCGTTCACATCGGCACCAAGGGCATCAACACCAAGGCCGTCGCGGGTAAGTGACGGCGTATTCCGGCCAGTTTGCCGAGCCGCGGGGCGCCGGATCCGAGGGCGTCCCGCGGCTCGGCACCAACTGCCGCACCTCTTCGTCCGGTACGGCCGGATCAGCAGCGTGGAGTCGGCAGTACGGCCCATGCCCGCCGGTCAGGGTGTCCGGGACCCGCGTGGGTACGGAGCCCCGCGGCAGCGCGGGTCCGGTTACCGCCTCCGGGCACGCAGAACCGGCTCACCCCCGCCCGGCCGTGGCGGGGGTGAGCGCCGTCGCGGGGTCACCCGAGACGTCGTACGGCAGACCCCGCGACCCGGCCCCGGGAACCCGGCGCCCGTGCAACGGGGGCTGACCACGGCACATGCGCCTTCCGCCCCGGCAGGCGTCCCACCCCTGTGAACCACCCCGCCGACCAGGGGTTCTCCCGCACGGCCCCGGCCTGTGACGGGCTCGCGAGCGGTGGGCGGCGGGCGGGCCGCCGGCACCGGTTCGCCGGGCACATGCCACATGGACGGGCCCCGCGGCACGAGCACCGTGTCCCGGGCGGCCCGCAGGGCCTGTCGCCGGGTGCCGTTCCGCCGGAACCGGGCCGCCCGGAACGGCGGTTCGCAAGGCGCGGTGCGGGGCTGGTCCGCCTCGCCGTGGGCGGCCCCGGCCTCGGCCGCCGACATGGCCGAACACCTGGTCGTTGACGATTCGACATGACTGCCGCATGAACTACGGGGCATGGATCCCCGTGAACGTGTTCGAGCAGGAGGGGAACCCACATCGGCACGCGGGCGGGGGTCATGAAGAGGCAGGCACGAGGAGGCGGTCCCACGGCAGTAGGGGCCTTCTCGGCGGAGACAGTGGAGGAGAAGGCCGACAGCGTCGCGGAGCGGGCGAGGTCGCCACAGCTCCGGCGCAGACTGGAGCGGGCGGACCTGGGGGCCGTACCGGAGACACGCAGGGCCCTGCGCGAGCTGTTACGGCAGTGGGGAAGGCCGGGGCGATCGGAGATAGCGGAACTGCTCACCAGCGAACTCGTCACCAACGCACTCGTGCACACCGACCACGAGGCGGTCGTCACCGCCACCGTGGGGCCCCGGGCGCTGCGGGTGGAGGTACGTGACTTCGTCGCCCGACTGCCCAGGATGCGCGGACCCAGCGCCGACGACGGCACGCACGGCCGGGGTCTGGTCCTGGTGCAGTCCCTCGCGGACGCCTGGGGTGTCCAGTCGCACGGCGTGGGCAAGGCCGTCTGGTTCGAACTCGACGCCGGAGCGGCGTGAACCACGGGAAGGGGGCGTGACCGCGTCGGTCACGCCCCCTTCCCGTGGTGCTCCGGCCTTTCGGCCTCAGCCGAACTGCTGCTCGAGATCCTTCAGCTTGCGCTCAAGGGAGTCGAGACGCGGCAGTGCCATTGTGTCGTCCTCCGAAGTGAGGTCGACCGAGTGCGAATCGGCCCCGTGCCGAACGGGCTGCAGAGAGGGACGCTGACGTACGGGCAGCGGCTCCGGGGTGGGTATGGAGGGTTCCGTGGAGGCCCGCTCCAGCGCTGCCTGCGGCTGCTCCAACTGGCGCCCGCCGCCCCGGCCGACGAAACCGCGGTGGCCCCGGCTGATGGCCTTGAGCTGCGCCCGCTCGACCCGCTCCTGCTCGCGACGCCGCAGACGCGTCGTCTCCTTCTGCCGCTTGTCCTCGCGGACCTCGTCGACCGCCTCGTCGAGGCTGCGGACGTTCTCCAGGAGCATCAGCGACCAGGCCTTGTACGTCTCGCGCGGCGCCCTCAGCCAACGCACCACGCGGATCTGCGGCAGCGGCCGCGGCACCAGACCCTGCTCGCGCAGCGCGGCCCGGCGGGTCTGCTTCAGTGCGCGGTCGAACAGTACGGCCGCGGACAGGGACATGCCGGAGAAGAACTGCGGCGCGCCGTCGTGGCCGAAACCCCTGGGCGCGTGCACCCAGTTGAACCAGGCAGCCGCGCCCGCGAACGTCCACACCAGTATCCGGGAGCCGAGCGCCGCGTCACCGTGGCTGGCCTCGCGCACCGCGAGCACGGAGCAGAACATCGCCGCTCCGTCCAGGCCGAACGGCACCAGGTATTCCCAGCCGTTGGTGAGGCCGAGGTTCTGCTGGCCGAAGCCGACCAGGCCGTGGAAGGAGAGTGCGGCGGCAACCGCCGCACAGCAGAAGAGGAGGACATAGGAGGCGGTGCCGTATATGGCTTCCTTGCGCCTGCGGCGCTCCTCGGTCCGCTCCCACGAGTCGTCTTTCGCGTGCTCCCCGCCGGACCGCTTGCTCCGCGCGAGCACCGCCACCGCCGCCAGCATGCCCAGGAGCAGTACGGCGCCCGGAAGCAACCAGTTAAGCGATATGTCGGTCAGTCTCATCTGGGGTCCCTTGCATTGGGATAGGGCGTAACGCCCGCCATAGTGGCCCACTCCCACCAGCCCTCAGGGGGTTTCGGGGCAAGAGGCCGCCAAGGAAGTGCAAGGGAGTTGCCCAGGGCAGCGTATTGCTCGAACTGCCGCTTGAGGGGCGGGAGTTGAGTTCGAATAAGACTACCCGTACGGGTGGTTCAACGGAAAGTTCCTGCGGCAAGTGAGGAAGTTGTGAATTGCCTGTAACCGAACGGGCGTCTCAGTCGGCGTTGATCTTACGGGACGGGGAAATGGTGCCCGCGCGGGGGTCCCGCTGATGGGGCCTCAACTTGCCGCGGCCGCCGTGAGCTTGGCGATCCGGGCCGTGTCGCAGGTGCGCGGGCACGTGGCGCAGGTGTCGTCCGGGTCCAGTGTGTAGTACATGCAGCAGCTCACCCGGTCCCGGGTGGACAGGGGTGTGCCGTCCGGGCCGCCCAGTGCGCGGAAGCCGGGCGAGCCCACGTACGGCTTGGCCGTCCCGGGCGTCGCGGGCAGGAGGAGGTCCAGGGCGTGCTCGGCCCGGCGCTTCTCGTGCTCACCGAAAAGTCCGGCGACGTACCAGATGCCCTCGACCATCTCGTCGGTCACCATGCCCCACAGTGCCCTGCCGCGGCGGCGCATCCGCGGGCCGAACGCCGCGAGGAGCGGCTCCATGTGTGCGGCGGTCGCCTCCCTCAGTTCGGCGCGCAGGGCCTCCTCGTCACGGACCGTGTAGGCGCCGGGAAGGGCGGCCGCCGGGTCGTCCGGGAGGCAGGCGAACGGGCCCGGGTGGACCGCGAGGGTCATCGGTCCCCGGGTGCGGTCGTACGAGACGTGCGTCACGGGATACCGGGGGACCCTGCGGTGCAGGAACCACGGTGCCGTGAAGAGGAGGCAGGCCGGCCAGGCGTAGCGGTGCAGGCCGAAGCCTGCGGTCACGTCCGGGCGGGCCTGCTTGCCGTTGTCCCGGAGGATCTGCTCGTCGTCCCAGGCGAGGAAGGTGTCCAGGGCCTCGTCGCCCTCCGCGAGAGCTGCAGCGGTGACCCAGCCGTCGGTACTCGGCAGGGGGGTGTCCGCCGGTACCTCGGTGACCGTCAGTACCGGCAGGGCCTCGGTCACGCGCGCGTACGCGGCTGTGACGGCCGAACGGGGGGCGAGCAGCGGTACGGGCATGCGGGGCCACCGATTCGCAGTCGTCGTCGCGGGCGCGCGGCGCACCCTTCAGAGGTAAGGCTTACCTTACCGGAACTCATGGGGATTTGAACTGAGGCCTTCTGCGCCTAAGGTGCTTGACGGGTGAGTAACAACCCGCAGTAATGACCCCAAGTACCGACACGTCCGGAGGAGGACCCATGGATCAGGCTGTGGGAGCGGCTCGGGTGCCGCCGCAGCCGCGGGCCTCCGATGTGGCCCGGGCCCGGGCCGAGGCGGGATCCGGTGTCCGGGGCGAGCACACGCACAGCGAGGTGCCGATTCCGCGGCCCGTCGTGCAGCGGGCCTCCGTGCGGGGACAGATCCTCGACGCCCTGCGTACGGCGCTGGTGGCGGGGGAGTTGCGGCCCGGCGAGGTGTACTCGGCGCCCGCGCTGGGGGAGCGCTTCGGGGTCTCGGCGACTCCGGTGCGGGAGGCCATGCAGCAGCTCGCGTTGGAGGGGGCCGTGGAGGTCGTCCCCAACCGCGGCTTCCGGGTGGTCGAGCGGGGAGCCCGTGAACTGGCCGAGCTGGCGGAGATACGGGCACTGATCGAAGTGCCGGTGATGTTGCGGCTGGCGCGGAGCGTGTCCGTCGAACGCTGGGCGGAACTGCGGCCGTTGGCGGAGGCCACGGTGCGGGCGGCGTCCTCCGGATGCCCCGCGACGTACGCCGAGTCCGACCGGGCGTTCCACCGGGCGCTGCTGCTGCCGTCGGGCAACGAACAGCTGGTCCGGCTCGCGGCGGACCTGCACCGGCGGTCGCAGTGGCCGCTGGTCGGCAGTCCCGTGTCACGGGGCCGGGCGGACCTGATCGCGGACGCGGCGCAACACACCGCGCTGCTGGACGCGTTGATCGCACGGGACCTGGACGTGGTGCGGGGCCTGGTGGGAGGCCACTTCACCAGCGCGTGATGCCTGCGGCGGGCTTGTGCGGCGGGTCGGTGCGGGTTCGGCCGTGCTGCGGGCCTCGCAGGTGTGGGACGGCCAGGCCAACGCTCTGCCGGGGTGAGGGCCGCGTGGTCGGCTCCACCGCCCTGGCGGTCACCCGCACACAGCTGGGGCCCTTCCGGCGGATCTTCGCGGCGTCACCATGCCCGGCAACCCCGCGGCGGGCTTGTGCGGCGAGTCGGCTCGGGCCCGGCCGGGGCGGGGGCCGCGTGATCGGCCCCACCGATCCGGAGGCCGCCCGCACGCACACCTGGGGAAAGCCGGATCTCCGCGCGGGTGATCGCGGGGTGTTCTCGATGGCCGATGCCTGGAACGCCCCCAGTGCCCTCCGACCAGGAGCAACCGTCCTGACTGCCGCCTGCCTCGCGGTGCCGTGTGCGCCCTTCTCGCCGTGCGGAGCGCAGAAGGCGCACATGGAGGACCAGTACGCGGGCCGCGCCCGGCACGTCGAGAGCGCACACCTGCCGCCGGCGCGAGGGACCACCTCCGGGCGGGCGGCGCGAAAAGTGACGGCAGGACCTGGGGGACCGTCAGTTCACGCGCTGGCCGCCGGCGGGGCCAGCTGGCGTGCCAGCCAGGTGGGTACACCGCCGAGCAGCCGGTGCAACCGCCTCGCCTCCTCGCGCAGCCGGGACGCCTCCGGCTCCACCTCGGCGTCCGCCAGGGAGGCGAGCGCCGGTGCCGTTCCCACCAGGTATCCCAACTCCTCCCGGATCCGCAGTGATTCGGCGAATCCGTGTCGCGCCTCCGCCAACTCCCCGTCCCGCAGGGCCAGTCCGGCGAGATGGCGCCAGGTGAAGGAGAGCAGCAGGGGGTCGGAGTGGGCCGTGGCGCCCGCGTGGGCGCGGCGGTAGGCCGCGCGGGCCGACTGGGGCGAGTGGGCCAGGTTCTCGGCCAGCAGACCCCGGCGGAAGTCCAGCAGCGCCCTGTCCTCGGCCCCCGGGGGGATCAGCGCCGCCGCCCGGCCCAGTGCCGCTCTCGCCTCGTCGGCGCGGTCACGGACGCCGTGGAGTGTCGCCGCGTACGCAAGGTGCCCCCGTTCACAAGCGGCGGCCCCCCGTTCGTCGTCGCTGTGGGCGAGGGCCTCGGCGGTGCGCAGCGCGTCCTCCGCCTCCGGCCAGCCCTGCTCGGTGTACAGACAGCGCTCCACCAGCAACGCGGTCCGCTGCAGGGCCGCCGCCGCGGTGACCGGCTGGAGCAGGGCGGCCGCGTCGGCCCAGCAGGCCCGGGAACGCAGCCGCCATACCGCGGTCTGGAGTGGATCGTCGCCGGCGGTCGTTCCGTTACCAGACATGGCGGTATCCGCCACATTGCCCTCCCCGAGCGCGCCATCGAGCTTTGAGTGGTGGCGGCATCTCAGCACGAAACGCGGGGCCCGGCCAAGGGGGTGGGTGAAGGAATTCACAAAGTCGTGGGCGTCGGAGGGCCCGCGGCCGTCAGCTCATCCGCAGTGCCAGGAAGAAATCCAGCTTGTCCTCAAGGCGGGAGAGATCACGGCTCGTCAACTGCTCGATGCGGCCGACGCGGTAGCGCAGCGTGTTGACGTGCAGGTGGAGTCGGGTGGCGCAGCGCGTCCAGGAGCCGTCGCAGTCGAGGAAGGCCTCCAGGGTGGGGATCAGCTCGGCCCGGTGGCGGCGGTCGTAGTCGCGCAGGGGGTCCAGGAGACGGGCCGTGAAGGCCCGGCGGACGTCGTCGGGCACGAACGGCAGCAGCAGGACGTGCGACGCCAGTTCCTGGTGGCCGGCCGCGCAGACCCCGCCCGGGCGGGCCGCCGCCACCCTGCGGGCGTGACGGGCCTCCTCCAGGGCGCCTCTGAGACCCTCCGCGGAGTGGACCGTCGCGCTGACTCCCAGGGTGACCCGGCCGTCGCCGTCCAGACCCGCGGAGAGCGGGTCCCGGACCGATTCCAGGAGGGCCTCGGCCAGGATGCCGGCCTCCGAGCCGTCGTGCTCGGCCGAGACCGCGGGGAGGGGCACCAGGGCGATCGCCTCGCCGCCGGTGTGGGCCACGGCGATGCGGTCGGAGGGTTCGGGGCCGGTCGCGAGGGGGTCCACCAGGATCTCCTCCAGGAGCGACTGGGCCACCGGTCCGCCGTCCGGTCCGTCGTCCGGTCCGCCGTCCTGCCATTCGACCTTCGCCACGACCACCTGCCAGTGCGGGGCCGCTCCGAGGCCGGGAAGGAGGACCGGGGCCGCCACCCGGAGGCGGGCGGCGATCTCGGCGGGGGCGGCTCCTGCCTGGACGAGTTCCAGGACCTCCTGCGCCAGCCGGCGCCGGACCGTGCGGGCCGCGTCCCTTCGGTCGCGCTCCACCGCGATCAGCTGGGTGACGCCCTGGAGGAGGTCCAGGCGTCCCTCCGGCCAGTCACCGGCGTCCGCCTCGACCGCCAGCAGCCAGTCCGAGAGCACGGTCTCGCGCACGTCCCGGGAGGCACCCGTGGAGCGGCCGGAGGGGCGGACCGGGAAGAGGGAGTACGTCGACGATCCGAGCGTGACCCGGTGGGGGCCGCGGCGGCCGGTGCGGGCGGCTGCCAGGTGTTCCGCCGCGAGCTTCGCGCACAGGTCGGCCGGCAGACCCGGACCCGCCACCTTCGGGCCCGCGATCAGACGCCCGGTGGGGGACAGGACCCAGGCGCGCAGGTCCAGGTCCGAGCCCAGGAGGTCCAGGACCACGTCGGGGCCGCCGCCCGCAGGGCCCGAGGTCATCATGCGGCGATGCCGGTCCACCACGGCCGCCAGGTCGCCCGCGCGCTCGCCCGAGACCTGCCGTACGACATGCTCGGTGATCGTCGCGAACGCCACCGACTCGTGCACCGCGAAGAGCGGGAGCCGGTGGCGGGTGCAGGCGGCGACCAGGTCGTCCGGGATGTTGCCCAGTTCCGCCTCGCCGGCCGCCAGCGCGACCACTCCGGCCTGTACGAGCAGTCGGACGAAAGGCTCCGAGTCGGCGGCGTCACGGCGCCAGGCGAGGCCCGTCAGGACCAGCTCCCCGCCGGCGAGGTAGCGGCTCGGGTCGCGCAGGTCCGTGGTCATCACACCGCGTACGGTGCGGTCCAGCTCGTCCTCGCCGCCGAGCAGCCGCAGGCCCAGCGCGTCGGTGTCCAGCAGTGCGCGCAGCCGCATTCTCGTCGCCGCCGTTCTCTGTCTCGAAATCTACGATGGGGAGGGGGACCGGTGGGGTGGGGAGCGGCTTCTGCCGCCTTCGGACTGTGTCCCAGGTCACGTGGGCTGTGCCGGACGTTTCCCAAGGAAAACATGGAGGTTACCGAAGCCCTCCGTTCATATGAATCTACAAGATGAGGGCCGCGACCAGCCAACTCCTTCATGGTTTCCGTGACTGACCCGGTCGGAGTACGACGCTGTGTACTGGCTTCACTCCACGTAAACAGCACATGAACGAGCCGAGGCCGCCGCACACGTTCTGGCTCGATCCGTACGATCACGAGACGTAGAAGAGAGCCGATCATGGACTTCCTTCGCCCCGCCAGCTGGGAGGAGGCGCTCGCCGCCAAGGCCGAGCACCCCACCGCTGTGCCCATCGCGGGCGGCACCGACGTGATGGTCGAGATCAACTTCGACCACCGGCGGCCCGAGTACCTGCTCGACCTGAACCGCGTCACCGACCTCACCGAGTGGGAGGTCGGCGAGGACTCCGTGCGGCTCGGCGCCTCCGTGCCGTACACCCACATCATGGAGAACCTGCGCGGTGAGCTGCCGGGCCTGGCCCTCGCCTCGCACACCGTGGCCTCCCCGCAGATCCGCAACCGCGGCGGCGTCGGCGGCAACCTCGGCACCGCCTCCCCGGCCGGCGACGCCCACCCCGCTCTGCTCGCGGCGGGCGCCGAGGTCGAGGTGGAGTCGGTGCGGGGATCGCGTCTCATCCCCATCGACGCGTTCTACACCGGCGTGAAGCGCAACGCGCTGGCCGCCGACGAGCTCATCCGGGCCGTTCACGTGAAGAAGGCGGACGGGCCCCAGCAGTACTCCAAGGTCGGCACCCGCAACGCGATGGTGATCGCCGTGTGCGCCTTCGGGCTCGCGCTGCACCCGCGGACGCGGACCGTACGGACCGGGATCGGTTCCGCCGCTCCCACCCCCGTCCGGGCCAAGGCCGCCGAGGAGTTCCTGAACGCCGCTCTGGAGGAGGGCGGGTTCTGGGACAACGGCAGGATCATCACCCCGTCGGTCGCCAAGCAGTTCGCGGACCTGTGCGCCGCCTCCTGCAACCCGATCGACGACGTCCGGGGCACGGCGAGCTACCGCCGCCACGCGGTCGGCATCATGGCCCGCCGCACGCTGACCTGGACCTGGGAGTCGTACCGCGGCACCGCCGCCCGTTCGGAGGGAGTCGCCTGATGCGCGTCAATTTCACGGTCAACGGACGTCCGCAGGAAGCGGACGACGTGTGGGAGGGCGAGTCCCTGCTGTATGTGCTGCGGGAGCGGCTCGGGCTGCCGGGGTCCAAGAACGCCTGCGAGCAGGGCGAGTGCGGGTCGTGCACGGTCCGGCTCGACGGGGTCCCGGTGTGTTCGTGTCTGGTCGCTGCGGGGCAGGTCGAGGGCCGTGAGGTCGTGACCGTCGAAGGACTCGCCGACCACGCGAAACAGCGGTCCTGCACAAGCGGCGCCCACGGTACGTCCGGGCAGTCCGGGCAGGACTCCCAGGCCGGAGAGGGCACCGAACTCGCCCCGATCCAGCAGGCGTTCATCGACGCCGGTGCCGTCCAGTGCGGCTTCTGCACGCCGGGGCTGCTGGTCGCCGCCGACGAGATGCTGGAGCGCACCCCGAACCCGAGCGACGCGGACATCCGCGAGGCGCTGTCGGGCAACCTGTGCCGCTGCACGGGCTACGAGAAGATCATGGACGCGGTCCGCCTCGCGGCCGCCCGGCAATCCCAGGAGGTCTGACCGTGGCTGCCAACGGCGCTCCCAGCAAGATCACCCAGGGTTCGAAGACCAAGGGCGGCATCGGCGAGTCCACGCTCCGTCCGGACGGCACCCTCAAGGTCACCGGCGAGTTCGCGTACTCGTCCGACATGTGGCACGAGGACATGCTCTGGGGGCAGATCCTCCGCTCGACCGTCGCGCACGCCGAGATCGTGTCGATCGACACGAGTGAGGCCCTCGCCCTGCCCGGCGTGTACGCCGTCATGACCTACGACGACCTGCCGACCGAGGTGAAGAACTACGGTCTGGAGATCCAGGACACCCCGGTCCTCGCCCACGGCAGGGTCCGCCACCACGGTGAGCCGGTCGCCATCGTCGCCGCCGACCACCCGGAGACGGCCCGCCGCGCGGCCGCCAAGATCAAGGTCGAGTACCGCGAGCTGCCCGTCATCACCGACGAGGCCTCCGCGACCGCGCCGGACGCGATCCTGATCCACGAGGGACGCGACGACCACCACGTCGGCCACGTCGCCCACCCGAACATCGTGCACCGCCAGCCGATCGTCCGCGGCGACGCCCAGGAGGCCGCCGGACGCGCCGACTTCGTCGTCCGGGGCGAGTACACCTTCGGCATGCAGGACCAGGCGTTCCTCGGCCCCGAGTCGGGTCTCGCCGTACCGGACGAGGACGGCGGCGTCCACCTCTACATCGCCACCCAGTGGCTGCACAGCGACCTGCGGCAGATCGCACCCGTCCTCGGCCTGCCCGAGCGCAAGGTCCGCATGACGCTGTCCGGCGTGGGCGGGGCCTTCGGCGGCCGCGAGGACCTGTCGATGCAGATCCACGCCTGTCTGCTCGCACTGCGCACCGGCAAGCCCGTCAAGATCGTCTACAACCGGTTCGAGTCCTTCTTCGGGCACGTCCACCGGCACCCGGCCAAGCTCACCTACGAGCACGGGGCCACGCGCGAGGGCAAGTTGACCCACGTCAAGTGCCGGATCGTCCTCGACGGCGGCGCGTACGCCTCGGCCTCCCCGGCGGTCGTCGGCAACGCCGCCTCGCTGTCGATCGGCCCCTACGTGGTCGACGACGTCGACATCGAGGCCATCGCCCTCTACACCAACAACCCGCCCTGCGGCGCGATGCGCGGCTTCGGCGCGGTCCAGGCGTGCTTCGCCTACGAGGCGCAGATGGACAAGCTCGCCGACGCGGTGGGCATCGACCGGGTCGAGTTCCGGCAGCTGAACGCCATGGAGCAGGGCACGATCATGCCGACCGGCCAGCCGGTGGACTCGCCCGCCCCCGTCGCCGAACTCCTGCGCCGCGTCAAGGCGATGCCGCTTCCCCCGGAGCAGCAGTGGCTCGCGGCCGGCGAGGCGGCCGACGTACGGCAGCTGCCGGGCGGTCTGTCCAACACCACCCACGGCGAAGGCGTCGTACGCGGTGTCGGCTACGCGGTCGGCATCAAGAACGTCGGCTTCTCCGAGGGGTTCGACGACTACTCCACCGCGCGCGTCCGCATGGAGGTGATCGCGGGCGAGCCCGTCGCCACCGTGCACACCGCCATGGCGGAGGTCGGGCAGGGCGGAGTCACCGTCCACGCGCAGATCGCCCGCACCGAGCTCGGTGTCACCCAGGTGACCATCCAGCCGGCCGACACCCAGGTCGGCTCGGCGGGTTCGACCTCGGCCTCGCGTCAGACGTACGTCACCGGCGGCGCCGTCAAGAACTCCTGCGAGCTCGTCCGGGAGAAGGTGCTGGAGCTGGGGCGCCGCAAGTTCGGCTCCTACCACCCGGCCTGGGCCACCGCCGAGCTGCTCCTGGAGGGCGGCAAGGTCGTCACCGACGGCGGTGAGGTCCTCGCGGACCTGGTCGACGTACTGGAGGAGGAGTCCGTGGAGGTCGAGGCCGAGTGGCGGCACCGGCCCACCGAGGCCTTCGACCTGCGCACCGGGCAGGGCTTCGGACACGTCCAGTACTCCTTCGCCGCGCACCGCGCCGTCGTCGAGGTCGACACCGAGCTCGGCCTGGTCAAGGTCATCGAACTGGCCTGCGCACAGGACGTCGGCAAGGCGCTCAACCCGCTGTCCGTCGTGGGCCAGATCCAGGGCGGCACCATCCAGGGCCTGGGGGTGGCGGTGATGGAGGAGATCATCGTCGACCCCGTGACGGCCAAGGTCAGGAACCCGTCCTTCACGGACTACCTGATCCCCACCATCCTCGACACGCCGACCATCCCCGTCGACGTGCTCGAACTCGCCGACGACCACGCGCCGTACGGACTGCGTGGCGTCGGCGAGGCACCCACCCTGTCCTCGACCCCGGCCGTGCTCGCGGCGATCCGCAACGCGACGGGGCTGGAGCTCAACAGGACGCCGGTACGCCCGGAACACCTCACCGGCACGGCGTAGGTCCCTCCGGGCGGCGCGCGGGAACGTCACACCTCGCCGCGTCGCCCGGAGCAAGCAGATCGTTCGTCTCGGGCCGTCCCCCGGGTCGTGCGGCCGAAGCACCTTCCCAAATCCCGTGGCCGCCGAGGCGGTCGGTACGGGTGTCCCTGTGAACCTTGGGAGTAGGCCCACATGACCCAGCAGCAACTGGAGCCGGCGACCACCGCCGACGACGCGGGAGAAGGCACCCGCGTCCCGGCAGGCAGGTCCTGGCTCGACCGGTACTTCCACATATCCCGGCGAGGATCCACGGTCGCCCGCGAAGTGCGCGGCGGCGTCACCACCTTCATGGCGATGGCGTACATCCTCCTGCTCAACCCCCTGATCCTGTCCGGCAAGGACGCGGCGGGACACACGCTCGGACAGAACGCCCTCATCACCGCGACCGCGTTCGCGGCGGCCCTCACCACGCTGTTGATGGGCTTCCTCGGCAAGGTGCCGCTCGCGCTCGCCGCCGGACTCTCCGTCTCCGGAGTCCTGTCCTCGCAGGTCGTCCCCGTGATGACCTGGCCGCAGGCGATGGGCATGTGCGTGATGTACGGCGTGGTCATCATGCTGCTGGTCGTCACCGGCCTGCGTGAGATGATCATGAACGCGATCCCGCTGGCCCTCAAGCACGCGATCACGATGGGCATCGGCCTCTTCGTCGCCCTGATCGGCTTCTACAAGGCCGGCTTCGTCCACCAGGGCAAGGCGACCCCGGTGACCCTCGGCCCGACGGGTGAACTCGCGGGCTGGCCCGTCCTGTTGTTCGCCGTCACCCTCCTCGCGATCTTCATGCTCCAGGCGCGCGGAGTGCCCGGGGCGATCCTGATCGGCATCGTCGGCGGGACCGTACTCGCCGTCGCGCTCAACGCGGCCGGTGCCATCGCACCCGGACAGTGGGCGAGCGGCGCCCCCGAACTGCACGGCAGCGCGGTGTCGACACCCGACTTCTCGATCTTCGGGCATGTCGAGTTCGGCGGCTGGGGCGAGGTCGGCGCGATGACGGTCGGCATGATCGTGTTCACGCTGGTGCTCGCCGGGTTCTTCGACGCGATGGCCACCATCATCGGCGTCGGCACCGAGGCGAAACTGGCCGACGACCAGGGCCGGATGCCGGGCCTGTCCAAGGCGCTGTTCATCGACGGCGCGGGCGGCGCGATCGGCGGCGTGGCCGGTGCCTCCGGCCAGACCGTGTTCGTCGAGTCGGCGACGGGCGTGGGCGAGGGAGCCCGTACGGGACTGTCCTCCGTGGTCACCGGCCTGTTCTTCGCGGCCTGTCTCTTCTTCACCCCGCTCACGGCGATCGTGCCGGGCGAGGTCGCGGCCGCGGCCCTGGTGGTGATCGGCGCCATGATGATGATGAACGCCCGCCACGTCGACTGGGCCGACCGCGCCACCGCGATCCCCGTCTTCCTCACCGTCGTGATCATGCCGTTCACCTACTCGATCACCGCGGGCGTCGCCGCCGGAGTGATCTCGTACGTCGCCATCAAGGCCGCCCAGGGCAAGGCGCGGGAGATCGGGGCGTTCATGTGGGGTCTCACGCTGATCTTCCTCCTCTACTACGCCCTCAACCCCGTCGAGAGCTGGCTGGGCGTCCACTAGCCGACCCCACCCGAATCCCCCGTACGCAACCGCCGTCAAGGAGACCGAGATGCTGGACATCGCCGAAGAACTGCACCGGTGGGTCGAGCAGGGACGTGACTTCGCCGTGGCCACCGTCGTGGCCGTCGGCGGCAGCGCGCCCCGCCGGCCGGGCGCCGCCCTCGCGGTGGACGCCGACGGCACGGCGATCGGCTCGGTCTCCGGCGGTTGCGTCGAGGGCGCGGTGTACGAGCTGTGCCTGCAGGCACTGCAGGACGGTGAACCGGTCCTCGAACGCTTCGGCTACAGCGACGAGGACGCCTTCGCCGTCGGCCTGACCTGCGGCGGTGTCATCGACATCCTCGTCACCCCGGTCCGGGCGGGCGACCTCGTCCGCACGGTGGTCACGGCCGCGCTGGAAGCCGCCGCCCGCGGGGAGGCGGCGGCCCTGGCACGGGTCGTCTCCGGCCCGCGGGGGATCGTCGGACGCGCTCTCGTCGTACGGCCCGACGGTTCGTACGACGGCGGCTTCGGCGCCCATCCCGAACTGGACCGCACGGTCGCCGCCGAGGCCGGCGCCCTCCTCGACGCGGGCCGCACCGGCACCCTGGAGATCGGCGAACAGGGCTCACGCTGCGGAGCCCCGCTCACCGTGCTCGTCGAGTCCTCCGTCCCACCGCCCCGCATGATCGTCTTCGGCGCGATCGACTTCGCCTCGGCACTGGTCCGGATCGGGAAGTTCCTCGGCTACCGGGTGACCCTGTGCGACGCGCGCCCCGTCTTCGCGACGACGGCACGCTTCCCCGAGGCCGACGAGATCGTCGTCGAGTGGCCGCACACGTACCTGGAACGCACGCAGGTCGACGCCCGGACCGTCCTGTGCGTCCTCACCCACGACGCCAAGTTCGACGTACCCCTGCTGCGACTGGCCCTCAGACTCCCCGTCGCCTACGTCGGTGCCATGGGCTCCCGCCGCACCCACCTCGACCGCAACGAGCGGCTGCGTGAAGTCGGTGTGACGGAGCTGGAGCTGGCCCGGCTGCGGTCACCCATCGGCCTTGACCTGGGCGCCCGTACGCCCGAGGAGACGGCCCTGTCCATCGCCGCGGAGATCGTCGCCGCCCGGCGGGGCGGCAGCGGCGTCCCGCTCACCGGGGCGCACACCCCGATCCATCACGACGGGGTGTCGGAACCCGTCCGGCGGATCGGCTCGGTGGCCTGAGCGGTCACCGGGGGCTGGTCCGGCCACGAGAACGCGTAACCCGGGTCGCCGCCCCGGCTCAGCCCGACGAAGCGGAGCAGTTCACGCACGATGCCCGCGTTGCCCTGCGCCCAGCCGGTGTTCGGTTCGAGGTCGCTCGGGGTGGCCCGGTGCTCGACGTTGGACCAGCGGGCGCCGTCACCGTCCCGGACTGCGCGGGCGGCGAGGTCGGTGACCAGGACCCGCGCGAAGTCGTGCGCCTGCCGCCCTTCGGCGATGCGGTCGCAGGCCAGGGCCAGCACACTCGCCGTGCCGCAGCAGCGGCCGTTGTTGTCCCAGAACCCGGGGCGCAGGCGCTGTGGGATCCCGGAGCCGATGAGCGTGTGCCAGCAGCGGTCGGCGAGGGCGGCCCAGGCCGGGTCGCCGTGGGTGTCGCGCAGCAGCCGGAAGAGCTGGGCGTCGCCGGCCGGGCCGTGGCACCAGCCGTAGCTGATCGGCTCGACCACGTCGGGACGGAACTGCGGGGTGGAGTGCGGGACCAGGAACCCGTCCGGCCCGCCCTCGTCCCGGGCCACGACGTCCGCGACCCCGGCCAGCGCGCTCTCGACCAGGTCGGCGCGGCCGGCGGTGTGGCCGATCCGTGCCAGCGCGTAGGCGATACCGAGGGTGCCGTGGGACATGTGGTGGAGGCGGGCGTCGACATCCGGGCGGTGCGGCCAGGTGACGCCCGCGGAAGTCTTCTCCGCCGTCCGCAGATAGGGCTCCACCGCGAGGACGGCGAACTCGGTGTCACCGGCCGCCAGGGCGGCCAGGCCGATCCCGCCGTTGCCGCCCATCAGCTCGAACAACTCACCCCAGCGCTCCCCGTCGAAGTGCGAACGGACGAGTGCCAGTGCACGGTCGGCCGCCATGCGGAAGGTGGAATCGCCGAACTCGTCGTCGAGGACCCGCAGCGTGAAGGCCAGGCCGGTGCGGCCGAAGTACAGGGAGTCGTCCTCGCATTCGTCGACCGCGGCCGTCAGGCCGAGGCCCGCCCGGAAAGCCAGGTCGGCGTACGCGTCGTCGTCGAAGTGCCGCCATGCCTCCAGCAGGACGGGGATGATCCCCGCCGTGCCGCTGTAGAGGGTCGGGTCGAGTGCGCGGTCCGAGCGGGTGGCCGGCCAGCCGAGCCCGTCGCCCGCTGTCTCCCGTGCGGCGTCCCTCAGCCACCGCAGCCCGTCCACCGCGAGCTGCTCGACCTCGTCCACCTGCGTCGTCGTACCGTCAACTGCCGTCATGGCGCCTACTGTTGCACGCCGCTCACGCCCCTCGCAGCAGCCGGTTCAGCGCCTGGCCGAACACCGACCGGGCCGTCGCCCGCTGGACCGGGTTGAACAGACCGGGCAGGAAGCGGACGCCGATTTCCTCGCGCCAGACCACCCGGGCCCGGCCGCCGGGACCGGGATGCACCTCCAGTTCGGCCCAGCCCCGCACCACCCGGCCCCGCTTCTCCAGCCGGCACAGGCCGGAGACGCCCTCCGCCGGAGGACGCCAGACCGTGACCTCCATGGGGTCGTCGAAGGCGAACGGGCCGATCCCCGACCGGGCGACGACGAGCGTGCCCTCGGCCGTCGGTCCGGGCGGCACGACGGTGACGCGCGTCAGGGGGACGACCTCGCCGTGGCGGGGCCACTCCGTGAGGCGGCGCCAGGCCTCGTCCTGGGAGAGCGGGGCCGTGCGTTCGAGGAGGAAGGTGACCACGGGCCGATCTTAGGGAATCCGGCCTGTTCAGCGGGGATTTCATAGGGGTCTCACATACATGGCGCAGGCGCACATGGGCGGAGCGACGTACCTCGGTCGACCGCGCTCTTGGGGGCAGGAGCGGCGGCTCGCCCCTTCATGACGTCTTCCGCACCCGCTCACCCGTACGGCACGATGAGCGCCACCGCATCGCCGGCCGCAGGGGGACGTCTCGTGGACAGCGAACCGCACGGCACACTCGACGCGTTGCAGAGCGACCCTTACCCGCACTACGCACGGGCCCGGGACACCGACGGCCTGACACACATCGCCGAGCTCGACGCCTGGCTGGTCGCCCGGGACGCCGACGTACGCGAAGTGCTGCGCCGCCCCGAGGACTTCTCGTCGGCGAACGCCCTCGTGCCCGACGTGCTGCCGGCACCGGCCGCACTGGCCGTCCTCGGCGGCGGGTTCGGCGGACGACCGGTCGTCGTCACCGCCGACGGCGACCTGCACCAGCGGCTGCGCGCGCCGATCGTGCGCGGACTCTCGCCGTCGCGGGTCGCCGCCGTCCTGCCCTACGCCGCCGAGCGCGCCGCCGCCCTCGTCGACGGGTTCGTGAAGGACGGCCGGGTCGAGCTGATGTCGGCGTACGCCCGGAAACTGCCCGGCGACGTCATCGGACGGATCGTCGGCCTCGACCCCGCCGACGTCCCGGCCGTCGTGCACGGCGGGCACCGTGCCGAGGAACTGCTGTTCCGTCCGCTGGAGGAGGACGAGCAGATCGCCGCCGCCGAGGACGTGGTGGCCATGCAGCACATCCTCGACCGGTGCGCGCGCGAGCGGCACGCCGAGCCGCGCGAAGACCTGTGCACGGAGCTCGTCGCCTCCCTCACGGCACCGGGCGAACTCACCCTCGACCACCGGCACGAACTCGTCGCCCACCTGCAGAACCTGCTGATCGCCGGGCACTTGACCACCACCGCGCTCATCGGCACGACCGTCCTGCACCTGCTCCGGCACCCGGACCAGTGGCAACTGCTGTGCGCCGAGCCGGAGCTGATCCCCGCCGCCGTCGAGGAAGCCGCCCGCCACGACAGCGCACTGCAGGGCTTCCGCCGCGTCACCACCCGCCCCGTCACCCTGGCCGGCACCGAACTGCCCGCCGGGCAAACGGTGTTCGTGGCCTTCGGCGGCGCCAACCGGGACGCGGCCCGGCATCCGCGTCCCGACGCGTTCGACATCACCCGCCCGCCCGGCCGCCACCTCGCCTTCGGTCTCGGCGCGCACAGCTGCCCCGGCTCGCAACTGGCCCGTGAACAACTCCGGATCACGCTCCGGGAACTGACCGTCCGGCTGCCGGGGCTCCGGCTCGCCGACGGACCGCCCGCCGTCATGCGGCCGACGATGATCCACCGCTCGCCGTACCGCCTCGACCTGACCTGGTAGGACGCGTTCGCGCCGCATGGACCGGCCCAGCGCGGTTACCCGTGGTGGGGAAGAAGTGCACGCGAGAGCCGGGAGGTGGCCCATGACGCGCCTGCGTACGGTGCTGTTCGACCGTGACAGCATCCTCGCCGAAGACGCCGTCGACCCGGACCGAGTGCGTCCGGTGCCCGGTGCGCGGGAGGCACTGGGCATGCTCCGGATGCACGACGTCCGCACCGGCTTCGTCGCCCTGCAGCCCGGCATCAGGCACGGACTGCTCAGCGACGCCGACGTCCGGGCGGTCAACCACCGCGTCGACGAACTCCTCGGCCCCTTCGACATCTGGGGGGTCTGCCCGCACGGCCCCGACGACGGCTGCCACTGCCGTCCGCCGGAACCGGGGCTGATCCTCTGGGCGGCGGGCCGTGTGTGCACCGCGCCGGCCGAGTGCGCGGTCGTCGGCACCGCCGCGGACGCCGAGGCCGCGGCCCGGGTGGGCGCTCACGGGATCCTCGTACCCGACGAGCGGACCCGGCCGCAGGAGACGGCACGGGCCGCGCATGTGGCGCCGGACGTCCTGACCGCCGTACGCGGCCTGCTCACCGGACCCCCGAAGGGACGGGTCCTCGTGGACGAGCGGCCCATCGAGTCGGCCTTCGACAACGGCGAGGGCTGACGGCCGGCCGGTGGATCAGCCTTCCGTCCACCGGCACACCAGCCGGAACGACGCGAACAGGGTCAGCGGCCAGACCGCCGAGAAGGCCCAGATCACCGCGGGACGTGAGGTGACGATCCCGATCACCAGCAAGGTGACCGACACCGTGAGCAGGAAGCCCACGGTCAGGATGTGCGGCCGGTAGTGCGTGATCCGGGACAGGTCGGGCCGTCGGCGCAGACGCAGGGTGCGCAGCCGTCGGTCCAGACGGCGGTCGCGGCGAAGGGCGCGTTCCACCTCGTCGAGAATGCGCTGCTCGTGATCGGGGAGTCGCCCTGTGGCCACTGTCGCTCCTCGCGGATCCGGAGAGTCCTTCTCCGGGTGCCCGCACAGGAGAGCGTCAACCGTGCGGTGCGTCACCATGGATCACCACATGTCCTCCCTGTTCGGACTTGTGCCCGAAGTCCACGCGTACGGCGGGTGGTTGCGGCGCGGGAAGGCCGCGGTGCCCGGGCTCGACGGCACGGGCACCGCGGGGACACGCGGGTGGGTCAGTTCTCGCCGAGGAGCTTGTTCATCTCGGTGATCTCGGCGTTCTGCGAGGTGACGATGGAACCGGCCATGCCCGTGGCGGGCTTGTAGGCGCCCTTGTCCTGCTCGGTCGTGGCCATCTTCACGGCGCCCTCGTGGTGCTCGACCATCATGGTCAGGAACATGGAGTCGAAGTCGGCGCCGGAGGCCTTCTTCAGTTCGTCCATGTCGGCGCTGTCCATCATCCCGGCCATGCCTGAGTGCGCGGAGTGATCCATCCCGGGCATCGACGACGGGACGTCCTCGCCCCAGGTCTTCAGCCAGCCGGACATGGTCTTGATCTCCGGCCCCTGAGCCTTCTCGACGCGCGCCGCGAGGTCCTTCACCTTGCCGGACGAGGCCCGGCCGTCGGCGAGTTCGGCCATCTCCACGGCCTGCTGGTGGTGCGGGATCATGCCCTGCGCGAAGGAGACGTCCTGGGCGTTGTGGGACTCGGCACTGGCGGCGCCGCTGTCGTTGCTGTCGTCGCTGCCGCCCCCACAGGCGGCGAGAGCGAACACGGCGCTCACGGAAAGGGCAGCGAATCGGGTGGTGCGCATACGGGAACTCCTGCGGTGCGAAACGGATTTGGACGTGGCGAAGCACGCCGTGTCTAGATCCGCAGGAGTTGGAGTTCCGCGAGGGAGGGCGGCGCCCGGGCACCACCCTGAGACGTGACGACCTCCGGGCCGGGAGCGTCGTCCCCTACGGCCGTTGCGGTGGGGTCGGGAACGAGCGCGGGCAGCGCGGGCCCACCGCTCACCGCGCCCGACGCGCAGGTCGGGTCGGCGTGGTGAAGGTGTCCGGAGCCGCAACCGTCGTGGCAGGGCTCGTCGACACCGGCGGCGACGGTCGCCATGTGCGCGGAGCCGCCGCCGGGGTGGCCCTGGAGCCCGCCCCCGGGCGCCATCCCGTGCATGGCCAACAGCCCGACGAGCAGCCCGAGCACGAGCAACGCCCGCCGCAGGGGCGAGAGTGCCGGCAGTTGCTCGGGGCTGGTCATCGGACTCATCCTAGGGGGCGCACAGGACCGCGACCCGCAGGGGCACAGGGCTGGGTTCGGGGAGCGGGCTCCGCCGCACGGGTGTGCCCCAGCACCCAGGGGGCCTGTCGGCGGGCCCCGGCACCCGGCCGGTGAAGCCGCTCCGCCTGCGGAGAGCCACGACGCGAACGGTTCGCCCAGCGCCGTCGTCGGCGTACGTTCTCCGGGAGTCCGTCGAGGGGCGACGGGCCGGGAAGGACCGTGTGGACACCGACCGCCGAGCCAGGGCGCAGCGCTTCGCCGATCTGCACCGGGAGGGCTGCTTCCTGCTCCCCAACGCGTGGGACGTGGGCAGCGCCCGGATCCTTGAGGCGGCCGGATTCCCGGCCGTGGCGACGACGAGCGCGGGTGTCGCCTTCTCCCTGGGACGGCCCGACCACGACTTCTTCGCCGACCGGCCGCCCGAGGACCGCGTCGACCGCGCGACCATGCTGGGCCGGGTCCGTGAGATCGCGGGCGGGATCTCCGTACCGCTGAGCGCGGACCTGGAGGACGGATACGGCGAGTCGCCCGAGACCGTGGCCGCCACCCTCGCGATGACGCTCGCCGCCGGAGCCGCGGGCGGCAACATCGAGGACTTCACCGGCGACCGCACCCGGCCGCTCTACGACGAGAAACTGTCCGTCGACCGCATCCGCGCCGCCCGCGAGACCCTGGCGGCCGACGGCGAGCCCTTCGTCCTCGTGGGCCGTACCGACGTGCTCCTGGTCGGCGGCCCGCTCGACGAGGCCGTACGGCGGGCCAACGCCTACCTGGAGGCGGGCGCCGACTGCGCGTTCGTCCCCGGCGCCGCCGATGCCGCGACCATCGGGACCCTGGTCCGTGGGATCGACGGCCCGCTCAACGTGGTGATGGGCCTGACCGGCAACGCGCTCTCCCTCGACGACCTGCGCGGACTCGGCGTACGACGGGTCACGGTCGGCGGCAGCATCGCCCGCGCGATGTACCGCCATCTGCTGGACGCGGCACGGGAGTTGGCCGACCGCGGCACGTTCTCCTACGCTGCCGGCCAGCTCTCCCAGACGGAGCTCAACGACCTGTTCCGGCAGGGCTAGCGGACGGCGCCAGACAGCTCGGTGCCTCGGGGGCGTCCTCGGCGTGCCGGGTCAGCGCGCA
Organism: Streptomyces sp. NPDC031225; assembly: GCF_055570355.1. Taxonomy (NCBI): domain Bacteria; kingdom Bacillati; phylum Actinomycetota; class Actinomycetes; order Kitasatosporales; family Streptomycetaceae; genus Streptomyces; species Streptomyces sp. NPDC031225. Next base: position 39,412 of record NZ_JBVIHJ010000035.1, on the reverse strand, counting down.
GACCGTCCGCAGGGCGACCTTCCAACCGCCGTCGTCCTGGAGTACGGCCGCCCCCGGGCCGCCGGGGTCCAGCCGGTGCCCGTCGCGCGTGAGGTCGTAGGCCACGTCGGCGTACCGGTCCGAGGTGTACGACACCGAGGTCACCTCGGCGCGCAGCTTGCGGCCGCTCGGGTCGCGGAAGAGGTTGTCGACCATCAGGGCGTTCTCGTCGCCGTCCTCGACGACGCCTGTGCGTTCGTCCAGGGAGGACCCGGGGTCGAAGAGGACCGTCCACGCGTGCCGGATGTCCTGTTCGGCCCGTGCCGGCTCCGGGGGCGCGGTGGCGCTCGGTGTCGGGGAGACGGAGAGCGAAGGGGAGCCCCCGGGTGTGGCCGGGCCCGGCGATCCGGTGGCGGAGGACCTGGCCGTCCGGGAGACGGCGTCGTCAGCGCCGCCTCCGTCGGCGTCACAGGCTCCCGTCAGGACGAGGGCGGTGACGGCGAGCGTCACCGCCCAGGTCCCGTGCCGTGCAGGGGAGCTCGCACAGGTCATGGCACTCCACCTCCGGGTTCGCCGTGTGGCTGGCCTACCCGGAGGCGGACGATTCATCCGGGACGGATGCGAATTCCCACGTGCGCCCCGCGCGTTCCCGCGCGTTCCCGCGCCTACTCGGCGGTGCCGCCCCGGCGCCGGACCGCGAAGACCACGGCGGCCGCCGCCACGAGGATCCCGGCACCGATACCGGTCCACGCGCCCGCGGACAGCCCGCCGTCGTCGTCCGTCGCGGTGTCGGCGGCCTGCGGGGAGGCCGCCGGGCTCGTCTTTGCGGCGGCGGTCGGAGTGGGGCTCCCGGAGAGGCTGGGCGAGGGGCTGGGCGAGGGGCCGACCGGCTTCGCGCCGGGTGCCGCGGCCTTGAGCTTCAGTGTGGGTGCCGGGTTCTCGCCGTTCTCGTCCAGCTCGATCCAGCGGTCGACGTGTCCGTCGCCGTAGGTCTGGAGGGTCTTGAAGGCCACCTCCTTCGCGTCCGGCAACTGCCGTACGACCACGGAGTACTCGGCGCTCTCGCCGGTCTTCAGCTCCGTGCCCCTGACGGTGTAGCCGTCGTCGGTCGCGCTGAACTTCCAGCCCTTGGGGCCCTCGTCGTAGACCACGTCGGCCGGGGCGATGCCCTCGGGCAGCACCACGCGCACCTCCTTGATCCCGGAGGAGTCGGACTCCGCCTCGGCGTGGAAGGAGACGGTGACGTTCTCGGCGAGGGCCTGCGCCTTGTCGGCCTCGACCTCCGTGTGGGCGGCGGCCGGAACGGCGGTGAGCAGCACGGCGGTCGCCGCCGTCGCGGCAGCAATGGACAGGCGGGGCAGGGTGATACGGGACATGGATGTCTCCAGGCAGGGTGGCACGGCGGGCCGGCCGTCCGGCACGGGCCGGACCGGCATCCCGTTGAGGTCAGTGGGCGGGAGCTGCGCTCGCCGCCGGAGGACCCCGCCGTACCACCGCGTGCGCCAGCAACGGCCGCCCGGTGAGCGGTCGTTCGTCGCGGTTCGGCACGACGGCCACCGCTGCCGTCGGCGCGGGTGACGCGGGCCGGGCGAACAGCAGCAGGGCGGCGGCCAGTCGGGGCCGCACCGCGTCGAGCGCCGCCGTCACCCCGCGGGCCACCGTCCAGCAGGCCGCGTCCGCGCGGTGCAGCAGGACCGCGACCAGGGCGGCGACCAGCGCGTGGGCCGCCGTCATGGCGAGGGACCCCTGCGGGCTCTCGTGCCACGCCGGCCGGGTGCCGTGCGGATGGCCGCCCGGGTGCCGGGAGGCCGACGCGTGCGCGGTGACCGTCAGCCACAGATGCAGCCCGGACTGCCCCGCGACACTGCAGGCGACGACCGTCGCCAGGCTGCGGGGCCGCTGCACACCGACGAGGCCCACCGCGAAGAGCACGGCCGTCGCGGCGGCGCCCCACGTCCAGGGCACCGGGCCCTCGGAGAGCAGGTGATGGGCGCTGATCCCGAGGACCGTACCGACGACGGCGAACACCGCGGCCCGCAGAACGGGCAGAGGCGCGCGAGTCGTCGTGACGGAACGGTGCATGGCCCGCTCATCATGGGCCATGCCGGACCCGCTCGGCACGGGGGTCCGGGAAACTCCTCTGCCACCGACGCCGTACGCACCGACCCACTCGCAGGTCGCCGGTGTGTGGACGGCCGCCGGGTCCGCGCTGGGGTTCGCCTCGAAGCCGAAGGCCCGCAACGACTTCTCGCCGGGAAGGCGGCAGCCTTGATGCGTCGTTCCGAGCGGCGGCGGGCCCGGTCGTCGCGCTCGGCCATCAGCGGTCCGGCGAGGAAGCCGCGATACGACATCTGTCACGGGCGGCCGCTTCGGAGAGCCCCGTCCCGGAAGCGCACAAAGCCACGCGTATGTCGCCAGGACCGGCTCCCGCCTGCGCGCCTGCCCTGGCCCTGCCTGTCGCGACCGGCTGCCGACTTGCCCTGGTGTGCTAGACAGGGAGTAACCAAAGGGGCATTTTGCAGCAGCTCACGCTCGGAATCATGTCGCAGACCCGCAAGGAGAACGAGCATCGTCTGCCGGTTCACCCCGCTCATTTCGAGCGTATCGACGCCGCTCTCCGCAAGCGCATCTACCTCCAGGAAAATTACGGAGAGTACTTCGGCGTCCCGGACAGCCGGCTCGCCCCGCTCGTCGCGGGCTTCCGCTCGCGGGAGGAACTCATCGCCGACTGCGATGTCATCCTGCTGGCCAAACCCCTCCACGAGGACCTGGCGGAACTGCGCGAGGGGCAGGTCCTGTGGGGCTGGCCGCACTGCGTCCAGGACGAGACGCTCACACAGACCGCCATCGACCGACGGCTGACTTTGATCGCCTTCGAAGCGATGAACCACTGGACCCGCAGCGGCGCCTTCAACCTGCACGTCTTCCACAAGAACAACGAGCTGGCCGGGTACTCCTCGGTCCTGCACGCCATGCAACTGACCGGCGTGACAGGCGACTACGGGCGTCGGCAGCGTGCCGTCGTCATCGGCTTCGGCGCGACCGCCCGCGGCGCGGTGACCGCGCTCAGCGCTCTCGGTGTGCACGACGTCGACGTGCTCACCGCACGTGGCGTCACCGCCGTCAGCTCCCCCATACACTCCGCGCGGATCGTCCACTTCGACCACGACCGAGCCGACGACACCCTCGACCCGCGACGCAGTGTCGCCCTCACCGAGGACGGCCCGATGCCGCTGGCCGAGTTCCTCGCCGGGCACGACATCATCGTCAACTGCGTGCTGCAGGACACCGACGCACCGCTGATGTTCCTGATTGACGAGGACCTGCCCAAGCTGGCCCCGGGCACCCTGGTCATCGACGTCTCCTGCGATGAGGGCATGGGCTTCGCCTGGGCCCGGCCCACCACCTTCACCGAGCCGATGTTCACCGTCGGCGACCACGTCGGGTACTACGCGGTGGACCACAGCCCCTCCTACCTGTGGAACTCCGCGACCTGGGAGAACAGCGAGGCCCTCCTGCCCTATCTGGACGTCGTGCTTCAGGGGTCCGACGGCTGGGACACCGACGACACGATCCGGCGTGCCATCGAGATCCGCGGGGGCGTCGTCCAGAACCCCAAGGTGCTCGCCTTTCAGCACCGCTCCGCAAAGTATCCGCACGCCCACGAGGAGACCCGGGTGGCGTCGCGGCTGTAGTCGGCGGGGCATCCGGCGTTTCGGAGCAGTGGGAATCCGGCTCGTCCGTGGAGCTCCGTGGGACGGGGCGCTCTTGTCCCGCTTGTCGCACGGGAACAGCGGTGCCGGATCGGGGGCGCGGCATCCTGTGACGCCGCGGGTCTGATCCGCCGGCTGTGCGGCCTCGTGTCCGGTCGTACATCATCAAGTGCCGCATTCCTGCCCGTCGTGCCGGATGTGCGGAGCGGCAAGGCCCTCGGCCGTGCAGCCGGTGGACGCCCAGTGCCGGCCCGGGTCGACGCGATGCCGCTTACGAGCAGACCTGCTTGTGACGCGGGCCGGAGTACGGTGGAAAGGACAGAGGCTTTCCGTATGTCGGAAATGGGCCCGGCCTGCCCCGGGCTGTCGCCTCGTGGGCGGGTCCACCAGCCCGCCTTCCTTCCGCAGAGCTCCACCCGTCCTCACAGGGCAGCCCGTGAAGCCGGCCGCGCCATCCGCATCCAGGCCGAGGAGGCGCCGTCATCCACCTCTTCGAACGCCTCGGCCGCGTGCACGAGGTGCGCCGGTCAGGTCCGGCCCGCGTCGCCGCTCACCGCGCCCGACATCAATCGTTCCTCCGTGCACGGCAGTTGGCAGGAGCCCCCATGACCACCGCACTACCGTCCCCGCTTCCGTCCCATCCCCTCCTACGTCTGCGCCTGGCGCCGCGCGGCGGTAGTCCCCGGCCGATCGACGGAGCATGGTGGCCCCGTTCGTACGACCTGCTCGCCGAACTCCCCCGACTGCTCGCCGGGTTGCCGCGCGCGTGGGGCCACATCACCAGCGTCACGGTCAACGGGGCGGCCTGGTCCGCGGTGCCCGGCCGGATGCTCGTCTCCAACCAGGTCGTACAGCTGCACAGGACCCTCACGGCATCCGCCGCGCACACCATCGTCCTGCTCGCGCCCGGCCACGGGCGCTGGGACCTGCTGGTCGTGCCACCGGACACGCCCGAGGAGGCCGCGGAACCGCTCATGGAGGCCGGGGCGGACAGCCAGGCGCAAGAAGCCGTGAAGAAACCTCGCCGTTGATCTCGTGGGGCGGGCGGGGTCGAGCGCGTGCGGCGAGCGGTGCGGCCGGCGCTGCCCGGCGCGCAGGAAGGCCTTGCAGGCCGGGGCGTCGGTCCGGGCGACCAGCCGAGAGAAACCGAGCTGCCGGAAGTCGCGGGTGACCGCCGCAGACGGGTGAGCCGTCGCAGAACGCCTCCCGACCCGGGTACTGCCGGCCTGGTCGTTCCCGAGTGGACTCCACGTACGGACCCGCGCCTGCCCGAGCTCGCGGCACAGGTCATCTCCGACGCCTTCGTCAGCGCCGTCGGTCCGGCGCCGGCACCGGACTGGCGCGACGGTCGCCTCAGTTGAGCGGCGTCACGTCTTCGGCGCTGCTCGGTCGGTCCCGGTGTCGATGAGGATCTGTTCGGCTTGCGTGATGTTGTCGGCGCGGACGGCTTCGGCCATCGCGGTGCGTGCCGCCTCGGGCGTCGCGTGCGGCGGGATGGCGAGGAGGGAGAAGTGGTCCTGATCGCCCCTGGTGACGAGGACGGTGTCGTCGCCGACCGGGAAGGAGTCGATGTGGACGACGCGGCCGTCGACGAGCAGTCGCGTGGGCACCGCGTCCCAGGCTCCGGCGTCCAGGCCGACGCGTGTGAGCGGCCCGAGGTACTCGGTCAGCGCGGAGATCAGGGCGGGAAGCTCGGCTGCGATATCACGGGAGCACGGCCACCACGCCCCGTCGAGGACGCCCCGGCGGTCATGCGTGGTCTGTAGCCGTACGACAGCGGTCCCCGGCTTCACCGCCTGGTGGACGGCGTCCGGCAGGAGCCTGGTCACACGCGGGAAACCGGAGTCGGACATGACACCCGCCTCTCTGCGCGAGACATGGAGTGACTTCCTCGTACCACGGTACTCCGCAGCCCTCAGCAGTCGTAAAGCTCGCTGGTCACAAGGGCTGGCGTAGGGTGAAAGATCCAGTCCAAGGATCCACACGCCCAAGAGGGAACGGTCATCATGCAGCCCCAGGAAACCCCCTCGGACGGACACGCCGACGTACGTATCGTCGCCGCTTCCCCCGAGGTCGCCCGCCGGGTCGCGGAGGTTCTCCGTCACTGCTTCGCCACCACAGAACAGCGCAGCTATCCCGCGGACGCCGGGGGAGGGACCCGCCTCGAGCTCACTGTGGACACCACCAGCGCGGCAGAACCGGCGCGGTCCTGGCTGGAGACCAGCCGCTCCTCGGGCAAGGACGGCCGCCGGACGTGAGGGATCTCCGGGAGCGGTCCGTTCGGCGTCTTCGGGGAGTAGCGTGAACCCATCGGGAGCACTTCGCGCACCGGCTCCGATCCCGGTGTCGTTCCTGGTGAGCAACAGCACCGGGCAACTGCGCACGCGCAGGGGTTCGGAGACGGGTTCGCACGATGTCCGCGATCACCGACCATCCTCCGCCGCGCGCTGTGCCCTTCGGGGCCCCGGCCGCACGCCTTGCCCTCAAACTCGTGAGTCCCTCCCCGGGGCAGGTCGAGCTGGACGGCGCTTGGTGGCCCCACTCTCGTGACCTGAATTACGAACTCCCCTTGCTGGCCGACGTACTGGACCCGTTGTGGGGACGGATCACCCGTATCGCCGTCAACCCCCGCTACTGGCCGATCATCCCGCAACGGATTTTCGTCAACGGGCATGTGGTGAAGGTCGGTTGGTTCACCACGGACCTGGATCCGCACAAGATCCTGCTGCTGTCCGGAGCGTCGGGCCCCTGGGGCCTCCTGGTGATACCTCCGGAGGTCAGCGACCCGTCGGCCGCCCGACTGATGGCCGCCGCGAGCGTGAGCACCGCCCCGCAGTCGACCGCGACCGCTCTCATGACGGCCGAACTGGTCGACGCGCCCTCCGCATCGGCCGACGCCCACGCCGACGCCGACGGCGGACGGCCCGACCGGCCGGCCGCGTCGATGGGGCTGTATGCGCCACCGCCCAGGCCGTAGAGAGGCGGCGCCGATCGCGAACCGCTGCGTTGACACGGACCGTCGCCGGACGCGGAAAGGCCGCACGGTGCCGGGCCGTGCGCCCGCGGAACACACGGCGAAGCGTTGCACCATCCCACCTCGCCCGGTCCCCGCGAGCAGCCACCCACCGGACAACAGCGAGGCCCGCCATGACCGTTGCACGGAGCATCAGGAACCAGGCGCAGACGATGAGGGGCAGGATCACGCAAGAGCTCGGCCGAGTCACCGGAAACAGGCGACTGCAACGCCGAGGCAGCAACGACCGCGTCTCCGGAAGTCTGAAACAGGCCGTGGAGAAGACCAAGGACGCCTTCAGGCGGAACGGAAGTAGCCCCCGATGATGTACGACCAGACACGCGCCCGGCAGCCGGCCGGCCAGACTCCTGGCCCGGCCGGACGCCGTAGCCCAAGCACGGAGCCGCTGCTCCCGTCGGACGAACAGGACAAGATCGTCCAGCGCCTCCGGCACGCCCTCAACACCTTCGCCGACACCCCGCTCGAGGCGCTGGAAGAGGCCGAGGGCGCCTATGACGAAGCCATCGCACAGCTCGTGAACGCCCTCGCGGAACGACGGCGTCTTCTGCGTGCCGGCTGGCAGGACCAGAACCCCGACGCACAGTCCGACGAACTTCGGCACGCACTGAGGCAGTACCGGGAGACCACCCAGAGGCTGCTCCACATCTAGGCGGCCACTACGCCGCGTCGCGGCCGGGCGCGGAGTAGGGTTGACAGTACCGAGGGCACTTCGCACACCGGCTTTCACGCCGGGTCGTTCTCGGCGAGAGATGAAACCCGGGCCGCCGCAGAGGCGGCCCGGAGACGGGTCCGCATCATGTCGGCGACCTTGCACTCAACCCTGCCGCATCCCGAGCCCGTCGCAACCCCGGCCGCGCGTCTCGCCCTGAAGGCCGACGGCGCCTCCCGCGGACTCCTGGACGGTGCCTGGTGGCCCCGCTCCCGGGATCTGCTGAGTGAACTGCCCGCGCTGACCGGCGTGTTGGACCCCCTGTGGGGCCGGATCACACGCATCGCCGTCAACCCGAAGTACTGGCCGGTCATCCCGCGCCGGGTTCCCGTGGACGGCCACATCGTCAAGGTCGGCTGGTTCACCCCGGAGATCGACCCGCACAAGCTGCTGCTGCTCTCCTACGGCACCGGCCGCTGGGACCTGCTGATCATCCCGCCCGAAACCGGAGCGGAGTCGGCGGCCCGGCTGATGACCGCCGCGTCCCGCTCCGACGGACCGCCCCTGACCGCGAGCGCGCTCATCGCCGCGGACGAGGCCCGGCACGATGTCGCCGCGACCTACGAGCCGGTGGACCCGGGCGAGGCATGGGAATACGAGGGCGGCGCCACCGCGATGCCCGCGGCCGTCCCGCACCAGCCCGGTCGGGCCAGTCGCCTGATCGTCGGTATGTGACGCGGCCGCCGTGAACGGCTTCCTGACAGCCGCCGCCTTAATCGTCCTCACCGCGGCGGCGGCCTACGCGACCCACCGGCTCACTGTCGAGCACGCCGACAGAAGCGCCGCGCACCGCCACAGCGCCCCCCTGCCCGGCCACCGCGGACGCGGCACGCCACCACCCCTGGTGGAACCCGGCCCGTCCCGGTCGGGAATTGAACAGCGCGCAACCCAGGCTCGACGGCGACCGGCGCCTCTTCGGCCGGCTCGTGACACGGGACCCGGAGCGGTAGATCATCGTGACGGCGCGCGGCCGTCCTGAAACGATCAGCTGGACGCCGTGGTGTTGCCGGGCTCGACGACCTCCCCCTTGATCACCTTGGGGGTCGGCGGGCCCTCCTTCGCCGCCCGTGCCTCCGCCTTGAGGATGCGCGCCGACTTTCCCGCGGAACGGGTCAGCTCGGGACCCTTCTTGATGGCGAGGACGGCAATGACGACGATCAGGATGATCGCGAGTTCGCTCAGTCCGAACATGTGAAGGCCTCCGTCAGACGTTGACGCCGGAGTCGGACACGACGCCCGCCGGACCGGCAGCGTACCCGTCTCCTTCGCGCCAGGTCACTTTGCTTGTCCTTTACCCTTGTGTGGAACGCCCCCGACCGACGAAGGAGCCACAGTTCCGCAATGGGTGAGCCTCCCAGTACCAGCCGTGCCGTCCGCCGCCCGACCGGGGGAGCGGGGGTGACCCGGTGACCGAGATCCCGGTCGCCTCGCTGGTGATCGGCATGCTCGCCGAGCCCTCCTTCGGGGTGGGGCCTGCCCCGGCGACCGCGTGATCGCCGGGCGGTTCGGCCCCACCGCTGGTAGATCTGGGAACGCCGTTCCCGTCCCGGCCGTTCACACCCTGCACGTCACTACCGAAGGAGCAAGCCCGTGTCCGCCCCACCGACGGACTCCCGCCCGACGCGATCCACCCGCCGTTGAGTACCACAAGCGCCGTCCTCGGCCTGCTCGCCGTGTTCCTGCTGACCGCGGGGACCGGCTACTTCGTCGCCCAGGAGTTCGCGTACGTCTCCGCGGACCGGCTCGCACTCTCCCGCGAGGCCGAGGCCGGTGACAAGAAGGCCGCCCGCGCCCTCAAGGTCCTGGGCCGACTGTCCTTCATGCTCTCCGGCGCCCAGCTGGGCATCACCGTCACCGGTCTGGTCGTCGGCTTCATCGCCGAACCGTCGGTCTCCGCACTGCTGAAGCCCGCCCTGACCGGCATGGGCATCCCCGAGGGGGCCGTCGGCGGCATCTCCGTCGTGCTGGCCTTCGTCCTGGCCACCGTCGTCCAGATGGTCCTCGGCGAACTGGCCCCGAAGAACCTCGCCATCGCCGTCCCCGAACGGCTCGCGAAGGCCCTCGCACCCTCCACGCTCGGATACCTGAAGGTCGTCGGCCCGCTCGTGCACGTCTTCGACGGCGCGGCCAACCGCCTGCTCCGCAGGGTCGGCATCGAACCCGTCGAGGAACTCCACCACGGCGCCACCCTGGAGGAGCTAGGCCACCTCATCGGCGAGTCCCACGAACAGGGCGAACTGCCCAAGGACACCGCCGAACTCCTCGACCACGCCCTGGAGTTCTCCGAGCGCACCCTCGACGAGGTGATGGTGCCGCGCGTCGACGCCGTCTTCGTCCGGAGGGACGCCACCGCCGCCGAGGCGATCGACCTGATCGCCGAGCACGGCCACTCCACCTACCCCGTCCTCGGCGACCACCCCGACGACGTGCCCGGCGTCCTGGGCGTACGGGAGTTGATGCGCCTGCCCGCCCATGAACTCGCCCGGGCCACCGCGGGCGCCCTCGCCCGCACCCCGCTGCTGCTCCCCGACACACTGCCGCTGCCGGACGCCGTCGAGCGGATGCGTGAGAAGGACGACGAGTTCGCGGTCGTCCTGGACGAACACGGCGGCGTCGCCGGCATCGTCACCTACGAGGACATCGCCGAGGAACTGGTCGGCGACATCGCCGACGAGACCGACACCGTCACCGAACTCGCCGTGCCCGACGGGGCGGGTTGGCTGGTCGACGCGGGCCGCCGCCTCGACGAGATCGCCGACGCCACCGGCGTCGAACTGCCCGAGGAGGAGGACTACGACACCGTCGCGGGCCTCGTCGTGGACCGCCTCGGCCGTTTCCCCGCCATCGGGGACCGGGTCACCGTCGACCTGCTCCCCGGCGGCCGCGCGGTGATCGACGTACGGACCCTGGACCGGCACGTGCCGGAGCGGGTCCGCATCGAGAGGCTTTCCGAGTCCGAGTCCGAGTCCGAGTCCGAGGAGGAGCAGGCATGAGTTTCCCCATGGCGCTCCTCGTCACCGTCCTGCTGCTGATCGGCAGCGGGTTCTTCGTCGCCGCCGAGTTCGCGCTGGTCGCCGCCAAGCGGCACCGCATGGAGAAGGCCGCGGCGCAGGGCCGGCGCGGTGCGAAGGCGGCTCTGGCCGGGATGCGCGAGCTGTCGCTGATGCTGGCGGGCGCCCAACTCGGCATCACCGTCTGCACCCTGGGCCTCGGCTCGGTCTCCAAGCCCGCGATCTCCCACGAACTCGACCCGCTGCTCCACGACTTGGGCCTGCCCAGCGGACTCAGCTACGGCGTGGCCTTCGTGTTCGCCATGTTCGTCGTGGTGTTCCTGCACATGGTGCTCGGTGAGATGGCCCCCAAGTCCTGGGCGATCGCCCACCCCGAGCGTTCCGCGATGCTGCTCTCACCGCCCTTCCGGGCTGTCGTCAAGGTCGTCCGGCCGCTGATCTCGGTGCTCAACTCCATGAGCAACGCGCTGGTACGGCTGTGCCGGGTCACCCCGCGCGACGAGCTGGCAGCCGTGCACAACCGGGAGCAACTCACCCACCTGGTCGAGGAGTCGCAGCGCCTCGGCCTGATCAGCGAGGCCGACTCCGAGCTGCTCACCCGTTCGCTCACAGAGCCCGAGACCCCGGTCGGCGACCTGCGGATCCCGGCCGCGGACATCACGTCAGTGGCGGGTACCGCCGACCTCGACACCATCCTGCGCACGGCCGCCGACCACGACCGCACCCGCATGCTGGTCCGTGAGGGCGACCGGGTCCTCGGCTCCCTCCACGCCCGCGACGCCCTGGTCGCCCGCGCCCAGGGCCGTACCGGGACCGCCCGCACCCTCGCCCGCCCGGTCCCGGAACTGACGCAGGACACCAAGGTCGCCGACGCGATCGACCTGCTCCGCCGCAACCGCGCCTCGCTGGCGGTCGTACGCGACGAGGCGGGCACGCTCACGGGCATGGTGACCCTGGACGACCTGCTGGCGCGCTACCTGCAGCCGCAGTCGGCCTGAACGGGATCGTGCGGGGACACATGACAGAGGGCAGGGAGGTCAGCACCTCCTTGCCCTCTTCAACGTATAGCCCACGGGGGGCCTTGCGGCAAGGCCCCGGTGGTGCCGCACAATCCCCGTCCGAGGCCGGAGCCTGCGGGAACAGACCATGAGCGCAGCGGCCCGGCCCGTGTCGACAGAGGGGGATTCGATGATCGACGTGACCGTCGTCGGCGGCGGACCGACCGGACTGATGCTGGCCGCCGAGCTGCGGCTGCACGGCGTGCGGGTGGTCCTCCTGGAGAAGGCGGCGGAACCGACGCAGGTCGTCCGCTCGCTCGGTCTGCATGTGCGCAGCATCGAGGTGCTGGACCAGCGCGGGCTGCTGGAGCGGTTCCTCGCCCACGGACGGCAGTTCACCGCCGGCGGCTACTTCGCCGGCATCGACAGGCCCTGGCCGGAACGGCTGGACAGTGCGCACGCCTACGTCCTGGCCATCCCGCAGACGACCACCGACCGTCTGCTGGCCGAGCATGCAGTCGAGCTCGGCACCAAGGTCCGGCGCGGCAGCGAACTGGTCGGACTGAGCCAGGACGAGAACGGGGTGGACGCCGAACTCGCCGACGGGACCCGGCTGCGGTCGCGCTGGCTCGTCGGCTGCGACGGCGGCCGCAGCACGGTGCGCAAGCTGATCGGTGTCGGCTTCCCCGGCGAACCCGCCACGACCGAGACACTGCTCGGCGCGATGGAGGTCGGCGTGCCGCCGGAGACGGTGAGCAAGGTGGTGACCGAGATCCGCCGCACCCAGAAGCTGTTCGGCCTCGGGCCCGTCGGGGACGGGCTGTACCGCGTCGTCGTGCCCGCCGAGGGGGTGGCGGAGGACCGCTCGGCCGCGCCGACCCTCGACGAGTTCAAGCGACGGCTGAGGGCGGTCGCCGGTACCGACTTCGGGGTGCACTCACCGCGCTGGCTGTCCCGCTTCGGCGACGCCACCCGGCAGGCGGAGCGCTACCGGGTTGGCCGGGTGCTGCTGGCCGGCGACGCGGCGCACGTCCACCCGCCGGTCGGTGGACAGGGCCTCAACCTCGGTGTCCAGGACGCGTTCAACCTGGGCTGGAAACTGGCCGCCGAGGTGGCCGGCTGGGCGCCCGGAGGACTGCTCGACAGCTACCACGCCGAACGGCACCCGGTGGCCGCCGACGTGCTCAGCAGCACCCGCGCGCAGATGGAGCTGCTCTCGACCGAGCCGGGGCCGCGGGCGGTGCGCCGGCTGCTGTCGCAGCTGATGGACTTCGACGAGGTGAACCGGTACCTGGTCGAGAAGATCACCGCGATCGGCGTGCGCTACGACTTCGGCGAGGGCCATGAACTGCTCGGCCGGCGCCTGCGGGACCTCCCGCTGAAGCGCGGCCGACTCTACGAGCTGACGCGCGGCGGCCGCGGACTGCTCCTCGACCGGACCGGGCGGCTCTCGGTGGCGGGCTGGTCGGACCGGGTCGACCACGTCGTCGACGGCAGCGGGGAACTGGACGTGCCCGCGGTACTGCTGCGACCGGACGGCCATGTGGCGTGGGCGGGCGAGGACCGGGCGGAACTCCTCGACCGGCTGCCCAGGTGGTTCGGCGCCGCCGCCTGACCGCGAGGAAACGCCGACCCGCGAGGCCCGGTCGCCCGGGCACTCGCGGATGCCCGTGAGTGCGGTCCGCGGTCCGACGTGGACCGTGTGCTGTCAGACGGTGGCGGGCAGCACGTGGTCGCCCGCCTTGTCCGTGCTCAGGCACAGCGAGCAGACCACCGCGTCGTGGGTGGCGCAGGCGGCCAGGTCGGGGCGCTCGTACGGCTGCCGGCAGACGTGGCAGTCGTAGGTGACCGCGCTCGGGTTGCCGTCGGCGTCCAGCATCGGCTCGTCGATGCCGTCGTCGGTGCGGCGCAGGTAGTACTTGCCCTTGGTGACGACGGCCATCAGCGGGGTGAGGACGAAGGCGATGAGGGCGGCGGCGACGGGGGAGTACGGCTGGAGGGTGTCGCCGAGGGCGTGGAAGTACATGGCGATGGACAGGCCGGAGGCGGCGACGAAGGCGACCACACCGACCGGGTTGACGGCGTAGAGCATGCCGCGGCGGAACTCGGGGGCGTGCGGGGAGAGTTTGAGCAGGTACTTGTTGATGCCGATGTCGGTGGCGACGGTGACTACCCAGGCGATCGCGCAGTTCGAGTAGAAGCCGAGGATGTCGTTGAGGAAGCTGAACATGTCGGCTTCCATCAGGGCGAGCGCGAAGCCCAGGTTGACCAGGACGAAGACCATGCGGCCGGGGTAGTGCTTGGTGAGGCGGGTGAAGGAGTTGGTCCAGGCGAGCGAGCCGGAGTACGCGTTCGTCACGTTGATCTTGATCTGGCTGATCACGACGAGGGCCACGGCCAGCGGGAGCACCAGCCAGGACGGCATCATCGCGTCGAAGGCGCCCTTGAACTGCTGGATGGGTTCGGGGGCGACGTCCGCGCCGACCTTCGCGAGGATGTACACGGCGAGGAAGACACCGATGGCCTGCTTGAGCGCACCGAGTACGACCCAGCCGGGACCGGCCATGATGACCGCGGTCCACCAACTGCGCTTGTTCGCCTCGGTCTTGGGCGGCATGAAGCGCAGGTAGTCGATCTGCTCGCCGATCTGCGCGATGAGCGAGAGACACACGCCCGCGCCGAGAAGGACGGAGGCGGTGTTGACGCCGCCGTCGCCGTCGGTGCCCGCGTAGGCGAGGAAGCGGTCGACCGTGCCCGGGTCGGTGGAGATCAGGTAGATCAGCGGGCCGACCATCAGCAGCAGCCAGACCGGGGTCGTCCAGACCTGGAGCTTGCTGAGCGCCTTCATGCCGTAGATGACCAGCGGGATCACCATCAGCGTGGAGACCAGGTAGCCCAGCCACAGCGGGAGTCCGAGGCCCAGCTTGAGGCCCTGGGCCATGATCGAGCCTTCGAGGGCGAAGAAGATGAAGGTGAAGCTGGCGAAGATGACGCTGGTGAGGACCGAGCCGTAGTAGCCGAAGCCGGACCCGCGGGTGATCAGGTCCAGGTCGATGTTGTAGCGGGCGCCGTAGTAGGCGAGGGGGAAGCCGGTGACGAAGATGACGACGGCGGCGACGGCGATCGCCACGAGCGCGTTGCCGGTGCCGTGCGCCAGGCCGATGCCTGCGCCGATGGAGAAGTCGGCCATGTAGGCGATGCCGCCGAGTGCCGTGGTGGCCACGACCATCGGGGTCCAGCGGCGGTAACTGCGGGGCGCGAAGCGGAGGGTGTAGTCCTCCAGCGTCTCGTTGGCCGCCTGGTCGGCGGATGTCGTCGGGTCTGCCGTTGCCGACCGTGACTCGGTTGTGCTCATGTCACGCCTCCCGGTGGGGCTCGGAGCGGGTGGTGGGGGGACGTGTGGGAACCCCGCTTGACGTCGTCGGCAGGAGGGGGCGGTCGCCGGGCCGTCGTCAGCTGCCCGGCGGCCCTGTATACGACGTGGATCCCACGGCGGGTCACCCTAGGAAGCGGTTGTTACCGAGCGGCCGGGCTGTCATGAACGCGAAGTTTCTGGGACCTCACGCGGTGTGCGCGTGGGGCGGCCGGGTTCGGAGGGGGCGCCCGCGGTGATCGGGGCGTGGCCCGGGTGAGGGTGAGGGTCGCGGCGCGGTCCCGGCATCGTGAGGCGGGCGGCGCGATACGGCTGTGTGCGGTGCCGTCCGGGCGGGTGGTGCAGCCGTTCCTGCGCGCGCCTGCCCGGGCCTGGCCAGGTGGGCCGGCGGCCCCGTTCGTCAGCCGGTCGCTCCGGTCGGGTCACGCCCGGGGTGCGGCCCGCTTGGGGGAGTCCGTGCGGTCCGCCTCGTCCTGGACGAGCAGGGACAGCAGTGACGCCACCGTCAGACCGGCCTCGGCCGGATGGCGCAGGACCTTGCCCGGGTCGATCCGGTAGGTGTTGGTGCGCCCCTCCCTGATGTGCGAGAGGTACCCGTCCTGCTCCAGATCGGAAATGATTTTCTGGACGGCGCGTTCGGTGAGCCGGCAGTGTGCGGCGATGTCGCGGATCCGGGCGCTGTGGTTGTCCGCGATCACGGCCAGCACGCGCGCGTGGTTGGTGACGAACGTCCATCCGGTGTGTGACTCGGGAACTCCATCCATGGCCCCACTCTACCGACCATATATTCACGCATCCAAAAACCGGAACATAGTTTCATGTATTGGTTGACGTATATAGGTCGGGGAGGGGAGTCTGGGTAGCGGAGGCAGCCGAGCACACAAGGGAGAAGGGTCATGCCGGAACCTGCGCACTCGGCGCAGCCCCTCATCGCGAGGGACGTGGCCCCGCCATGTCTGGCCACGGTCGAATCCGTGGTCGCCGGCGACCGGATGGTCGTCACATGCCGTGGTGAGTTCGACGTGGGTGCCGAGTGGCTCCAGCCCGAGCTCCATGCCGCCCTCGACCGCTCGGCCACCGGCATCGACCTGGACCTGGGCGAGGTCGGGTTCTGCGACTGCGGTGGCCTCAACGTCCTGTTGGGCCTGCGTCGGGCGGCCCTCGACCAGGGCAAGACCGTCTCCGTCCGGGTGAGCGGCCCTGCCGTGGGACGACTGCTCGACCTGACGGGCGCCAGGGAGCTGTTCGCGGCCGGCGGCGCGCAGAGCCCGTCCGGCACCGAGCGTCCTGAAGGCCTTGGCGGCCCGGCGGGCTCGTACGGCGCGGACAGCCCGGACGGACGGGTCGGCCAGGACACAGTGCTTGTCCCCGCTCTCGACGCACGGGGCCGGCCCGTGGACGTCGACGAGGAGCTGCGTCTGGAGGTCGGCCAGCTGCGCCGCGCCATGCGGACCCGGCCGGCCATCGACGTGGCCCGCGGCATCGTGATGGCGACCTTCGGACTGAGCTCCGAGGACGCCTGGACGGTGCTCGTCATCACCTCGCAGCACACCAACCGCAAGCTCCACCACCTCGCTCAGGAGCTGATGGGCGCCGTCGACGGAGAACCGGTTCCCCAGGAGGTCCGTCAGCAGATGGCCGCGGCCGTCACCCGGGTGCGGGAGGCCCCGCCGGCGGGGGACACCGGTCCGCAGACGCGGCCCTGAGCTCGGCGGGACCCGTCAGCCACCTTCCTACGTGAACTCCAGCAGCCTCCGTCGGACCGCCTCCGAAACTGCGGCCGCCCTGTTGCCCACGCCGAGCTTGCGGTAGACGCGCACCAGGTGCGCCTTGATCGTCGCCTCGCTGAGGCACAGGGACTCGGCGATGCCACGGTTGCTGTCGCCGTCCGCCATCAGTTGGACGACCTCCCGCTCCCGGCGCGTCAACTCCGGCGCCGGGCTGACCACTTGGCCGCCGAGCTCCCCGACCACCTCGGGCGCGAGCCCCATCCCGCCCACCGCGGCGCTCCGCACGGCACGGAAGAGGTCCTCGGGCGGCCCGGCCTTGAGCACATAACCGCGCGCGCCGGCCTCAGGCGCGCGGACGGCTTCGACGCCGTCGGCCACGGCGGCGCCCGGGCCGTCCTCTCGAACCGCGGGTCCATCAGCACGACGTCGGGCGCCAGATCCACGGCGAGACCCACGGCCTCCTCGGGATCCGAAGCCTCCGCGACCACGTTGAGATCCGGCTCGCCCTCCAGCAGGGCACGCAGCCCTGCCCGCACGACCGTGTGGTCGTCGGCGATCAGCAGGCGCAGCGGCGGGGCGGTCACCGTACGGCCGCCGTCGGACCCAGCGGCAGCAGCGCACCGGTGCACGGGCGGGCGGGGACGGTGGCTCGGATGCGGGTGCCCCGGCCCGGCGCCCCGTCGACGGTGAGATCACCGCCGTACTCCCGCAGTCGTGCCCGGGCGGCCGGCAGGCCGAAACCGCGGTCCGTGCGGGAGCTGCCGTCGACCTGCGCGAGGTCGAAGCCGACGCCGTCGTCGCACAGGTCCAGGTCGACGGCCCCCGCACCCCACCGGCCGGTGGCCGTCGTCCGACCGGGCGCCTACCCGCGGTCGGTGTCCTGGCCGAAGGCCTTCAGGATCCGCTCGGCGGCCAGCGTGGCCGTCAACTCCCCGTTTCTGACCTGCTGTTCGAGGTCCGGGGCGAGGGTGCGGACGGCCGGGTCGGAGCGGAGGCGGCCGAGCAGGTCGTCGCGGACCATCGTCCAGGTCCAGTCCACCTGCTGGTCACGGCGTTTGGCGGCGAGGCGGCCCGTGGAGTCGAGCAGCGTGCGGTGCTGTTCGAGGCGCTCCCACACGGTGTCCAGGCCCGCCGACTCGCGGGCGCTGCAGCTCAGCACCGGCGGGGTCCAGGCCGCGTCCCTGCCGTGCATCAGGCGCAGCGCGCCCGCCAACTCCCGTGCGGCGGCCTGCGCGTCGCGCTGGTGCGGCCCGTCCGCCTTGTTCACGGCGATCACGTCGGCCAGCTCCAGGACACCCTTCTTGATGCCCTGGAGCTGGTCGCCGGTGCGGGCCAGCGTCAACAGCAGGAAGGAGTCGACCATGTTGGCGACGGCGGTCTCCGACTGGCCGACACCGACGGTCTCGACGAGCACGACGTCGTAGCCCGCGGCCTCCATCACCACGATCGACTCCCGGGTCGCCTTGGCCACCCCGCCGAGCGTGCCCGCCGTGGGGGAGGGCCGTACGAAGGCCGCCGGGTCGACGGCCAGGCGTTCCATGCGGGTCTTGTCGCCGAGGATCGAGCCGCCGGTACGGCTGGAGGACGGGTCCACGGCGAGCACGGCCACCCGGTGTCCGAGCGAGGTCAGCATCGTGCCGAACGCGTCGATGAACGTCGACTTGCCCACACCCGGTACTCCGCTGACACCGATCCGCCGCGCCCGGCCGCTGTGCGGGAGCAGCGCGGTGAGCAACTCCTGTGCGAGTGGCCGGTGTCGGGGATGGGTGGACTCGACGAGCGTGATGGCGCGGGCCACGATCGCCCGCTTCCCGTCGAGCACACCCTTCACATAGGCGTCGAGATCGATCACTGCCCGTGCCCGAGGTCGGCCGACAGGCGCTCCACCAGGTCGTAGGCGGCGTCCGGGATCACCGTCCCCGGCGGGAACACCGCCGCCGCACCCATCTCCAGCAGGGTCGGCACGTCCTGCGGCGGGATCACCCCGCCCACCACGATCATGATGTCCTCCCGGCCCTCCTCGGCCAGCGCCTCGCGCAGCGCCGGTACGAGGGTGAGGTGACCGGCGGCCAGGGACGAGACGCCGACGATGTGCACGTCCGCCTCCACGGCCTGGCGGGCCACCTCGCCCGGGGTCTGGAACAGCGGGCCGACGTCGACGTCGAAGCCCAGGTCGGCGAAGGCGGTGGCGATCACCTTCTGGCCGCGGTCGTGGCCGTCCTGGCCCATCTTGGCGACCAGGATGCGCGGGCGGCGGCCCTCGGCCTCCTCGAAGGCGTCCACCAGGGCGCGGGTGCGGTCCACGGACGGGGACTCCCCTGCTTCGTTGCGGTACACGCCGGAGATCGTACGGATCTGGCTCGCGTGCCGGCCGTACACCTTCTCCAGGGCGTCGGAGATCTCCCCGACCGTGGCCTTCGCGCGGGCCGCGTGCACGGCCAGTTCCAGCAGGTTGCCCTCGCCGTCGGCGGCCCGGGTCAGCGCGTCGAGGGCGTCCCGGCAGGCGGTCTCGTCGCGGTCCGCGCGCAGCCGCCGCAGCTTCTCGATCTGCTGGGTGCGCACCGAGGAGTTGTCGACCTTGAGGACGTCGATCGCCTGGTCGGTCTCGACGCGGTACTTGTTGACGCCGATCACGGGCTGGCGGCCGGAGTCGATGCGGGCCTGGGTGCGGGCCGCGGCCTCCTCGATGCGCAGCTTGGGGATGCCGGCGTCGATCGCCTTGGCCATGCCGCCCGCCGCCTCCACCTCCTGGATGTGCTGCCACGCCTTGCGCGCCAGGTCGTACGTCAGCTTCTCCACGTACGCGCTGCCGCCCCACGGGTCGATGACCCGGGTGGTGCCGGACTCCTGCTGGATCAGCAGCTGGGTGTTGCGGGCGATGCGCGCGGAGAAGTCGGTGGGCAACGCCAGTGCCTCGTCGAGGGCGTTGGTGTGCAGCGACTGGGTGTGGCCCTGGGTCGCCGCCATCGCCTCGACGCAGGTGCGCGTGACGTTGTTGAAGACGTCCTGCGCGGTGAGCGACCAGCCCGAGGTCTGCGAATGGGTACGCAGCGACAGGGACTTGGCGTTCTGCGGGTCGAACTGCCGGACCAGCTTCGCCCACAGCAGGCGGGCCGCGCGCAGCTTGGCGATCTCCATGAAGAAGTTCATGCCGATCGCCCAGAAGAAGGACAGCCGGGGCGCGAACGCGTCCACGTCCAGGCCGACTTCGCGTCCCGCGCGGATGTACTCCACCCCGTCCGCGAGGGTGTACGCCAGCTCCAGGTCGGCCGTCGCACCCGCCTCCTGGATGTGGTAGCCGGAGATGGAGATGGAGTTGTAGCGCGGCATCCGCTGCGAGGTGAAGGCGAAGATGTCGGAGATGATCCGCATCGACGGCTTCGGCGGATAGATGTAGGTGTTGCGGACCATGAACTCCTTGAGGATGTCGTTCTGGATGGTCCCGGCCAACTTCTCGGGCGGCACGCCCTGTTCCTCCGCCGCCACGATGTACAGCGCCAGCACCGGCAGCACGGCGCCGTTCATCGTCATCGACACGGACATCTTGTCCAGCGGGATGCCGTCGAAGAGCTGCCGCATGTCGAGGATCGAGTCGATGGCCACGCCCGCCATGCCGACGTCACCGGTCACGCGCGGGTGGTCGCTGTCGTAACCGCGGTGCGTGGGCAGGTCGAAGGCGACCGACAGGCCCTTCTGGCCGGCCGCGAGGTTGCGCCGGTAGAACGCGTTGGACTCCTCGGCGGTGGAGAAGCCCGCGTACTGGCGGATCGTCCAGGGCTGGTTGACGTACATCGTCGGGTACGGGCCGCGCAGATACGGCGCCACACCCGGGTACGTCTCCAGGAAGTCCAGGCCCTCCAGGTCACGGCCGGTGTACAGCGGCTTGACCTCGATGCCCTCGGGCGTCTCCCAGGCGGACTCGGCCCCGCCGGTGGCGTTCTTCACGGCCGTACGCCAGTCGTCGGCACCGCCCTCGGTGGCCGGGGTCCCCAGCTCGATCCCGGAGAAGTCGGGGACGGAAGGGCCAGTGGGGGCGGTCATCAGGACACTCCCATGCGGTCGAGGGTGGCGGTGAGCACGGCGACGGCGTCGCAGCCCGCGAAGACGTAGGAGTCCACGCCGGTGTACTGCCCGGGCCGCCCGGCGAGGAACACGTGCCGCGCGCCTGCCGACCTGAGGGTCCCCGCGACGTCGTCGGCCCGCTCCTCGTACAGCGCGTCGCTTGAGCACAGACAGACCTCGGTGGCGCCGCTCTCCTCGAACGTGCCCTCGGTGACCGGCTCGACGCCGCCCGCCTGGAAGAGGTTGGCGGCGAACGTCGTACGCGCGGTGTGTGCGGCGGCGGGACCGATCGAGGCGAGGAAGACCCGCGGCCGGGACCCGGTCGCAGCGAGGTGCGCGTCGGAGCGGGCGCGCAGGTCCTCGTACGCCTCGTCGCGCCGGACGCGGGGCAGACCGCCGGTCCGGGGCTCGGGCGCGGGGGCGCGCTCCACGGGCTTCTCGCCGAGGTGCGGGAACTCGCTGACGCCGGTGATGGGTTCGCGGCGCGTGGCGAGCTTCTTGGAGCGCTGCGCCCATGTCGTCGCCAGGTCGGTGCGGAGCCGGCCGGAGCGCAGGACGGCCGCCTGGCCGCCGTCGCGTTCGATCGTCCGGAAGAACCGCCAGGCGGCCTCGGCGAGTTCGTCGGTGAGCCGTTCCACGTACCAGGAGCCGCCCGCCGGGTCGATCACCCGGGACAGATGCGACTCCTCGACCAGGATCGTCGAGGTGTTGCGCGCGATCCGCCGCGCGAACGCGTCCGGCAGACCGAGCGCGTGGTCGAAGGGCAGCACGGTCACCGCGTCGGCACCGCCGACCCCGGCGGCCAGCGTGGCGATCGTCGCGCGCAGCATGTTCACCCACGGATCGCGACGGGTCATCATCACCGGCGACACCACGGCGTGCTGCGCCTGCGCACCCGCGCCGGGCGCCCCGCACACCTCGGCGACCCGCGCCCACAGCCGGCGCGCCGCCCGCAGCTTGGCGATGGTCAGGAACTGGTCGGCCGTCGCCGCGTACCGGAACTCCAGCTGCCCGCAGGCCTGTTCGACGCTCAGCCCGGCCTCGGTCAGCCCCCGCAGATAGGCGACACCGGTGGCGATCGAGGAGCCCAGCTCCTGCGCCGCCGAACCGCCCGCCTCGTGGTACGGCAGCGCGTCCACGGTCAGCGCCCGCAGCCCCGGGTACTCCTCGGCGCACCGCCGGGCGAGCGGGACGACCGGAGCGAAGTCCAACGCCTCGCCCGTACGGGCCTCGTGGCCCAGCGGGTCGGCGCCGAGGTTGCCGCGCGCGGCCTTGTTGTCGACGCCGCGCTCGGCGTACAGCCGCAGCAACTCCCGGGCGGCGGACTCGAACCGGCCGCCCGCGTCGAGGACGACGGGTGCGAGGTCGAGGTAGACGCCGTCGAGGACCGTGCCGAGCGACGTGACCGGGACACCGTTCTCGCCCACCACCAGCCACAGCGAGGAGACGCCGTTCTCCAGGTCCGCGAGCACCGCGCTGTTGTCGGCGACCGCGTGCCGCTGCCGTACGTCCCAGCCGCCGCCGGTGTTCCCCTCGGCGCGCGCGCCGCGCACGAAGGGGGCGAAGCCGGGGAAACCGGGGTCGGGTACGGCGTCGTGCGCGGTGTACAGGGGGCGGGTGCGCAGCCCGTCCTCGAGCGCGGTGGACAGGGCGTCCTCAGCTGCCGTGCCGGAGACTTCCCTGCCCGACTTGCGCAGGACACCGGCCACCAGGCCGTGCCACTGTTCAAGATTCGCGGCAGGGAACTCGGCGGCCAGCGAGAGCCCGTCGTCAGGCAGGACCGTCATGCTCGGATGCTAGGCCAGAGCAGCAAAGGAGCAGCAGAGGGCGCGGCTGTGACCTTGCCCGCAACGCCACTGTGACGCCGGTCTCCCCTGTACAAATGGGGCGTATGGATGCCGAGACCCAGACCTATGTCGACGCGATCGACCCCGAGCACCGTCCGCTCTTCGACCGGGTGCACCGGCTGATCCTGGCGGCCTGCCCCGACGCCGACATCGGGCTGTCCTACGGGATGCCCACCTACCGGGTCGGCGACCGCAGGCTGCACGTGGGCGTGTGGCGGCACGGCGTCTCGCTCTACGGCTGGGACACGGACGCGGCCGCGGACCTCCTCTCCCGTCACCCGGGGCTCCTCAGCGGAAAGGGCACCCTCCGGCTCCGCTCCCAGGAGGTGCCGGACATCGGAGACGAGGAACTGAGCAGCCTCGTCCGCGCCTCGCTGGGGCCGGGCAGGGCCTAAGCGGGCGGAGACGCCGGGCGGTCCGTGTGCAGCCGCCTGGTGACCTCCGTCAGGTCGGCGACGAACATGCCGGCGAGTTCGGCGGTGAATCCGGTGCGTACGACCAGACGCAGCACGGAGACGTCCTGGCAGGGCGCGGGGAAGGTGTACGCGGGCAGGTGCCAGCCGCGGGCACGCATGGCCTGCGAGACGTCGAACACCGTGATGCCCTGGACGCCGGGTGCCACGCGGAAGGCGAAGGCGGGGAGTTCGGAACCGTCCGTGACCAGCTCGTAGGGGGCGATGGAGCGGATCCGGGCGGCGAGTGCCCGCGCTGTCGTACGGCTCTGGGCGGCCAGGTTGCGCAGCCCCTCGAAGCCGTACCGGAGGAAGCTGTAGTACTGCGCGACGACGTGCGCGCCCGGGCGGGAGAAGTTGAGGGTGAAGCTGGGTGAGCTGCCGCCCAGGTAGTCGACCTCGAAGACCAGGTCGTCGGGCAGGGCGGCGGCGTCCCGCCACAGGGCCCAGCCGAGACCGGGGAAGACGTGCCCGTACTTGTGGCCGGAGGTGTTGATGGAGGCGACCCGTTCGAGCTGGAAGTCCCACATCAGCCCCGGGTCGAGGAACGGCGCCACCATCGCACCGGACGCCCCGTCGACGTGCACGGGGATGTCGGTGCCGGTGGCGGTCTGGTATCCGTCCAGGGCGAGGCAGATGTCCGCGACGGGTTCGTAGGAGCCGTCGTACGTCGAGCCGAGGACGGTCACCACGCCGATGGTGTTGTCGTCGCAGTAGGCGGTGAGCGTGTCCGGCGTGAGGTGGTGGCGGCCCGGTTCCATCGGGACGTAACGCGGTTCCACCTCGAAGTAGTTGGCGAACTTCTTCCAGCACACCTGGACGTTCGAGCCCATCACCATGTTCGGGCGCGCGGTGTCCTTGCCCTGGGCCCGCCGGCGGGCCTGCCAGCGGCGCTTGAGCGCGAGTCCGCCGAGCATCGCCGCCTCGCTGGAACCGGTGGTGGAGCAGCCGCGGACCTGTTCCGGGCGCGGCGCGTGCCAGAGCCGGGCGAGCATCCGCACACAGCGTTCCTCCATGGCCGTGATCTGCGGGTACTCCGCGCGGTCCGCGAGGTTCTTCTCCGCCGTCTCCGCCATCAGCTCCCGTGCCTGCGGCTCCATCCACGTGGTCACGAAGGTGGCGAGGTTGAGCCGGGCGTTGCCGTCGAGCATCAGCTCGTCACGCACCCGGCGGCTGACCTGTTCGGGCGGCGACATGGAGGCGGGCAGCTCGTCGACGGGGAGCAGCAGGGGGTCGGCGGGCGGCCGGCCGGGGGCGGGTGCGGGTGCGGCGGTCAGGGTGTCGAACTCGACGGCGGGCATGACGTCGGTGTGCGGGATGGGCATGAGTGACTCGATGCCTTTCTGGCTCGTACGGCCCCGTGCCCTCCGACGCTAGATCCCCACGCGGACCGGCATCTGTGCCGATTACACCGATCCAGTGATCCATTTGCGCACTGATGAACCGGATTTTCCCTTGTACATACTGACGCGGCGTCACATGCGGCGCGGGCGCCTTCCCTGCCAGGTCGGGCGTGCCGAGGGGCTCTCGGCACGCAGGGTCCGGCGCGGCGGCAGGCCGTTCCCTCCCGTCGTGCACGCCCGGGAGAACGACGAGGTCCCGCCCGGCAACGTTCTCGCCGACGGCCGCGACGCCGATCAGCGGCCCCACCGAGATCGTCCTGATCGACGCCCGCACCTCAAGGCCGAGGAGCAGGAACCGGGCGATCTCATCGAGCGGACCGGCAAGCGCCTCACCACCATCCACCTCACCCGCGAGCACGCCGGCCGCTACCTCGGCCGGTCTCGGCGCACGCGGCGACGCAGCGAAACGGCTCGGCTCCGTGGCCACCCAGATCTGCCCCCGGTGCCGTCGACGATCCGGGGCTCCCGCCCGCCGTCCGGCCCGGTCAGTCGCGAAGGGCTCCGGCCGGGATCTCGCCGGAGCCGCGCTCGACCAGCCGGGTCGGCACGGTGACGGTCCGAGTGGGGGACTGGTCGCCGTCCAGCCGGTGGAAGAGCATCTCGGCGGCCTGCTTGCCCAGTTGCTCGACGTCCTGGGCGATGACGGAGACGCCCGGGCTGAGGATGTCGGCCAGCGGGAAGTCGTCGAAGCCGACATGGGCGACGGAGTCCTGCAGGCCGAGGGCGCGCAGGGCGCGGACGGCCCCTATGGTCACCAGGTTCTGGCTGGTGAAGAGGGCCGTCGGCGGATCCGGCAGGGACAGGAACCGTTCGGTCGCGGCCATGGCGGCCGCCTCGCTGGCCGCCGCGTGGAGGACGATCTCGTCGTCGCACTTGAGCTGCGCGACCTCCAGGGCGTGCCGGTAGCCGTCGAAGCGCAGAGCGGCCGTGGGGATGGACGCCCGGTCGCCGAGATAGGCGATACGACGGTGGCCGGCCTTCAGCAGGTGGTTGACGGCGGTGACGGCACCCTGGCGGTTGTCGGAGACCACGGCGTCCGCGTCGAGCAGTCCGGCCTCACGGTCGATGAAGACCATCCGGGTACCGGAGCGCTGCTCGCTGATCAGATAGCTCTGGTCGCGCCCCGCCGGGACGATCACCAGCCCGTCGACCCGCCGGTCGATGAGCGCCCGGGCCAACTCCCGTTCCCGGGCCGGGTCCTCGTCGACACTGCCGACCAGGACGAGCACACCGCGTTCCCGCGCCACGTTCTCCACGGTGCGGGTCAGCGCGGCGGAGAACGGGTTCGCCGCGTCCTCGACGAGCATGCCGATGGTGGCCGTACGGCCGTCCCCGCGCCGCAGGCTGCTGGCGGTCAGGTTGGGCCGGTAGCCCAGCTGGTCGGCGGCCTCACGCACCCGGGCGACGATCGCCGGATCGACGGTGGGGACGCCGTTGACCACGCGAGACACCGTCTTGATCGCCACGCCGGCCAGCGCCGCCACCTCACGCATCGTGGGGCGACTGCGGGGGGACCGTGGCGGGGGCCCACCTTGAGTCATCGTTGTCTCCAGCCGATCGCGCGTTACTCACTCGTTGCCGACGCATGTCTACCAGCCCCTTGACGCCCACGTCCATATGGGTCCAGCATCCCCGTCAGTCAACGTTGTCTCAGCGTCGGCCAAGGGACGGCTCCGAAAGGGATCAAGTGATG
Source organism: Streptomyces sp. NPDC031225 (assembly GCF_055570355.1). Taxonomy (NCBI): domain Bacteria; kingdom Bacillati; phylum Actinomycetota; class Actinomycetes; order Kitasatosporales; family Streptomycetaceae; genus Streptomyces; species Streptomyces sp. NPDC031225. The sequence continues at coordinate 13,408 of NZ_JBVIHJ010000035.1, read as the reverse complement.
AACTTCTCCAGCAGCCAGGCGTCGGGCCGCCGCAGCCTGCGTACGCGTGCGGCAGCGATCGGCGTCACCATGTGCCTCGGCGCCACGATGGCGGCCTGCGGCTCCTCCGACGGGGGCTCCTCCTCGAGCGGCGACAAGGTGGGGGTCTCGCTGATCCTGAAGACGCTCACCAACCCCTACTTCGTGAGCATGCAGAAGGACGCCAAGGCCCAGGCCGCCAAGGACAAGGTGAGCCTGACGGTGGCGGCCGGCCAGTCCGACGGCGACACCCAGACCCAGATCACCGCCGTCGACAACGCCATCTCACGGGGCGACAAGGGCATCCTGATCACCACCAACGGCGACGCCGTGAACGCCGCGCTGACCCGCGCCAAGCAGGCCGGCCTGTTCGTGATCGCCCTCGACACCGCGCTCAACCCGGCGAGCACCGCCGACATCACCTACGCCACCGACAACGAGCAGGCGGGCAGGCTGAACGGCCAGTACGCCGCGGCCGCCCTGGACGGCAAGCCCGCCGTCATCGCCATGCTCGACCTGTTCAACAACCAGGTCGTCTCCGTAGACATCGACCGCGACCACGGCTTCCTGGAGGGCATGGGCATCGACCCGGGCAGCAAGACCGAGAACGGCAAGGAGGCCAAGACCGGCAAGTACACCGGCGGCAAGGGCGGCACGTACACCGTCGCCTGCCACCAGCCCACCCAGGGCGCCATCGACGGCGGCCGCACCGCGATGGAGACCTGCCTGTCGGCCAACCCGGACATCAACGTCGTGTACGCCATCAACGAGCCCGCCGGTGAGGGCGCCTACAACGCGCTGAAGGCGGCCGGCAAGGAGAAGAGCGCCGCGATCTACGCCATCGACGGCAGCTGCTCCGGCCTGAAGAACGTCACCAGCGGCAAGTTCGCCACCGACGCGGTGCAGTACCCCGGCAAGATGGCGGCCCTCGGCGTGAGCTCGATCGCGAAGCTGGCCCGCGGCGGCAGCAAGCCCAGCGTGACCAACGGCAAGTCGTTCTACGACACCGGGACCGCACTGGTGGCCGACAAGTCCCTGGGCGGCCTGAGCGTGCAGTCCCCCTCGCAGGCCGCGTCCGCCTGCTGGGGCAGCTGACACCCCGACCCGGTGCGACGCCGGAAGCCGTCAGGGCACCGGCGTCGCACCGCCGCACACGAGTTCATGAGCCGTACCGGGGAAGACAGCGGAAGGACCCCCAGTGACCACTCACGTGGACAGTCAAGCCACACCGGCGCCGGCGGAGGAGTTCCTCAACCGGCCCGCCACCCTCAGCCAGCGCGTCCACTCGGTGCTGCACCGCCAGCCGGCCCTCAGCCCGGCCATCGTCCTGGTGCTCGCAGCGATCGTGTTCTCCCTGGTGAACGACCGTTTCTACGCATTGCAGAATCTCTCGCTCGTGGCCCAGCAGGTGGCCGTCATCGGGACGCTCGCCGTCGGCCAGACGGTGATCATCCTCACCGCCGGCATCGACCTGTCCATCGGCGCCGTCATGGTGCTCGCCTCCCTGCTGATGTCGAAGCTCGTCGCCGACAACGGCTGGCCCGGCGGGCTCGCCCTGCTGGCCGGCGCGGTCGTCGCGATCGCCGCCCAGGCCGTCAACGGGTTCCTGGTGACCAAGGTCAAGCTGCCGCCGTTCATCGTCACCCTCGGCACCCTCAGCGTCTTCACGGCGATCACCCTCATCTACGCCAAGGGCCAGACCATCGCCCTGCAGCCGGGCAACATCCTGGTGTGGAGCGGCCAGACCGTCTCCGTCGGCCAGCTCAATCTGACGTACGGCGTCCTCCTCATGATCGCCCTGTACGCGGTGGTCGGTTACGCCCTGCGCTACACCGCCTGGGGGCGCCACCTGTACGCCGTGGGCGACGACATCGAGGCCGCCCGCCTCGCCGGCATCTCCGTCAACCGGGTGCTGCTCAGCGCCTACATGCTGGCCGGGTTCACCATCGCCGTGGCGGCCTGGGTCCTGGTCGGCCGGGTCGGCGGCGGCGACCCCAACAGCGGTCTCAACGCCAACCTGCAGTCCATCACCGCCGTGGTCATCGGCGGCACCAGCCTGTTCGGCGGACGCGGCGTGGTCTTCGGCTCGCTGATCGGCGCCCTCATCGTCCAGGTGTTCGTGAACGGTCTCGCGCTGGCCGGCATCGACCCGAACTACCAAGTCCTCGCAGTCGGTGTCCTCGTGATCGCGGCTGTCTCCGTCGACCAGTGGATCCGGAGTGTGAAGTCGTGACGACCGACACCGCCCCCGTTCTCGAGGCCAAGGGCCTGGTCAAGGTCTTCGGCCGGGTCGTCGGCCTGAACGACGTCGACCTGACCCTCCACCCCGGCGAGGTCCTCGCCGTCATCGGCGACAACGGCGCCGGCAAGTCCACCCTGATCAAGTGCCTGTCCGGGGCCCTCGTGCCGGACCAGGGCAGCATCCGCGTGGAGGGCAGGGAGGTCACCTTCAAGCGGCCGCAGGACGCCCGCGACGCCGGCATCGAGACGGTCTACCAGACCCTCGCCGTGGCCCCCGCCCTGGACATCGCCAGCAACCTCTTCCTCGCCCGCGAGATCCGCCGCAAGGGCATTCTCGGCTCGGTGTTCCGCATGCTCGACACCGGCGAGATGAAGAAGCAGGCCGCCGACCACATCAAGCGGCTCGGCATCGGCACGCTCCAGAACATCAACCAGGCGGTGGAGACGCTCTCCGGAGGCCAGCGCCAGTCCGTGGCCGTCGCCCGGACCGCGGTGTTCGGCGGCCGGGTCGTCATCCTCGACGAACCCACCGCCGCCCTCGGCGTCCGCGAGACCGGCCAGGTCCTCAAGCTCGTCCGCGACCTCCGCGACCAGGGCCTCGGCATCATCCTCATCAGCCACAACATGCCGAACGTCTTCGAGGTCGCCGACCGCATCCACATCCAGCGGCTCGGCGCCTGCGCGGGCGTCATCACCCCCAAAACGCACTCGATGGAGGACGCGGTGGCCATCATGACCGGCGCCAGGAAGATGACGCCGGAAGTGGGCACGACCCCGTGAAGAAGACCCTGTTCGCCGAGTTCACCGCCCGCGAGGGAGCGGCGGGCGAAGTCGCCCGGCTGCTGCGCGACTACGCCCGCGAGGTCCGCGCGGAGGAAGGCAACATCGCCTTCGACGTCTACACCAAGGAGTCCGACCCGCACGCCTTCTGGATCTTCGAGGTGTACCGCGACAAGGACGCCTTCAGGGCCCATCTGAACGCCCCGTACGGCCCCCCGTTCAACGCGGCTCTCGCCCCGCTCATCGAGGAGGACGCGTCCGTGCTGACGTACCTCGACCCGCTGGACTGACCCCCGATGTCCACCGCCGCGCGCCGATAGGGTCGGGGCGTGGACCGCAGCAGGAGACAGCCGGACGGGACGTTCACCGCGGAAGGCCGGGGCGAGCTGTCGCCCCGGACGGCCCGCAGGCTGTGGTGGGGGTCGGCCGCACTAGTGCTCGGCATCCTCGGCACCTCGGTGCTCGCCGCCGGTGCCGAGGACGGCCGACAGCTGCCCGTGGCCGTGGTCCTGGTCCTCGCGCAGGCCGGAGCCCTGAGATGGCAGACGCGCGCCCCGGTCGCCGTACTGGCCGCGAACGCGGCGGCCGGCCTCGCGGTGTGGGCCCTGCTGCCCGAGGTGACCCTGACGGGGGCGCTGCTCGCGGCCCAGGTCACCCTGTGCGTGCTGTCGGCCACCGGGACGCGGCGGCTGTCGGCGGGCGCGCTCGCGGCGATGTGCCTGCCCGCGCCGCTGGCGTTCGCGGCGGGCGGCGGCCCCGCGGGGATGACGGTCTATCTGCTGGCCGTGGTCCTCGCGTGGACCGCCGGGCAGTGGCGCAGGGCGCAGCGGGAACGGACGAGGGCGGAGACCCGCCGGGCCGTGGTGGAGGAACGCGCGCGGATCTCGCGCGAGGTCCACGACGTCGTCGCGCACACCCTGTCGGTGATGGTCGTTCAGGCGGGCGCCGCAGACGACGTGTTCACCGACCGGCCCGACCAGGCCCGTGAGGCACTGCGGGCCATCGAGACGGGCGCCCGCTCGGCACTCGGCGAACTGCGCCTGCTGCTGCGGGCGTTCGGCCCCGACGCGGAGGAGGACGAGTCCGTCGAACCGGGTGGACGCCGGGAGCCGGGGCCCTCGCTCGCCCGCCTGGACGCGCTCACCGACACCGTGCGCACGAGCGGGATGACCGTGCACGTGCACCGCGAGGGCCAGTGCGACGGACTGCCGGCCCCGGTGGACCTGGCCGCGTACCGGATCATCCAGGAGGCCCTCACCAACACGCTGCGCCACGCGGCCGGCGCCGACGAGGTGAGCGTGCGCGTGACGGCCGGGCAGGCGTGCGTACAGGTCACCGTCACCGACAACGGGCGTACGGCACAAGGCGGTTCGCGTGCGGCGGGAGCGGGACGCGGTCTGGTGGGGATGAACGAGCGCGCCCGGCTCGTGGGTGGCACTCTGCGCGCCGCTCCGCTGCCCGGAGGCGGGTTCGAGGTGGCGGCCCGGCTGCCGGTGGAGCGCGCCTGATGACGCTGCGCGTGGTGGTGGCCGACGACCAGGTCCTGGTCCGCACCGGATTCCGCATGATCATCGACGCCCGGGACGACCTGGAAGTGGTCGGTGAGGCGTCCGACGGCAGGGAGGCGGTGCGGCTGACGCGGGACCTTTCGCCCGACGTGGTGCTGATGGACGTACGCATGCCCGTCCTGGACGGCATCGAGGCGACCCGGCAGATCGCGGAGTGCGGCAGCCGGGCCCGGGTGCTCGTGCTGACCACGTGGGACGTGGACGCGCACGTGGTCGCCGCCCTGCGGGCCGGGGCCAGCGGCTTCCTGCTGAAGGACATCCGCCCCGGAGAACTCGTCGACGCGATCCGTCTCACCGCGCGCGGCGACGCGCTGCTGGCGCCGACCGTGCTCGGCCGCGTCCTCGACCGGTTCCTGCGCACCACCCCCGACCCGGCGCCGCCGCCCTCCCTGCGGGACCTCTCCGGCCGTGAGCGGGAGGTGCTCACCCTGATCGGGCAGGCCCTGTCCAACGCGGAGATCGCCGGAAGGCTGCGCCTGTCGGAGGCCACCGTCAAGAACCACGTCACCGCGGTCCTGCGCAAACTCGGGCTGCGCGACCGCGTCCAGGCCGTCGTCGCCGCCTACGACCACGGACTCGTGCGCCCCCGCGAACCCTGACGACCACCTCTCCTCCTCAGGGAGGAGACGGCGCCGGGCTCCTCCTGTGCTCCCAGTGCCGGCCCGTTCGTGCGGCCGATCCGCGGCCGGGCCGACCGGCCATAACGTCGATATGTGACCGACGACCTGCCCTGCCTCATGTATCTGCTGGCCCACGACGACACGGCCGCGGGCCCCTACGACCGTCCCCGCACCGAGCTGCTGCTGCGTGCCGCCGCCCTGGTCGACCTCGCGTCGCGCGGCCGACTGGGGGAGGCCGACGGCACGGTCACCGTGTCCGGCACGGAACCGACCGGCGACCCCGTCCTGGACGGCGTTCTGCGGGACGCCGCCGGAGGCCACGGCTGGAAGCACCTCGTCCGCCGCCACCGCAAGCGGACCCTGACGGAGGTCGAGGACCGGCTCGCCGCCGCGGGCCTGCTGACCGTGAGGGAGCCCCGCACCCGCTTCGGCACCCGGCGCCTGACCGTGACGGACCCGGCCGTGCCCGCCGCCCTCCACGACCGGGTGTCGACGGCACTGCACGGCGACGGCCCGGTGCGGGAGATCCCGGCCACCGATGCCGCACTGCTGGCCCTGGCCGCGGCGGGCGGCATCCGCTCGGTCCTCTCACGACAGGACCAGAAGACCTTCCGCGCCCGTATCGACGCCTGCACGGGGGGCCTCGCCGTTCTCGCGCCCGGTCTGGAGAAAGCCGTACGTGCCCTGCCGACGACCATGATCGCCGCGCAGGGCGGTATGGGCGGCAGCTGAACGCAGTTGATCCGAGGGGGAGATGACGACCATGCAGCGAGTCCTGACCACACTGGCCTGCGCTCTGACCGCCGTGCTCGCAGCGGCCTGGTCCGCAGCACCACCGACGCAGCCGTCCCGGCCCGCCACGACGGTACGCATCCACGACGGCCCCGTGCGCGGCGCCGCCCACGCCGGCTACCGAACCTTCGAGGGCATCCCCTACGCGGCGCCCCCGACCGGCGCGCTGCGCTGGGCGCCGCCCCACCGCGCGGCACCCTGGTCCGGGGTACGGGACGCGACCCGGCCCGCGAGCGCCTGCCCGCAGCCGGCCGGTGAGGTGCCCGGCGGCAGCACCGACGAGGACTGTCTCCACCTGAACGTGACGACGCCCGACAGCGCGCGACCGGGACGCCTCCGGCCGGTGATCGTATGGCTGCACGGCGGCGGCTTCACCACCGGAGCGGGCAGCTCGTACGACGCACACCGCATGGCCACCCGCGGTGACGTCGTGGTCGTCACCGTCAACTACCGTCTCGGCGCCCTCGGTTACCTCGCGCACAGGGGGCTGCCCGGCTCCGGCACCTTCGGCCTGGCCGACCAGCAGGCCGCGCTGCACTGGGTCCGCTCCGAGATCGGCGCCTTCGGAGGCGACGCGCGCAACGTCACCCTGGCCGGGGAGTCGGCGGGCGGCTACAGCGTCTGCGCCCAGCTCGCCTCACCCGCCGCCGCGGGACTCTTCGACCGGGCGATCATCGAGAGCGGCCCGTGCACAGGCCGCCCCGACCGGCCGTTCGCCCCGTCCGCCGTGCCCCTGTCCACGGCGCGCGCGGCGGGCGCGGACCTGGCGGCGAAGGCCGGCTGCGGCTCCGCCCGCGATGCCCTCGCCTGTCTGCGACGCGTGCCCGTGGCCCGGCTTCTCGGGGCCCAGGGCGGTGACCAACAGCCCGCGTACGCAACCCCGTTGCTGCCTGCCGACCCCGCCGCGGCGATCAGCGCCGGCCGCTTCCACCACGTGCCCGTGCTCATCGGCAACAACCACGACGAGGGCAACGGCTGGGCCGCCGGGATCGTCCAGGCGGGCAACCCCGTGACCCCCGGCACCTGGCCCGATGTCGTCGCCGCCTTCTTCCCCGCGCCGGGACAGGCGAAGGCGATCGTCCACGAGTACCCGGTGCACCGCACCGACGGGGGGCCGGTGTTCGGCGCGGTCATCGGCGACGCGGACTTCGCCTGCCCGACCGCGGCCAGTGGAAGCCTGCTCGCCGCCCAAGTACCCCTCTGGCGCTACGAGTTCGCCGACGAGCACGCCCCGCCGCTCACCTCCGGCACACCGCCGTTCCCGCTCGGCGCACCGCATGCGAGCGAACTGCCCTACCTGTTCGACCTGGGCGGCCGCCCCCGCGCACTGACCGCGGCGCAGCACCGGCTCGCCGACACCATGATCGACTACTGGACCCGCTTCGCCCGCACCGCCGACCCGAACGGCCCGTCGACGCCCCGATGGTCCCGGCGGACGGTGCTGTCCCTTGCACCGGACCACATCGTCCCGACCCGCACGACGTCCGCGAGCCACCACTGCGCGTTCTGGAACACCCTCGGCTGACCGCGGGAGAGACCACCGCCGCGAGCGAACCACCGACGCACCACCACACCGACCCCAGGGGGACAGTCATGAACGAAACCGCCGCCCGGCGCCTGACGGGCCTCGCCGGCATCGCCACCGCGATCGCCTTCATCGTCGAAGTACCCCTGTACTTCGTCTACTCCGGCCCGCCGCCGGACTCGAACGTCCTCGCCAGGCTGCTGATCGGGATCCTCGCCCTGACGTTCCTGCTCGTGTTCGTGACGGCCTTCCGGGAACTGGTCAAAGGAGCCGGCCCCGCCCACGAGTGGGTCGGCACCCTGGCCTTCGCCACCGGTCTGGTCTACGTGACGATCACCCTGGTCTCCAGCGGACTGGAAGCCGGCGCGGTCATCGCCGCCGACCATCCCATCGACCCGACCATCACGGTCAGCGGCACCTACGTCCTCTACGGAACGATCGGCCGCCTCGTCCTCGCGTTCTTCCTGACCGCCGTGGGTCACGGAATCGCCCGCACGAAACTGCTGCCGCGCTGGACCGGCCGCTCCGCCTTCGTCCTCGCGGGAGCCAACCTGCTCTTCGTGCCGTCCCTGTTCTTCGGCAACACACCCGAGCACTTCTACGCGGCCAACGGATGGGGCACCACCGCCCTGATGGGGGCCGTCTTCAGTTACTGGATGCTCGCCCTGGGTATCGCCACCTACCGCAGTGCCGCCCGGCGGGCGCCCGCAGGATCCCCGGCTTTTCAGCGCTGACGTCGATTCCCCAAATCATCCTTCACAAACAATGCATTGTGGGTGAATGACGAAAGAATCGCAGGGCAGACGGCGGTGCAGGAGGTTGATAGAAATGGTTCCCCTGCTCATAGTCCTGCTTCTCGCACTGCTCCTGTTCGGAGCGGGTTTCGCCGTCAAGATCCTTTGGTGGGTCGCCATAGCCGTCCTGGTGCTGTGGCTGCTCGGCTTCGTCATGCGGTCCACCAACTCCGGTGGTGGCCGAGGCCGCTGGTACCGATGGTGAACTGACCCGTGATCGACAGCAGTTCGGCCCGCCGAGTCCGCTCGGCGGGCCGAACTGCTGTCGGGCAGCCGGGTCAGCCTTCGTACTGCGGGGTCCACTGGGTGCGCGCCACCGCCGCCCGCAGTTCCTCCTCGGTCGCCTCCGGTGCGACACCGTCCTCCACGGCCGCCACCGCCGCGGCCACGGCGATCTCCCGGGCGGCGTCCCGCATGTCCCGCAGCGGTGGCAGCAGCGGCGCGGGGACACCCTCGTCCGGCGCGGACCGTACCGCACACCGGCCCACCGCGCGGGCGGCGGCGACCATCATCCGGTCGGTGACCCGGCTCGCCCGGGAGGCCGTCACCGCGAGGCCGATGGCCGGGAAGACGTACACGTTGTTCGCCTGCGCCACCGACACCTCACGGCCGTCGATCTTCAGCGGCGGGAACGGTGAACCGGTGGCGACCAGCGCCCGGCCGTCCGTCCAGCGGGCCAGGTCGGCGGGGTCGGCCTCGGCGTGCGAGGTCGGATTGGAGAGCGGGAAGATCACCGGCCGCTCGCACCCGGACGCCATCTGCCGGACGATCTCCTCGGTGAAGGCGCCCTTCGCGGTGGACAGTCCGATCAGCACGGTCGGTTCCACCCGGCGGACCACCTCGGCCAGGCCGTCCGACTCCCGCACGTCGTCGCGGGCGTAGACCCGCTGCTCCTCGCTGAGCTCCTCGCGCGAGGACACCAGCAGCCCGTCGACGTCCACGAACCAGAAACGTGAGCGGGCCTCGTCCTGCGACAGGCCCTCGTCCGTCATCGCCGTACGGATCATGTCGGCCACCCCGACCGCCGCGGAACCCGCACCGAGGACCACGATCCGATGGTCGGTCAGCCGGGTGCCGGCGAGCGTCGTGGCCGTGGTCAGCGCCCCGAGCGCGACGGCGGCCGTGCCCTGGATGTCGTCGTTGAAGGTCAGCAGCCGGTCCTGGTAGCGGGTGAGGATCGGGCGGGCGTGCGCGGTCGCGAAGTCCTCCCACTGCAGCAGTGTGCCGGGCAGTTCGGCCTCCACCGCCGACACCAGTGACTCCACCAGTTCGTCGTAGGCGGCGCCCGTGACGCGGCGCTCCCGGCGGCCCAGGTAGTGCGGGTCGGCCAGCAGCTCCTCGTTGTCCGTGCCGGCGTCCAGCAGGATCGGCAGGGTGCGGGCCGGGTGGATGCCGCCGATGGCGGTGTAGAGGCTGAGCTTGCCGATCGGGATGCCCATGCCGCCGACGCCCTGGTCACCCAGTCCCAGGATGCGCTGACCGTCGGTGACGACGATCACGTCCACGTCCGGATGCGGACGGTTGCGCAGGATCTCCCGGAAGCGGTGCCGGTCCTCGTACGAAAGGAACAGCCCGCGCGGACGGCGGTAGATCTCGCTGAAGCGCCGGCAGGCATCGCCCACGGTCGGCGTGTAGACGACGGGCAGCATCTCCTCCAGGTGCCCGGTGACCAGGCGGTGGAAGAGGATCTCGTTGGTGTCCTGCAACTGGCGCAGGTAGATGTGCCGGTTCAGCGGCTTGTCGTAGCCGAGGAACGCCTCGTACGCGCGCTCGGCCTGTTCGTCCAGGGTTTCCACGGCGGGCGGAAGCAGGCCGTCGAGACGGTACGCGGCCCGCTCCTCGGGGTCGAAGGCGGTGCCCTTGTTGCGCAGGGGATCCGCGAGCAGGGCCGTGCCTCGGGGGGATTCGTTCACTGTCATGTTCGTCCCCTTCCCGGGATACGCCCGCATGGGCACAAAGGCGTGGAAAGGAACGGTCATCGCCGGGTCGAGGGCGGGTGACGTGTTGTGTCCGAGCGGCCGGTGAGATGTGAAGGGATGCGGGGGCATGCCGGAGCGGTCCGGCGGGTTGAGAGACTGGGGCCATGGATGTCGCTCGCAGGAACAATGTCACGGTCACCGGCAACCCCGGGGGACGGACGGTAGTGCTGGCCCACGGCTTCGGCTGTGACCAGAACATGTGGCGGCTGACGCTGCCCGCCCTCGTCGACCACTACCGGGTGGTGCTGTTCGACTACGTGGGTGCGGGCCGCTCGGATCTGTCCGCGTTCTCGGAGAAGCGTTACTCGTCCCTCGACGGGTACTCCCAGGACGTGGTGGACGTGTGTGAGGAACTCGACCTGCGTGACGCGGTCTTCGTCGGGCACTCGGTGAGCGCGATGGTCGGGGTGCTGGCCGCCGACCGGGCGCCCGAGCGCATCGGGGCGCTGGTCATGATCGCCCCGTCGCCGCGGTACATCGACGACGAGGGATATCGGGGCGGATTCAGTGAGCAGGACATCGACGAACTCCTCACGTCGCTGGAGTCCAACTATCTGGGCTGGTCGGCGGTGATGGCGCCGGTGATCATGGGCAACGCGGAGCGGCCGGAACTGGGGGAGGAGCTGAAGAACAGCTTCTGCGCCACCGATCCCGACATGGCACGCGTCTTCGCCCGCACCACGTTCCTGTCGGATTCGAGGGACGACCTGAAGACCGTGAAGGTGCCCACGCTGGTGCTGGAATGCACCCAGGACGCCGTCGCCCCTCGTGAGGTCGGCGCATACGTCCACCAGACGATCCCCGGCTCGTCCCTGGTCACCCTCGACGCGACGGGGCACTGCCCGCACCTGTCCGCCCCCGAGGCCACCAACGAGGCGATCACCGCCTTTCTGGCCAGACTGAGGTGATGTGCCGCATCGGACAGCAACCCGACCCCCAGGACTCCGGGGACGCCAGAACGTCGGACGCGGCGTTCGCCGCGCTGCTGGAGGACAGCGCCGAAGAGCTGTACGACAACGCACCGTGCGGATACCTGTCCACACTGATGGACGGCACCATCGCCAGGATCAACTCCACGATGCTGGGCTGGCTCGGCATGCAGCGCGCCGCGGTGGTGGGCCGCATGCGCTTCACCGACCTGCTCACCGTGGGCGGCAGGCTCTACCACGAGACCCACTTCGCGCCCCTGCTGCGGATGCAGGGCAGCATCAGCGGCGTCGCCCTGGAGACCAGACAGGCCGACGGCGGCCGTCTGCCGGTCCTGGTCTCCTCCGTGGTCAAGCACGGCAGCACCGGCGAACCCCAACTGATCCGCACCACCGTCTTCGACGCCCGGGACCGACGGGCCTACGAGGAGGAACTCCTGCGCGGCCGGAAAGCGGCCGAAGAGGCACACAGACAGGCCGAGGCGGACCGGGCCCGGCTCCAGGAAGCCCTCGCCGTGCTCCAGCAGTCACTGCTGCCCGCCACCCTGCCGGCGGTACCCGGAGTGGAAGCGGCCGCTCACTACCACACCGCCTCTCCCGACCGGCTCGGCGGCGACTTCTACGACGTCTTCCCGCTCGACGGCACCCGCTTCGCGTTCTTCCTCGGAGACGTGTGCGGCAAGGGTCCCCAGGCCGCCGCGGTCACCTCCCTGACCCGCTACACCCTGCGCGCCGCGGCTCTGCACGACCCCGACCCGGTCGCCGCCCTGTCGACCCTCAACACGGTGCTCCACGAGCGGTACACCGGCAGCGGTGACCCCCGCTACTGCACGACCGTCTTCGGCACCCTCGAACCGGGCCCCGGCGCCGGGCAGATCACCGTCCGGCTCGCCGCGGGCGGCCACCCGCCCGCCCTCGTCCTGCGTGCCGACGGCACCGCCGACTACCTGCCCACCCCCGGCGGCTTCCTCGTCGGCGCGCTGCCCGACGCGAGCTTCGTCACCGCCGCGACCGTCCTGGCCCCCGGCGACGCCCTTCTGCTCTACACCGACGGTCTCACCGAAGCGCGTACCGGCGAGGACCGCGGCAGCCGCTACGGGGACGAGGCCCTGCTGTCCTTCGCCACCGCTCAGGCGGGCAAACCCCCGCATGCCGTCATCGACGCCCTGACCGGCCTGCTGGACGGCTTCGGCGACGGCCTCGACGACGACACGGCACTGCTCGCCCTCGGCGTCCCGGCCGTCGGGCCCACGACGGAGAACGCGCGGTGAGTGCGCCGACGCCGAAGAGGCACGCGGTGACACGCCCACCGGAGCCCGAGCGATGACCGCGCCCGGCGCCGAAACACACACGCTGAGCGGTCCGACGTCGAAGGGTCACGGGATGAGCGCACCCATCGGGGCACGCGCGGTGAGTGCGCTCGGCGCCGTAGGGGCACGCGTGAGCGCCCCTACCGAAGCACGCCCGATGACCGCGCCCGGCGCCGAAGGGTCAGGCGTGAGCGCGCCCGCCGAAACACGCACGCTGAGCGCGCCGGCCCGGAAGCACGCCCGATGAACCCGCTGACTGCGAAGAGCCCGTGATGAGTCCGCTGAAGATCGCCGTTCGAGAGGCTGTGACCGGTCCTGTCGTGGAGATCGCCGGCGAACTCGACTACACCAGCGCCGGCGAACTGCGGGCAGTGCTCACCACTCTCACGGTCCGACCGGGCATGCGGCTCGTCCTGGACCTCGCCGGCATGACGCACTGCGACTCCAGCGGCATCACCGCCCTGCTAGCCGCCCGCAACCACGCCCTCGCCGCCCGGGCGGACATCGGGCTCGCCGCCGTCCCCGCCGACACCCTGCGCGTCCTGGGCATGGTCGGCCTCGACCAGGTCTTCCCCCTCCACCCCGACAGCGCCACGGCCACCGCCATCGCCGACCGACCCTGATCCACGGCGAGATCCACGGCGACCCGTCCGCCGCGGCCCGAGCGATCGGGCTTCCACGGTTCCGGCGAGCCCGCCGATCTCCCGGGTCAACGGCACCGCCTAGGCGGCCGCATCCCACGTCGAGGAGGTCCGGTCGGGGTCGGTGACCCGCCTCTGACCAGGCAGGACGGTCGTATCAGGTGAGGGTGGGGAGATCCGGGGAAGAAGATGCGGCAGCCGACAGGAGGTTGCT
>NZ_JBVIHJ010000034.1:55427-96765 GCF_055570355.1 Streptomyces sp. NPDC031225 | reverse complement strand
CGCGGTCTGCCCTCGACCAGTTTCGGACCTGGCTTGGGCAACAACGGCTCGATGAGCGACCAGAGTTCGTCCGAGACGACCCACGGCCGCGACTCCCTTTTCCCCACGGCAAGACCAACGAGGAACCACGCCGACAGTCACATGATCAACAACTTCTGTTAGGACCTCTTAGACCGACACGAGAGGGCAGTACGCCGCCGACGGCCGCCAGGGCGCGGGCAGTGTCGGTCACCGCGCGGGTCCGGCGCTCTGCTGCGGGCAGCACGGCCGGCACCAGGCCGGCGGCGTACGCCAGGGCGCGGTCGCCGTCGCCGATCTCTCGGTGGATCCCGACCCCCGACGCCGGGTGTGCGTCTCTTTTCAGCCATTCCTTTCTAACGTCCCTGCACAGAAAGGTACTTCCGCACAGGGGCATGCACCTGACATCTTGCATCCACCACTCGTTTCGTACGACCCGGCCGGTGCCACGAGCACGGCCGGGCCGTCTCCGGAGGACGCATTGATACCCCACATATTCAGCCGATCCAGACGCACGCTGGTGCTCGCGGCCACGCTCGGAGCCACCCTCGCGTTGGGCTCCTCGGGCGCCCTCGCGGGCACGCTCCCGGTCGTCCCCTCCACCGCGCCGGCCGCCAAGGCCCACGCTCCGGCCGCAGTGGCGGCTGCCCAGAGTGCGACCTGGGTGGCCGGGACGCGTGCCTATCTCGTGATCACCGCCCCCGGTGACAGTTCGGCGGTCCGCTCCGCGATCGAGGCCAACGGCGGCACCGTCTTCTCGAACTTCGACGCCATCGGCGTGATCGTCGCCCACTCGGCGTCCAGCGGATTCGCCGCCACCATGCGCAACGTCGCCGGTGTGCAGCAGGTCGGCGCCACGCGTACCTCGGACGTCCCGGCCGACGCCTACAACCCGGCACTCCCGGCCAACCCCGCCCAGGCCTCGACCCCGGCCGGAGAACCGGTCCGGGCCGACATGAGCCAGATCAAGGCCGACCAGGCCTGGGCCGTGAACCCAGGCTCCGCCTCCGTCACCGTCGGCATCCTGGACACCGGTGCGGACGACCAGCACCAGGACCTGGCGCCCAACTTCGACGCGGCCGACTCGGTCTCCTGCGCCTACGGCAAGCCCGACACCCGCGCCGGCGCCTGGCGGGACGTCGACACGCACGGCACCCACGTAGCGGGCACCATCGCCGCGGCCAAGAACGGCAAGGGCGTCGTCGGTGTGGCACCCGGGGTGAAGATCGCCGCGGTCCGGGTCGCCGAGCCGGGCAACGCCTTCTTCTTCGCCGAGAACACCATCTGCGGCTTCGTCTGGGCCGGTGACCACGGCTTCAAGGTCACCAACAACAGCTATTACACAGACCCGTGGCAGTTCAACTGCCCGGACAACATCGACCAGGCCGCCATCATCGAGGGCGTCAAGCGCGCCCAGGAGTACGCCGAGAGCAAGGGCTCCCTCCAGATCGCCGCCGCGGGCAACGAGAACTACGACCTCGCCCACAAGACGACCGACTCCGCGAGCCCGAACGACTCGACGCCGGTCACCCGCACCATCACCAACGCCTGCCTCGACATCCCGACCGAGCTGCCGGGCGTGGTCACGGTCGCGGCAAACGGCACTGGCGTCACCAAGGCCTCGTTCTCCAACTACGGTCAGGGCGTCATCGACGTAGCGGCGCCGGGCAGCAGCGTGTACTCCACCGTCCCGGGCGGCGGCTACGGCAGCAAGAGCGGCACCTCGATGGCCACCCCGCACGTGGTCGGCGTGGCGGCACTCATCGCCAGCGCCAACCCGGGCATCACCCCGGCGCAGCTCCGCGCCAAGCTGGCCGAGCAGGCCAACGACATCGCCTGCCCCTCGGACAGCCGCTGCACGGGCACGACCGCCAACAACTCGTTCTTCGGCGAGGGACAGGTCGACGCCCTCAAGGCCGTCGGGACCACCCCGCCGGCCGGCAAGTACTTCGAGAACCTCGCGGACTTCGCCATCAACGACAACGCGACCGTGGAGAGCCCGATCGCCGTCACCGGTGTGACGGGCAACGCCCCGGCCACCCTCAAGGTGGGTGTGGACATCAAGCACACCTACATCGGTGACCTGAAGGTCGACCTGGTGGCGCCGGACGGCACCGTCTACACGCTGCACAACCACACCGGCGGCAGCGCCGACAACATCGCCCAGACCTACACCGTGAACGCCTCCTCGGAGGTCGCGAACGGCACCTGGAAGCTGCGCGTCAACGACAACGCCGCCTCCGACACAGGCAAGCTTGACGCCTGGAACCTGACCTTCTGACGCAGGTCCCGGCAACGCCCGCGCACAGCACGCACAGCGTCGGCGACGGCTCCCCCGCTCGCGACCGCCAGACACCGCGGGTGCGCCGCGGCCGCTCGGCCAGGGCTGCGAACTGCTGGGCGGCAGAAGGCATATGGGCCCCGGTGGCGGTGTACGCCGCGGTCGGGGCCCATATGCCGGAGGCGTCCAGAAAGGCCGCGGACGGCCTGGCAGTACGGGCCGGCGGCATGACCCAGGCAGCCATGGGCGAGGGCACGCGCGCGGCTCGCGCGGGCCTACCCGCGGATCGGGTCAGCACCGCCGCCGATGACGACACACAGGGCGATGGCGCCTCCAGTGCGGCCCTCACCACGCCGAACGGCCGCTACGTCGCGTTCCGTTCGTCGGCCACCAACCTCCTGCCCGAGGGGGTCACCCACCCGGGCGCCTACTCCTACATCCGTGACCTGACAGCCGGTGAGGTCACCAAGATCGAGCAGGCACTGAGCACACCCCGGCTCAGCGCCGACGGCCGCTGGGCCACGTACACCGACTGGCCCAGCCGCACCATGAACGTCTTCCTCTCCGACCTGAGCACGGACACCAGGATCCAGATCGGGGCTCCCGGCGGCCGGGACACCTCGGCACAGCCGGACATCAGCGCGGACGGCCGCTACATCGGCTCCCGGTGGCTAGGGCATCCGCAGGTTCCGACCCGCATCGACCTCTGCGACCGTCCCACCAGCACCCGCGAGACCGTCAGCGCGGGCCCGCAGGACTCCACCCAGGACATGCACAAGCCGTCGATCAGCGGCGCCGGCCGCCGGGTCGCCTACCAGGGCAACGGCACCAGCGACGTGTGGGCCGCCGACCGCGCCACCGGCGCGCAGACCGAGACCGACGACGGCACGACCTCGACCGCGGGGCAGTCGACGGTACGGACGGGCTTGCCGCGCACATGACCGCCGCCACTGCGGTGCCGGGCCCCGGCTGTTCGGGCGAGGGAGGGGAAGATGGCGAGTGTGTCGGTCTTTCCCCCACGCCGCACGACGCATCGGCCGTGTGCAGCAGCGGCCGTGCCGTTGTCACAAAGGGACTCCCGCACGGGAGTCGGAGCGGGTGTCAGCCGCGGTAGCGATCGGCCGGGACCTGCCGGGACAGGTTCGGGACGAGGGTCTGACGCGCCTTCTCGAACGACTCCCAGTCACTGATGTCAGGCAGTGACAAGATGGTGACGGGCTCCCCGGCGTCGAGGCCGGCGAGCGCCGCGTCGACGGCGTCGTCCACGTTCATGACGATCTCGTCGGGAAACGTCGCGAGGTCGACACCGGAGCCGTCCCAGAGATCCGTGCGGACGGCGCCCGGCAGCACGGCCTGCACCGTGACGGGGCTCTCGGCGAGTTCCTGCTGCAGGGCCTGGGTGAACGTCAGCACGTAGCTCTTGGTGCCGCTGTAGACGGCGCTGACGGGCAGGATGTTGAGAGCCATGGCAGAGGAGATGTTGACGACGGTGCCGCGCCCGCGGGCCGTCAGCCCCGGCAGGACCGCGATGGTAAGCCTGGTCAGCGCTGTCACATTGAGGTTGATCAGCGCCTCGTAGGCCGCCGCGTCGGAGCCTGCCAGCGGCGTGAGCAGCGCACCGCCGGCGTTGTTGACCAGCATCTCGATGCTCTCGTCGGACCGCAGACGCTCCTCGACGACGGAGAGCTGCGCCGCATCGGTGAGGTCGGCGGTGATGACGTCCACCGCGCGGCCCGTGCGGCTGCGGATGTCCGACGCCAGCGTTTCCAGCCGCGCGGCGTTCCGGGCCACCAGGATCAGGTCGTAGCCCCGGTCGGCAAGTCGCTGCGCGTAAGCGGTTCCCAGGCCGGCGGACGCCCCGGTGACGACGGCGGTCTTGTTCTGCGTGGTCATGGGGTGGATCTCATTTCTGGTGGCGGATGAGGGGGCCAAAGCGCCGCCCTCGCTTTAGATTACGATAGATATCTAACGCCGTCCAGCCAACGGCTGCGACGCCGCCGGCCACCCACCCGCGACCGGAGACCGACGCGGACTCGCAAGCCCCTCGCCTTGCGACAGCGAGAACGGGTCATGCGGGAGGAGGGCGCTGCGGCCGGCCGTCGACACTTCGCGTACGATAGATGCACTTAAGTATCTAACGTGAGCAGGTGACTGATGAGTCGCGTTTCGCAGGCGCAAGCGATCGAAAACCGCAGGCGCGCGGTCGCCGCGGCCTCCCAGCTCTTCCGGGAACGCGGCGTGAACGGCATCAGCGTCGCCGATCTGATGAAGTCCATCGGGCTGACCACCGGCGGCTTCTACAAGCAGTTCCCCTCCAAGGAGGCCCTGGTGGCCGAGGCGGCTCAAGCCGCTTTCGGGGACCTCGACCTACTCCTGGCGTCGTTCGATACGGACCACGGCGACCACGCCACCGCGCGCGGCGCCCTCGTCGACTTCTACCTGTCGGCCGAGCACCGTGACATGCCCGGCACCGGTTGCCCCACCGCCGGATTCGCAGGGGACATGGCTCGCGAGCCCACAGCCGGGGAGGTGCGCGAAACGTACGCGGCCGGAGTCCAGGAATTTGCCGCGTGGATGTCCACCGACGCCAACGACGGCCTTCCCATGGTGGCCACCCTGGTCGGCGCGATCCTGCTCGCCCGGGCCACCGCCGGCACAGAACTGTCGGAGAAGATCCTGGAATCGACCCACAAAGCCCTGACCGCACCGCACGGGCCTCGACTCGGAATCCAGGGGACAGGGACTGAGCGACGGGGACCCGACGCCACGTAGGTAGGCAAGCGCCGAAATCCCAGCAGCACGCGGTGGCGGAAGCCCTGCGCCCGCCCTCGCCCGCTCGCTCCTCCGGTCATGCCGGAATGGGCAGCAACGGCCGGATGACCTGCCGTCTATGGATTCGGGCCGTGACGCAGCCGAGGACCACCCAGATGGTCGCCTGGGCCTGACGCCGGGCCGCGCTTCAGTGAGGCAGCAAGACGTCGACCTGCCCCCGGATGTCCTGCACGATCTCCTCGACGCTCAAGGCGATGTTCACGCTCGCCGCCGTGCTGAGGAACATCACGGCGGACACGATGTGTGCCAGCGTCGCGGCGTCGCCCTCCGCGACCCGCTCGTCTCGGCGCAGCACGGCGGCGATGGCCTCCTCGGCCTGGGCGACGATGGCGAGTGCCGCGCCGTGCCGGGGCTCCTCGGGGTCGCCGAAGACCATCTCTCGCAGGTAGGTGCGTCCGTTGTCGATCTGGGTGCGGTTGCATTCCACGATCGGCCTGACGATCGCCATCACCGCGTCCAGCACGCCTGGGATGGCCTCGGCGTCCGCCCGGCCCTGCTCAAGTGCTTCGGCGTACTTGGCGTTCTGCACCAGCAGGAGGAGTTCGCCCTTGGTCTTGGCATAAAGGAACAGGGTCCCGGTGCCGATGTCGGCCTTGTCGGCGATCTGCTGGGTCGTGACCTCATCGACGCCGTGTTCGGCGAACAGCTCAGTGGCGGCAGCGACGATGCGGTCGAATTTCTCCTGCTTGTTCCGCTCGCGCCGTCCGGCCGACCGGGGGGCGACAGGCATGACGGTGTCCTCCAGGAATAGATTCTGACTATAGTCAGTTATGACTGTAGTCAATATCGTGTGGGCTCGGATACGGCTGCGCTCATTCTCCCATGGCGGGGCGACGAGTCATTGCTCCATCCGGGCACAGCCACGCACTCACATCCCCTTGGAAAGAAGGAACCCATGCCCTCTCTCGATGGAGCAGTCGTCCTCGTCACCGGCGCCAATGGCGGTATCGGCACCCACTTCGTCCACGACGCCCTGGCTCGCGGCGCCGCCAAGGTCTACGCCACCGCCCGTTCCCCCCGTGTCTGGGACGACGAACGCATCGTCCCCCTGACCCTTGACGTCACCGACCGCGCGTCGATCGACGCGGCCGTCGCCGCCGCGGCGGATGTCACCGTGCTCGTCAACAACGCGGGCGCCATCCCGCCGAGCGCGAGCCTGCTGGACGTCACCGAGGCGGACATCCGGGCGAACATGGAGACGAACTTCTTCGGACCGGTCTTCCTCGCCCGCGCCTTCGCACCGGTCCTCGCCGCCAAGAAGGGGTCAATCCTCATCGACGTGCACTCCGTTGCCAGCTGGTATGCCTTCGGCGGCGCCTACAGCGCGTCCAAGGCCGCACTGTGGTCGGCCACCAACTCGCTGCGCATCGAGTTCGCGCCCATGGGCGTCCACGTGACGGGTGTGCACATGGGCTACGTCGACACCGATATGGCCGCGCACGCTGACGGACCCAAGATGCTGCCGACGCAGCTGGTGACGACGGTCTACGACGCCGTCGAGGCCGGCGAATACGAGGTCCTGGCCGACGAGTTGACCAAGGGGGTCAAGGCGGCTCTGAGCGGCCCGGTCGAGGCGCTTTACCCGGACCTGCACAGCACGAACGCCTGACATTTGTCTTCGGTCCCGACGTGATCTCTTCACGTCGGGACCCCGTGGTCCATGGCGTTCGTACAGTTGGCCGGCCGGTGTCGAGTAGTGGGTGCACCGTCGCGGCCGTCGAGCCGTGGATGACATCGGCGGTCGATCCGCCCGCATGCCCGATCAGCAGCGGGGCACCACGGTGGTGACAGACCATCGCGGCTGTCGGGCCAGGGGTTCAGGCGGTACCAGGCACCGGGCGTTCGGCCCGGTCTGTGTCGGTGAAGCCCGGTCAGGCCATGGTCGGCGCGCACTCGTCCGCGCATCATCCGGTGTAGTTCGTCCAGCGACCGCCAGGGCACTGCCCGGAACGCCACCTGCGGCAGTGTCGGCGGGTACAGGATTCGCCACTGGGTGGTGAGTCCTGGCCAATCGGCCCGTGGCCCGGAGAGGGCACCGACGCGTTCGAATTCGCCCGCGATGCTGGTGCGCCGGTCACCCACGGTGCCGAAGATGTCGGAAATCAGGTGGGCCCCGCGGCAAAAGAGGACGGGTGCGGCATCGGCTGCGTCCGTGCTCGCTTTCTGATGGGTGTCAGCGGTGCTGGTTGGCGACGCCGATGTAGTGCCCGAGCCGGTACTCGAAGTCGATGCCGGCCTGTTCGGCGACGGCCTGCGTGCCGGCGGCCCGGGTGAGGAATCCGGGGAGGGCGAGGGAGTGGGTGAACTCGCCGTACGCGGCGACCAGGTCCGCGTCCGGGGGCAGGGATGCCCGGTTGATCTGGGCTTTGGCCGAGGCGAGTGAGGTGCGGTCGAAGGAGGCGAGCCGGGCGGCGACGGTGCCGACGAAGGCGTCGAGTTCGCTGTCGGGGAGGGCGCGGGTGACCCAGCCCCAACGCTCGGCTGTGTCGGCGTCGTAGTCGTCGCTGGTGAGGACGGCTTCCAGGGCGCGGTCGCGTCCGATGGCGCGAGGGAGGCGTTCGGTGCCGCCACCGCCGGGCAGCAGTCCGCTGCCGACCTCGGGCTGTCCGAAGATCGCCTTCTCACGACTGGCGTAGCGCAGATCGAGGGCGAGGGCGAGCTCGTTCCCTCCGCCGCGGGTGCGTCCACGGATGGCCGCGATGGTGATGTAGGGCGCTTTGGAGAGTTCCAGGACCAGATTCGTCCATGCCGGCACCGCGTCCGGGTCCTCGGGAGCGGGAAAGTCGGCGGCAGCGGTCAGGTCGAAGTGGTTGTAGAAGAAGTCGGGGGTGGCGCTGTCGAACAGCACGACCTGGATGTCCGGGTCGGTAGCCAGTTCCTCGACGATCTCGATGAGGCGCAGGACGGTCTCGCCCACGATGAGGTTGACGGGCGGGTTGGCGAAGGGTGATCTTCGCGATCTGCGGTGCGGTGCGCTCGTAGTGGATGGTGCTGTGCTCGCTCATGGCTGGCTCCCGATACGGATACGGATACGGATACGTGATAGGTGTCAGACGGCGACGGGTGCGCGAGGACGGCTGGGAAGCGTGGGCCGGACGAATTGCTGACCAGATCCGGCGGTCCGCTCCTCGCCCGCGCCGCTCACACCTCGTAGTGCGGGAGGATGTCGCCGTTCTTGACGTAGGTGAGGGCGGCGGTGACGTCGTAGGCGTGGATCGCGGAGACCTGCGGGGCCAGCCGGTCGGACAGGTCCTGGATCACCTGGCCGGTGAAGAAGGCGTCCCGTGCCGCAATGTCGGTGAGCCCAAGGCTGACCGAGGCGTGGAAGTGCTGATCGTGGGGGTTGTCGTGGGCGACGTCCGGGGTGTCCCAGAGTTTTTCGATCCAGGGCAGGAACGTCTGCGTGCGCAGTTCCTTCAGCACTCCGGTGCCGGCGAGCGCGGGAGCGAGCTGCTCGTTGACGAACTTCCGGAAGGCGCCGGCCCCTGCGCCGTCTCTGCGGCGCAGATAGACGAGAGCGCGGGCACCGACCGTCTCTCCGGGGCCTGCGACGTCGTACCAGCGGGAGGAGTTCGGCGGGCCGGTGTAGAGCAGGGTGCGGCGGAACACGTTGATCTCGTCGGCGTAGGCCAGCTTCGTCTGCTTGCGCCCTCTCAGGGGTGCAAGCGCCGACTGGAAGGTGACTTCCGCGACTCCGTCGATCTTCCGGTCAGCGGGGATCGCGGTCTGGACCCCGTCTATGGCCGGCCACCGGCCCGGGTTGTGCTCGGCGAGGTGGATCTGCCGGTACTCCTCCAGGCCCGGGGTGGCGGAGATGATCCCTGAGTGCGGGCCCTTCCAGTGGTCCATGCCGGTCTGGCGGGGCTGATCGGTCCGCACCCACAGCAGGATCGAGGAGGTGAGAGGCTTCTTCACTTCCAGGGGTGCGACGGCCGGTGACGTGCTCACGATGTTGCCCTTCTCTTCCTGGTCAGGCGGTTGTCACCGGGCGAGGAACTCGACCGCCACGGGGGCGAACTCGTCGTGGTACTGGAAGACGCCGCCGTGCCCGGAGTCGGGGTAGATGATCACCCGGCTGTCCTTGATGCGCCGATGCAGGTCCCCCGACAGGACCGACGGCACCATACGGTCGTTGTCGCCGTTGGCGATCAGGGTGGGCTGCGTGATCGACGACAGGTCGTCGGGGGCGGAGCGCCCCCACTTCTTGATCGCCTTCAGCTGTGTCTGGAACGCCTTGACCTTGATCTCCGCGTCGCGGTCGACGGTGCGCTCCTTGAGCCGGTTGACGAACGCGCGCCCGGCGGCCTTGCCGGTGGCGTTGCGGTTGAAGAACAGGAACTCCTTGGGGTCCGAGCGGGTCAGGGTGGCGCGCAGGATGTCCCAGTAGGTGGTTCCGGCGACCTTGTCGATGTCCTTGCCGCCCTTGGGCCCGGTGCCGGTGAGGACGAGCTTGCGGACGAGCTCGGGGTGCTTCACCACCAGGGCCTGGGCGACCATGCCGCCGAGGGAGAAGGAGAAGACGTCGATCTTGTCGTACCCGAGCGCCTTGATGAAGGTGTAGGCGTCGTCGGCCATCGCCTCGACACTGTCCGGCACCTGGCCGGTGGACGCTCCGACACCGCGGTTGTCGAAGGCGATGACGTGACGGCCCTTCGCGACGGGGTCGACGATGCGGGGGTCCCAGTTGTCCAGGGTCGCGGCGAGGTGGACGAAGAAGACGACGGGGATGCCGCCCTTCGGGCCCAGCTCGCGGTAGGCAAAGGTGACGCCACCGGCGCTGACGGTGCGGGCCGGGGCCTTCGCGTAGGAGGTGATGACGGCTTCGTTCGGGGTGTCGGTGCTGCTCATGACGGATTCTCCTCGTGTGCTGTGTGTCGCCCGTCGCGGTTGCGGCGGGTCAGCTGTTGCCGATGACGGCCTTGCCGCGGATGCCGCCCTGGGACAGGGACTGCAGCGCCTGCGGGGTCTGGTCGAAGCGGACCACCTTTCCCACGACCGGGCGCACCACGCCCTGGTCGATGAGGGTGGTGATCTGGCGGAGCTGGTCGCCGCTGGCGCGCATGAACAGGAACTCGTACGTCACACCGAGCTTCTTCGCCTGCCTGCGGATCTTGCCGCTCAGGCCTGCGACCGCAAGGCGCAGCAGCGGGTTCAGGCCTGCCTCGCGGGCGAACGCGGGGTCCGGGGGACCGGCGATCCCGATGGCCTTGCCGCCAGGCTTGAGCACCCGCAGGGACTTCTCGAGGTTCTCGCCACCGATGCCGTCCAACACCAGGTCGTAACCGGTCAGGAGCTGCTCGAAGTCCTGGGTGCGGTAGTCGATCACTGTGTCCGCGCCGAGCGCGCGCACGAAGTGCGCGTTGGAACCGCCGGCGGTCGTGGCGACGCTCGCACCGAGGTGTGCGGCGAGCTGGATCGCGATCGAACCGACCCCGCCGGCGCCGGCGTGGATGAGAACCTTCTGCCCGGGCCGCACCTTCCCGCGCTCCACCAGCGCCTGCCACGCCGTGAGCGCCACCAGCGGCAGCGAGCCGGCCTCATCCATGCTGATCGAGGCGGGCTTGAGCGCCACGTCGCCCTCCGCGACGGCGATGCGCTCGGCGAACGTGCCGATGCGGTCCGCGGCGGGCCGGGCGTAGACCTCGTCTCCGGGCTTGAATCCGCGAACCGCCGCCCCGACGCCGATGACGGTGCCCGCGACGTCGTTGCCCAGGATCAGTGGCAGCTTGTAGGGCAGGATCTGCTTGAACTCACCGGCGCGGATCTTCTCATCCAGCGGATTCAGCCCGGCGGCCTCCACCCGGACCAGCACGTCGTGCTCCCCCACGGTGGGTTCGGGGACCTCCGCCTCCTGCAGCGGCTCCTTGTACTTGGTGACGACGAACGCTCTCATGGGGCGTCTCTCCTTGCCTTCATCCAATTCATCCCGGTTTGCGACCAGGTCGGCCAATTCAGCGCGACTTCCGGGGTCTCGCCTCACTCCGCCAATCCGAGTACGCTCAACTATGAGCGCACTCAGAATTATTGTCAAGGGAGGCCCCATGGGACGCGGCCACATGCCGATCGGGCGCCGCGAGCGGGCCAAACAGGCCAAGCGCGAGCGCATCATGACCGCGGCTCGTGAGCTGTTCGCCGAACACGGCGTCAGCGGGGTCACGACGCAGCAGATCGCCCACCGGGCCGACGTCGCGATCGGCACCCTCTACCTGTACGCGTCCACGAAGGCCGAGTTGCTGATCATGGTGCAGAACGAGAAGTTCGCCGCCGCCATCGACGCCGGCCTCGCCGCCGCGAACGTCGGCGCCGGACAGGGCGCCCTGGAGCCGGTCATCGCCCTCATCCGTCCCGTGGTGGAGTGCCTGAGGGAACACATCGAGAACGGCCGCACATACCTGCACGAACTCGTCTTCGGCGACCCGGCCGAGCCCTACCGGCAGGCGGGCCTGGCCCTTGCCGGCCGCCTCGAGGACGGCGTCACCGGCCTGCTCATCCGCGACCCGCGCATCGGCACCGCCGACGCGGCAACGCTGGCGCGGGTGATCACCGCGATCATCCACATCAGCACCACCGCCACCGTGTACCTGCACCGCGGCGACGAAGCCGTCCTCGCCCACATCCGCGACCAGATCCAAGCCACCCTGGCGCCCCACCGCCGCGCCGCATGACCACTCGCCCCACGGGCCAACCATCGAACACCCCGGGGAGGGGGCACGTCATGAGCGCGCACTACGACGTCATCGTCCTCGGCGCCGGCCCGAGCGGGTACGTCGCCGCGATCCGCGCCACACAACTCGGCAAGAACATCCAGCCCGGCAGTGCGGACAACGGACAGCCGCAAACACTGTCCATAACAGGCCCTCCACGCCCACCGAGGACCACCACTCAAGCCAGTCGGCGACCTGCTGCGGATCGGTCGTGGCCGGGCACAGCGTCCAAGGTGGCGGCAACTGCTGATCGGCGAAGAGCCGCTCCAGCACTGCACGGCGCTCCCGATAGGGCCGCTCGGTCCGGTCGCTGCCCAGGCGGAGCAGGTCGAAGGCAACGAAGTGGGCTGGCCACTGCGCAGCCGCCCGGGCCGCAGCTGCCGATCTGCGGTGCTGGCGTTGCTGAAGCCGTTCGAAGGCGAGCCGACTGTTCTCCCACACGACGACCTCCCCGTCGAGCGCGGTGTTTTCGGGTAAGTCGGCGGCTGCGGCAACGATTTCGGGAAAGGCTCCCGTCAGATCGCCGCCGGAGCGGGACCGGATAAGGACACGCTCGCCGGACCACCGGCCCACGAGTGCCCGGTAGCCATCCCACTTCGGCTCTGCCGCATGACCCAGTGCCAGTGCCGGTGCCAGTGCCAGTGCGAGTGCGGGATCGGCGGTGGGCTTGGCGAGCATCGGATCCGGCAGAGACCAGGTCAAAGACACCGTTGACGTCTTCCACGATGCGTCGGGTGTGCGGGTCGGTGTCGCCTGGTCAGCGGATCCGAGGCAGAGCCTTGTCCGGGTGCGCGGCGTGTACGTACTTCACGGCGATGCTGGGGTGGATGCCGAAGAGGCGGACGAGGTGGACCGGGTCGGCGGTCTCCCGGGCCTCGTCCAGGATGCGGTCGGCCCATATCTGCCGTGGCAGCAGCCCGATCTGGTCGAACGCGGCACGCATCGCGCAGTAGCTGATCTGCGGGGAGGCCGGGTGCCGGTAGGTCTGGGAGGTGATGAGCAGGTGCGGGTTGGTGGCCTGGGGCCAGCGGCGGCGGCGCTCGCGCAGCCAGTCGGCCGCCAGGTCGGTGCTCAGGTCGTCGAGGTAGACGAGGTGGATGCCTTCACCCCGGCGCACCGCCAGTGTCCGGCGGGCGAGGTCGGGGTCGGCCAGGTCGAGCCGGGCGACCTCCACGGCACGCACGGCGTGGATGGCGACCAGACCGACGATGAGGCGCGCGGCGGGACCACCCAGCCGGTCCGGGGCTCCGGCCAGTCGATCGCTGGACAATGGCCGTGGCAGGTGTACTCCAGCGGGCAGTTGCAGCCCGGCCGTGGGGTTGAGGAAGATCAGCCGCTCCTGCTTCAGGGCCCGGAAAATGCTGCGCAGCACGCTGAGCAGTCCGCGGGCCACGTTGCCCTGATGGCGGGCGAGTTCGCTCGTGATGTGATCGGCGGTGATCTGCCGCAGGTCCAGCCCGGCCGCCGTCCATGAAGTCAGGGTCGGCCAGGCGATGCGCAGGTAGCGGCGGATGCGCCGGAAGCAGGCGGGGGCGTGCCGGTAGCGGCCTCGACCGCGCAGCACCCGCACCCAGGTGCTCAGCTGGTCGGACATCGGAGCGGGAAGTTGAGCGATCCGCGTGTGCAGGGCCTGCTCGTCGTACCGGTTGCGTCGTTGCTGGCTCAAGTCGGGTGTGTGCGGGGGCACTTGGTGCTGGACGTCGGTGAGCAGCTGCGCGGGTGTCTCGGAGAGTTCGTCCGCCTCCAGCAGCGCGTGCGCGTGGAGGAAGGAGATCACGCGGCGCGTGGCGGCGGTGCCGGCCGCAACGGTCCCGGCCAGGGAACGTACGTCCCGCTCGGGGATCGGCACGTGCGGCCCCAGCCGGGCCAGCAGAGTATGCAACACCACGGCCGCACCGCCCGGCACATTGCGTTTGTCGGCGAGCCAGGACCGCGGGTATCCGGCGGTGAAGGTATCCAGCAGCTCCTGCGCCGGAGCCGGCAGTGGGGACATCCGGGGGCAGCGCGAGGACGCGGGTGCGCTGCTTGCGCTGCCAGGTCCGCGGCATCGAGAACAGACAAAGCTGCCCCGGTCCTACCAACATAGCCACCGTCTGTCCCTCCGGGGAGGGCGTCGTGCGGGGCCGGGCGCATGAACGAGAGGCCGGGCCGGACCTGTTGTGCACGACGAAGCCCAGCTCCCCGGCCCGCCGCAGCGCCGCACCGGAGGCAGAGCTGGACGCCGTCGGGGCCGCCGCGCCGGGGGCCGACCCTCGGCGCCCCGTGCCAGGCGGACGGCCCGTCCCGCTCGACCTGCAACGTCGTGGCGTTGGGCGCGGGTAACACGGTGTAGACGTCCCGCAGGAAGCCGCCACGGTGGTTGAGGGGCCTGGAAGTCGCCCGCTGACGCAAGTCGACGTACAGCGACGGCAGCGACGGCGACCGCCTCGAAGTCGCCGACGGCTACCTCGCCCACGTCCCCGTCCCCGTCCCCGACTGGAAGAACCCCCTCGGCCAGTGGCTTGTGTTCCGGGGCGGATTCAGGGTCGGCGTTTGTGGACGGAGGAAGGCGACGGACAGTTCATGACCTGACCGGCGCGGCTCCCCCGTCACGGCGTCGCGGGCTTGGGTTCCCCGGGTCCGCGCACCGCCGCCTCGTGGAGCTTCTCCACGTCCAAGCAGCCGGCGCCGTCCGGCTCGTTTCCTGGGAACACGACAACCACACTGCCGTCCCGCGCCATCACGGTTATGCGAGTTCCCCAGTCGGCACTCTCCCCGCTCCCGCTCCGCCATTTCTTGCGGTGAATGGTGAGCTCGGTCCAGCGATAGGCCCGCAGGACGTCGCCGGTGGCCACCACGACTCCGAGCTGGAAGCAGTACAGCCGGGGGGTGGGGCCGCCCGTGCGCCGCTCGTACCGGGACACGAAACAGCAGCCGATCAGAAACACGGTCCAGAGTCCGCTGAGCGGGGCGAACCAGCCGTGCAACCAGCCACCCTCCCCCTTGAAGATGTGCACGAGATCGACCGTGGTGCCCCAACCCTGCAAGATGCCAAGGGGCGCGAAGAAGCCCCAAGCGTGCGAATAGGCAGGGCACGCGAACCTCACATAGCTGCCGTAGTCGGCGTCTTTCCCCATGGCCAACGCCTTGTCCCGTTCGCGCACAACACTTCCCCCGGTTCTTGAAGCCCTGGACGGTTCAATGCCCGGCGAGAGGAGCCCCGAAGCTAAGCCACCAGCTCCGAGCCCTCTGTTTCAAGGAGTGGGTGGAGGATTCCAACCCTCCACCCATGCGGCGAGTTACGGGGTCTGACGCAGGTTCGGGTGACAGCCGCGGCGCGCAAGGTGCCGCAGCCCCACGTTTCCTCCAGCCCGCAGGAGTAGTCGGTCTCGTTCTTGACGCGGTGTCCGTCCGGCAACTGGCCCGGTGCCAGCGGGAAAGCGCTGGAGACCAGCGGGCTCAGTTCGTCGGCTCGGACACCGCCGCGCCGCCGCGCCGCCGCGCCGTCGCGCGTGGCCCGAGTCGGCCGCACCTCGCGCTGCTCGTACCGACCGGCCGGCCGGCAAGCCTGCACACAGCATTGGTCTGACCATCAACTCACCTTGCCTATACAGCAGTTGACGCGATTCCAATTGTGACCCACATAACCCTGGACGGGCGGGGAAACTGGCCCCGGCGCCATGCCACGCCTGGCATGCTCATGCACCACTACTGGGAAGTAGCCACCGCGTACGCACTGTCACGCCGACAGCTGTGGCGCCCGGTCCACTCCCGCCAGCAGGTGTCACCCCACAACTCGCGCCCGCCTTCCGGAACGTCGTCATGACACCGTCGTCATGCCGCTCTGCCGTCCCTTCTGGAAGCGCAGCCCCTGTCACCGTTCACAAGGACTCACGCGTGCACAAGCCCAGAAGACATGCCTTCGTCTCAGCGCTGTCAGCGATCACCGTCGCGACCCTGCTGGCCACCGGCTGCTCCACCCACTCCCCCGCCGCCACTGACAAGCCGGCCGCCTCGACTGCCCAGAACCCACAGTCCGGTGCGGCTCAGGAGCAACTCGCGGTCGCCTCCGTCCCCACCGGCGACGCCACCCCTACCGCCGTGGCCGACACGAGCTCGGCAGACCGGGGCACGGCCAGGAAATCCGCGCTCAAGGTCGCGTCCTACAACAAGAAGAGCGGCCGGGCGGTCATAGCGGCACCGTCCGCACCGTCCTCCGGCTCGGGCGCCGAGCAGTCGGCGACCTCGCCGGCTACCCCTTCGGAAACTGTCTCTTCCGCTCCGGACGACTCCGCCACGCCTCAAGGTGCCGGCTCCGGTGCCGCCGAGCCCAAGGCCGCCGTGGGTGTCGGCGACGTCATAGCCAGCGCCCCCACCTCAGGCGCCCCCGACGGCGTGCTTGCCGAGGTGACGGAGATCGTCGACACCGCGGCGGACGGTGCTACGACGGTCGAGACTCAGCCGGCCAAGCTCAACTCGGTCCTGGGCAAGAGTGAGGCGGACGGCACGGTCCCCGTCGATCCGTCCACCATGAAGGTCGATCCGCTCGTCAAGGGCGTGAAGGTCTCCTGGGCGAAGACCGGCGACCTCACCTTCGGCCCTCAGGGCGCGAAGCTCCCCCTGGGCAGCCTGCGCATCGACGTGGGCGCCGCCGTGGAGACCGCCCCGGGCGCGCCCGCCTCAGCCGCTGCGTCGGTGGAGGGCTTCGTCCAGCTCGCCCCCGAGGTGGCCTTCTCGTACGACGGTTCCGGCTCCGGCACGGGCTCCTCACCCGGCGGCGCGTTCCTGGGCCTGACCGGCGAGTGGGCCTCCCAGTGGCAGCTGAAGGGCCGCGCGGCCGGGTCGACCAACGGCACGCCGATCCGTATCCCCTTCGCCGAACTGCACGCCGACCCCGTGATCCAGGTCGGCCCGGTCCCGATCGTCGTCAACCTCGACCTCGTCTGCTACTTCCAGGTGGACGCCGACGGCCATGTCACGGTCGACGCCGAACAGGACCTCAAGGGCGACTTCCGCGTCGGCGGCAACTTCACCTGGGCCAAGGGCTGGAAGGGTGTCAGCGAGTCCCACATGACCGGTGAACCCTTGAAGACGACGGTCGCCGCCGTCGGCGACGTCAAGGCCGCGATGGGTGCCGAGGCGACGGTCGGCCTCTACGGCACGGTGGGCGTCACCGCCGACGTGGCCCCGTACCTTCGCGCAGAGGCAGACGCGACGGCGCAGGGCTCGGCGGACGGTACCGGCTCCGCTTCCGGTTCCTGGGTTCTGTACGGCGGCATCGACCTCTCCGGCACACTCAATCTCCAGCTCTCCATCTTCGGCACGCCCATCTTCCGGACGAAGATCCCCCTCGGATCCCTCCACGAGGAGTGGCTTCTGACGAAGGGTGAGGCGAAGACGTAGGACGTCACCCTGACCCCGCGGCACAGGCGCCACCCCCGCTGAGGGCGTGAGCCTGTGCCGCGCTCGTCGTGAGCAGGGGAAACTCCGGAGCGATCTGAGCCACGTCACATGCCGGTCTCAGGGGTGCGCCGAGGAGTTGCACGGTCGAGGGAGAGCCGCTCGGCGGGCTTCAGGCCCGCAGTGCGACGGAGGGCCAGAAACAGCGGATCCGCTGCCACCTGTACGGTGCCGCTTTCCGCTGTTCTACTTGCGGAATGCGCTGGCGAGACAACAGCAGTTCATGGTGGGTCGCCGGCATTGTGTTCGGGTTGATTCTCGTGGGACTGGGCGCCTGGCGCATCGGGCCGGCGCACCACCTCGAGCACCAGCAACGGGTCGTGTCGGCGTGTATCGCCGAGCGTGGTGTCGAGCAGTGCCTGCCTGTGCGGACCGCCGCCATCACAAGGGTGGCCGTGCAACAGGGAATGTGGTCTTACAAGCTGAACGTGTATCTCGATGGGGCCCCGGAGCCGGCGTTCGAGATCTCGCAGAACTGGAGTGAGCGGCACAGCTCGGAAGTGGTCGTCGCCGATTTCCAGGGCGAGGTGTGGGCCTGGCAGGAGAGCGCGCACCATCGGTGGGAAGAACTGTACGAACCATGGTCGCTCTGGACACTCATCTATCTCGGACTGATGCTGGTCGGCGGCTGGTTCGTACTGCACTACGGGAACGTGCTGCTGATCGAGGGGCCCGGTCGGTACACCGAACTGGCCGAACGGTTGGTCTCCGCGTACAGCGGGATGAGCTTTGCGGGATGGGCGATCGTCGCCGGGTTCTCCCTCTCCCGGGTCTTCGGGCTGATGTCCATCGCCGTCGTGGCGCTGGCCGTCGGTGTCAACGGCGCGGACAACTGGCGCCACTGGCAAAGCGCCTGGCGCCGTGCCCGCCGTGTGCCGCGTTGACCGTACCCACACCCACACCCGCGCCCGCGCCCGCGCCCGTGAAGGACGGCAGCTACTTCTGCCCGGCGCGGCCGCGGCGGGCAGGCGTCAAGCAACCCGTCACACGATGAAGGGCCGGGAATCTCCCGGTCCTTCATCGCTCCTGACGCGTCCGGAATGAGCCACGACTCTCGGAGCGGCACAGACTTCCGGGTTCCGGCACAGCTTCTGATCTTGTCCTTTAACCTCTGTCCGTCACTCCAGCAGCACTGTCGCGAACCTCAGGTGGTGCGTCACCAGCCATTCCTGCATGCGGTCCCAGCGTTGCCGGCCACCGCGCTCCGCCAGAGCTTGGGTGTAGACGGGGTCCCCGCCCGCCACGCGGTCGGCGACGAAGGCCCGGCAGGACGCGGTGGCCTGTTCGATGACGTCGGGCAGTTCAGCGCGGTCCTGCCGGGACAGCCCGTAACCGTCGGCGAGAATCCGCAATCGCGTCGGGACATCCAGCCCTGCGGGATAGAGAGCCATCGCGGATTCGGGATCGAGCATGGGAACCCAGTACCGGGCGGTCATGGCGACATCCCACAGCGGTCGGCCAGGGGCCGCCAGGTCGAAATCGATCAGGCCCGCCGCACGACCATCGCGGAACACGACGTTCTCCAGGCACACGTCGTTGTGGCACAGCATCGTCCCGCCCTGGGGGTCGGCCAGGTCCCGGGGCCACTCGACATCTGTATCGGCCGGGATGGTCGCGCTGGCCTCGTGCAGGCGCCGCAGCAGGCTTCCCACCGATCTCAGCGCGGTCTGCGTCATCGCCCAGCGCGGAAACGGCGGCAGGGCGACGTCGCCAGGGATGAAGGTCAGCCGTCCGCGGTGAGACCGACCGGGGTGGGAGCCGCGTCGAAGCCGTGCTCTTCGAGCGCGAGGAGGTAGGAGTGGAGGGCGCGCGCGGTGCGCGGGGCCGGGCGTTCCGCCAGGGTGCCACGCCGGACGACCGCGCCCGCGTTCACCATGCCGCCGACCAGTGCTTCGTCATCTGTGGCTTCACCCTCAGTTGCCATGTCGATCACGTTATCGCCAGGTCGGCCGCGTGAGGGGTGTATCGAAATGTGCTTCGAACTTGGATGTTCACCTGGGTGTTCGCCGGACGCTGGGGCGGCCTCCGTCTGATCCTGTGCTCCAACCAAGGTGCACTGATCAAGACGAAGGCCGTGAGGGTGGGTTTGCTGTCTGACGCCGGTCCGGGGAGGCGTTCGCGCAAGCGCCACGCTTTCGGGAGGACTTATGCGAGTGCCTGACCGCGCGCGGGGACGAGCTTGTCGATGCGTTGCTGTGTGTGGACGGTCCGGTGACTTCGCCGGTGGATCTGACGCTGGTGGCCGAGCACCGGCGCGGGCACGGTGCGATGTACGACGCGCTGAACTGCGGGAACGTGGATATAACCCGGCTGCGACAGGTGCTGGCCGGTCTGCCGATGCCGCGAGCCGCCGACGGCCGCTTGGTCCTGGCGGTCGACGTCAGCAACTGGGTCCGCCAGGCGTCCCGACCTGAGCGGAGCGCCTGTTCTGCCACGTCTACGGCCGCAGCGGACGGTCCTCGGACCAGTTCATCCCCGGTGGCCCTACTCCTCCGTTGCCGCCCTCGAATCGGGCCGGACATCCTGGTGTCAGCTCCTGAACGCCGTCCGCCTCGGACCCGAGGACGACGTCCCCGAGGTCACCGCCGCCCAGCTCCGCCGCGTGGTCGAGGACCTGATCTGATGGGCCGTTGGCACGTCGGCGGCCGCGACATCCTCATCGTCTTCGACGCCGGCTACGACGCACCGCGCATGGCCCACCTCCTGGCCGGGCTCCCGGTCGAGGTGCTGGGACGGATGCGCTCCGACCGCGTCATGCGACGGCCCACACCTTCACTCAAGGAGTAGGCCCTGGCCTACCCGCAGAACGGCCGGCCGCCGAAGCACGGCAAGGAGTTCCGCTTCGCCAAGCCGGATACCTGGGGCGAGCCGGACGAGGCAACCGTGCAGGTCACCGACCGATACGGCACCGCCCGCGCGATGGCCTGGGACCGCATCCACCCCCGCCTGACCACCCGATCCGGGGTGGACCAGCATCAGGTAGCAGGTCCTGCGGTCGGCCAGGGTGGCGATCACGGAGTGCTTCTTGCGACCGAGGGTCAGCATGTGCGCAACGCTTTTCGGCCACCGCTCCGCGGGAACGTTTCCTGGGCACACCCTGGTCCCTCACCCACGGAGCACCCGTGCTGAGCAGCTCAACTCTCTCCGCGGTCTGCGAGGTCACCGAAGCGGTACCCCTGCTCGACCGCACGGTCGTGGCCGGCACCATGGTCTGGTTCCGCACCGACGACACCGAGCCCACCGTGCCGTACCGGCACCGGCAGCACGTCATGCGTCCATGACGAACGTGACCGGCACCGCGCCCCGCACCGGAGGCCATTCGCCTCTGGCGGTGTACCTGACCTCTGCCGTTCTCGCCCGGACGGCGGACGAGGGAGCCCGCGTCGCACTCGTCATGCTGGCCACCCAGCGTGCCGACAGCCCGGCCCTCGGCGGAGCCCTGGTGGCGGCGCTGATGATTCCCCACGTGGCAGCGGCACCAGTGGCAGGCGTATTGGCTGACTCGGTGCGGCGCCGCCGTCTCTTCCACGGCAGCGCCGTGACGCTCTACGGCGCGGCGCTCAGCGCCTTGGCCCTGTTGGTGGGCCGTGCCGACAACGTCGTGGTGCTGGTTCTGGCCGTGGCCGCCGGGGGCGTCGCACCCTTGGTTACCGGGGGTCTCACCAGTCTTCTGGGGGAACTTCTCAGCAAGGACCGTCTGACCAGGGCGTTCAGTGCTGACGCCGTGTCGTACAACCTGGCGGGCATCTCCGGGCCTGCGGTCGCGGCAGCCCTGGGCACAGCGGTGAACGCGGGGACAGCCCTCGCGGTCCTGGGTGCCGGAGCGATGACGGGCGGGCTCCTGCTGTTCTCGCTGCGGCTGCGTCCCCGGACCCCAGAAACAGACCGGACCGGGTCGGCTCAGGCCCGCTGACCTGATGCAGGGAGCGGCCGAACTGACCCGCAGTGCTCAGCTGAGGTCGGTCACCTGGGGCAGCAGCGTAGGACAGATGGGTGTCGGGGCACTGCCCGTGGTGAGCGTGCTGCTGGCCGCCGACTATCACGCCTCATGGGCCACCGGCGGACTGATGACCGCGTTTGCCGCCGGTGCCCTGGTGGGCTCCCTGAGCTACGCCTGGCGCCCCGTCGGCCGGAACAACCCGGAGCGTGTAGTGCTCTGGGGTCTGCTGGCCACCGGGATTCCTCTGGCGTTGGTGCCCTGGGCCGGTCACGCGGTTCCCGCGGCGGGGCTGTTCGCCTTGGCAGGCTTCTGCACAGGTCCTCTGTTCAGCGCTCTGCTGGCCAGCCGTGACCGGTACGCGCCGGCGGCCGTCCGCACCCAGATCTTCACCCTCGGCGCCGGGCTCAAAAGCACCTTCGCAGCCGCCGGGGCTGGCACAGCCGGCGCTCTCAGCGGGCTGGGAGCCGCACCCCTCGTGCTGGGAACCGCCGCGTGCCAGGTACTCGCCGCCGCTCTCGCCCTCGTCCTGCTGACAGGCAGGCCCACCGGCCCTACCGACTCAGGAGCAGGTCCGGCCGGGCTGCCGCCTACGCCTGCGGAGCAGGGGTGGGGCGAATGAGGAGCAGGGCGCGGTCGTCAGGCCACAGATGATCAAACGGCTCGCCTCTGCCCTACCAGGGGGAGCCCGGCGGGAGGTCCACCGAGGACAGCACCCGGTCCGGGTCGACCCGCTCATGCGCGACCGCCAAGTCACGGCGACCAGCCGGGCGCCGCAGGCCATGCGTGGCAAGCACCTGGTCCGTAGAGGGCAACTCGTTCCCGGCCCTGCTCTGAGGCGCACGTCATGGACCGCCTTCGGCTCCCGCGCCCGCCCCCGGCATCAGGACAGGAACAGGCACAGGCATGGGGACGGCCAGCATCGGCTCCGGCAGCGCCCACGTCACGCGCCATGCCTGCCTCCCAGACCATCAACACCCGAGTAGGCGCCACGGCCGGACCGTGGCGGGGGCCGTGGTCGCGCGCCGGGAAGTACGCGACGTGCCGACGTCACCCCGCATACGCGGGCGGGGTGACGCGGTCATTCGAGGTGCGTACGGGGCCGCTGCCCGCTCAGTCGGCCAGTGGTGCGCAGTGCACGTTGTTCGCTCCGCCGCTCTGGCCGGAGATCCGTCCCCAGTAGCTCACGCAGTGTCCGGGGTGGCCGATGTACGTCGGACCGGCGTAGGTCGTGTAGACACCGTCATCGAACTCGGGGTCGACGTCCTGGGCGTCCGTGAGCGCTGCCAACATGGACACTGCGGCGCCGGGACGGGCGCGCACGGTGACCACGCAGTCCCGTCCGGTCGACGGGTTGTACGTCAGGTAGACGGTGCCCGCCGTACCTACCGGTGCTGAATCGACCACTGTGTAGCCCGCCCCGCAGACACCGTTGTACTTCGCCAAGGGCGTCGCCGCCCCTGCCTGCGGTGCGACGGCTCCCATGGCGCCGACCACGGCGGCTGTGACCGCTCCGACCGCTGCGGCACGCTGAATGATGTTCATGTGAATCCCCCGTTTCGTCGACTGCTCCAACAGCTTGTCGACCTCGAAGGGTTCGACCGTCGTCACCCCAACAGCGTTGTAGGCCACCGGCACCGGTTACGGAACCCGGACACGGAGTGAACGGCTCCGTGTCCGTTGATGTAGGGGTCCTCGGGGGTCTTCATCTGGTGCTCGACACCGGCGCGTACTGCTCCTCCAC
Source organism: Streptomyces sp. NPDC031225 (assembly GCF_055570355.1). Lineage (NCBI taxonomy): Bacteria > Bacillati > Actinomycetota > Actinomycetes > Kitasatosporales > Streptomycetaceae > Streptomyces > Streptomyces sp. NPDC031225. Next base: position 73,810 of record NZ_JBVIHJ010000034.1, on the reverse strand, counting down.
CCCCTGCCACTACAACAGCCTGCCGGACCCCGCCGTACACGCAGTGCGCGTCGATCCCGACGGTCGCGTCCACTTCAGCCCCCTCCGACAGGCCGAGACCATCAAGGAGGTGCTGGCACGACCGGCCGATGACGTTCCCCGCAAGGGCTGGCGAGCCCCGGCTACACCCCGGCCGCTCTCTCCGCCGCCGCCCGCATCGCAGTCGATGGACACATCAGCGGACCACACGCGACGACCACGGGACGAGGAGACACAGGACGGGCAACGTGTCGCTGCCGTCGGCCACACGTCAACTCGGTCCGACCGTGAGGTGAACGCCGTGGAGAAACTGAGACCAGTTCCCGAATGATCAGTGGAGAAACCAGTGAAATCGACCGTGTGTTCTCGCATTCACCGGGCACGAGGAGCGACGGAGGTTGATAACTATGGTTCCCCTGCTTGTTGTTCTTCTGCTGGCTCTGATCCTCTTCGGCGCGGGTTTCGCGCTGAAGGCACTGTGGTGGCTCGCCGTCATCGTGCTGGTCGTCTGGCTGCTGGGCTTCGTCATGCGCTCCGCGGATACGGGCGGCCGTAAGGGCCGTTGGTATCGCTGGTAACCGCCAAGCAGCAACATGCCTGTGGCTCCGGATGCATCCGGAGCCACAGGCATGTCCGGCATCGATCTCCGACCCGGATCGGGGACGCTGACGCGTGGAGGCCACCTCACAGCCGGTCCGGTCAGCCACACACCCTTCTGTACGGCGCGTCAGGTACGTGCGTGTTCCACTCCGCTCTCGTCAGGTCGATGTTGCCTGCGCGGGCGCAGATCAGGGCCGCGGCGCGGCTCTGGTCGAGCGTGTGCCGGCGGAGGGGGACGTGACTGCCGGCGACGAGGAGGGTGCTGCTGTCGGGGCTGAAGGCGAGAGAGACGACGGGTTCGCCGGGGGTCGGGAGGAGGCCGCCCAGAGGTTGTTGGGTGGTGGTGTCCCAGAGCTGGACGGTACCGGCGTCGCCGCCCACGGCGAGGGTGTGGCCGTCGGAGCTGAGGGCGAGGGCGCTCACCGCTTCGGCAGTGTCGCCGAGCGGGACCGGGAAGACATTGCGCAGGACGCCCTCGCGGTGGCGCAGGTCACCGTCCCACAGGGCGACGCGGCCGGTTTGGTCGCCCGCAGCCATGCGGCTGCCGTCGGGGCTGAACGCCAGCGCGCTGATGCGGTCGCCCTTGACCAGGTCCAGCGCGACGATGCTGTCGCTGGTCTTGCGGGCCACCCGGTTGTCGCCGACGACCAGTTCGATGCGAGGGCTGAGCGCGAGGCGCGCGCTGACCAGGCCGGAGCCGGTGAGCAACTCCGTCCGTCGACGGGTGTCGGTGTCCCACATCTCGTTCGCGGGTTCGCCGCCGGGCGGGGTGCGGGTGGTGAAGAGAATACGGCCGTCGGGGGTCAGGGCCAGCGCGGTCACCGCAGTACCGAACTGGGTCGAGGCCAGGTCCAGTGTGCTCTGTTCACGGTCATGGGTCAGGCCCCAGACGGTGAACCGCTGTGGCGCGGCCCGTCGGCCGGGCGCGGTGACGCCGTAGACGAACCGGCTGCTGTCGGGGCTGAACGCCAGCCGGGGGGCGGTGTCCGCGGGCGCGAGCGGTGTCCCGTCCCTGCCGCCGATGGCGACCGGCGAAGGCAGGGGCGGGAGCACGCGGACGAGCCTGCCGTTCGCGGTGGCGCGCAGTTCGAAGTCGTAGCCGTTGGCCGCGCGTCGGGCGGTGGCGAAGAGACGGCCGTCGGGGCTGAGCAGTACGCCGTCCATGGGGCGGTCGTGCCAGGCTGCCGTGACGGTCGCGGTCAGGTCGATGGTGTGCACGGTGCCGCCCTCCAGGTAGCGCAGCAACGGCAGGCCGGGGTCCCAGATGAAGCTGCGCGCCAAGGTCCCCGAGGGAACAATCGACGTCACGCTGCACCCCCGCGGTAACGTCCCCTGCAACCTGGGAACGGGCTGCTTCCCCATGTTCGGCGACGCGACATACTCCAACTACGGGTACGCGCTGCCCACCGTGGCCACCTCCGGAACCCTGACCATCAACGGCCGCGCCGAGAAGATCCGCGGGCAGTCCTGGCTGGACCGCCAGTGGGGGCCCCTGCCGGATCTCACCCCGGGTCGCGCCTCCTGGTCCTGGATGAACCCGAGCGTCCGACCCTTCTCCAGACTTGGCCGCTCCGCCTCCCAGTACGTGAAGCCATGCCGGTGCAGACATGTCTCGGCGCTGGTGGTGCGGTGCTCGAAGTCGCGCACCAGGCGGCGGCTCCGCATCAGGTGGGCGAAGAGACGTTCGACGATCCACCGTTTGGGCAGTACCACGAAGCCGCGCATGTCGTCGCTGCGTTTGACGATCGCCAGGACCAGGGTGAACGTGGCCAGGCAGTACTCGACGAGGCTGCTGGTGTAGCCGCCGTCGGCCCAGACCAGTTCCAATCGGTGGTGGGCGTCGGTGACCTGCCTGAGTAGGACCTGGGCGGCGGTGCGGTCGCCGGTGTCCGCGGCGGTGACCATCACGCCCAGCAGCAGGCCGAGGGTGTCGACCACGACGTGCCGCTTGCGGCCGTTGACCAGCTTGCCGCCGTCGAAGCCCCGGCTGTCCGCGCCGACGACGGCGTCCGCCTTGACGGACTGCGAGTCGATCACCCCGGCCGTCGGCTGCGCGTCTCGCCCCAGCTCCTCGCGGACCCTCGCGCGCAGCCGGTCGTGGAACTCCTTGACCAGGGCGTTGTCGCGCCAGCGGCGGAAGAACGCGTAGATGCGGTTCCACGGCGGGAAGTCGGCGGGCATCGCCCGCCACGCACACCCCCAGGTGACCGGGCTGGACTGCCCGGCAATCGGCACGCAAGACTGCTGCACTAGGGCCTCCTGCCACTCGGTGATTCGACACCAACGAGCTGTTCAGGAGGTCCCGTTCCTATGCGCCCAGCGCCCCGCGACCACCCGATCGGGACTCCCGTTCGACGCTCGCCTTCCCGAACCGTGTAAGGGCGCTCGACGATAACCAACCCCTGCAGCTCGGCGGCTGGTCACAGCGGTGATCGATGTGGCGGCCGCAAGTCAGGACCCCGGACATCAGTAGTGACAGAGCAGGTCGACGACGACGGCTTCGGCATGGAGGCCGTCGAGATAGTTGTTGGCCTGCTCCCAGTAGCCGTCGCGGTCCGCATCCATCCACACACCGTCGAGGGTGACAAGGGCAAAGCCGGGCACAGCGCACTGGACCGACGACTGCCGGGCTTCCTCGTGCTCCTGCGCGAAGTACGCGACCGGGTCATTGAATAGGAACGATGTGTCGAAGTGCGGGTCGCCCGAGACGGCCAGCTGTGCCACGTCCTGCACCAGCGGCTGGGCCAGGTGCTCTCTCTTGGCGTCCGCCAAGGAGTAGCCACCGGGGTCGGACTCGTGGCGGGCGACGAAGTCGGACAACGGGCGGGCCGGCGGATGCAGCGCGGCCAGTTCCTGCCAGGCGGCGAGCCTGGCATCATGCCTTATCGCCGCTCGCCGCCGCATAGCGCCGAAATCGAGCAGGTCCCGAGGTCCGCCGTAGCACTCCAGCGGCCCGAGGGCATCAAGCTCGGCCTTCCTGCGGGGGACGGTGGAGGTCGTGACGAGCCTGCGGTCGCCGTCATGCTCGGGCCGGGTGAGGTAGGGGCTCTCCGCATCGGAGTAGATGACCCACCAGTCCCACCGGCCGACCGGGTTCCAGTCGTCGGTGAGGTTGGCGTCATATGGCGCCATGGTGGCCGCTATCGCTTCAGGAAGCTTCCGCGGCTTGGTCGGCGGCAGGCACACCGTGACGAAAAACTTGCTCATACGCTGGATCGTAGAACCCAAGTGCTGTTCGAGGCATAACGTCCTCAATCCGCTGGACACCCCTTCGACCAACAAGCCACAAAATCGGTACGACAACAGCTACTGACTCCAACAGCCGAAGAAAGTCACGCTGGGACAGGCGGGCCATCATGTACCTCCCAGTTGAACTGGCAGTTCAGCAGCGAGAGTTGCATGGTGGCCCGCCTGCCGGGCAGGAAGCAGCATCCCTGTCGACACACGCCCCAGGGGCGAACGCACCCAACGTTGATCGCCTACACCTCGAAGCGGGACGCCATCTTTGACGACGCGACGCCGCTGCAGCCGAACACCTGGACTCGGCCTTCTTCACCCTCATCGCCCAGGAGCCGACGCCAGGCTGCTACGGCATCACTCGCGCTCTCGCCGCTCATCCGGAGCAACCGCCTGATGGTTCTGCCCGGATGCGTGCGGGGTCACCGGTGGGGCGTCAAGTTCCCGCTGCCTGGCAGCCAGTGCCCTCGCCAGCACCTTCGCCCGGTAGGGGTTCTCCGTGCTCAGGGCCTTCGCCACTTCCACGGCCTCGTCCAACAGCGCCAGCCGCCTCTCAGGTATGTCCCGCATCAGGGGTGAGGCAGTCTCCTCCACCAGGACGTACGCCAGCTTCGATCCGTATGCCTCCGAGTCGACCTGTGTCAGAAGACGGTAGATCCAGAGCCCCTCGGCACCCCGCACCACCCGCTGGTTGGCACTGAGCAGCCTGACTCTCGCCAGTACGACCATGTCCTGATCCATCGATCCCCTTCGTCCCCTCACTCCCGATCAGTGCTGTCCCACGGCGGGACAGCACGGCGAACGCACCGGCAGCCGATGAAGGATGCCGGCACGTGGACCGGAGAGTGGATGAGGACGATTCTGCGGGCACAGCGCTACCCGCAACAAGACCGAACAGGCGTGCGCTACGTCCTACCGAAAGCGTCGTTGAACAGGCATGATGGACCTGACACTCACTCAAGCCTGTTCCCCGGGAGTCAGCCGGCGCGACATTCACCGCCGTCGCAGCCGCACGGGTGTCCGCTTCGTGACGATCCGCCAACTCGGCGGTCATCATCCGGGAGTTGACCGGTACAGGCTCCCAAGGGCCTGGGAAGTTCTCTACGCCCTGTGATCCACAGGGAAGAACGGGCCCGCTCGATTGCCCACCGCAGGGGACGCTCACTCCGGTACGGGGTGCAGCCTCCGGCACGACGGACATCGGCATGATCGCCGGTCAGCCACATGCAGGGGGCGCTCCTGATCCAGCTTGCCTGCGGCACCTGGCCCCTCAACGCTCGTCGACCACCCTCCACCCACCGAACGGACGGCCAGGGTTCCGTCACCTCCACGTGAGCCGCCCATCCAGCTGAGGTGTCCAGCCCTTTTGTGCCCGGACCCGGACGCCCACAAGATGGTGGTGCTCGCGGTGAGCTGGGCTTCACTTCGGGCCGCTGGAGCGGCTGTCGGCGTACCGCGTGTGACTGACACTCCTGATGACGTCCGCGCTCCGTTCCCTTCACGTCGCAAGGGGCCCTCTGGGGCGAGGGCGCCTTGCGACGTGCCGCCTATGCGAGAGGCGGGCCGGGGCTGCGGCTCACTGCGTGTAGAAGGTGGCGTCGGCCCGGTCGGTCGCCGTGCCGGGAACCTGGACGTACAGCAGGTAGTCGTAGTGGCGGATGTAGCGGCCCGGCACGTTGTACGACTCGTACGAGATCCCGGCGGAGTCGGCGAGGCCGGCCCGGGCGGTGAAGGAGGCGTCACCGCCGAACTGCGCCGTCCCGTCGTTCTTCTCCACCCACACCTCGTAGTTCTTGTGGCGGAGGAAGTATCCGGGGAAGTTGGCCGATTCCAGGGAGACCGTGCCGCTGCCGGCAAGACCGGTGACGACCCGGAACTGTGAGTCGGCCAGCGGGGAGACGTTCGGCTCGATCTTGGCGCGGAACTCCCAGTGCCGGATGAACCGGTCGGGAAAGTTGTAGGAGGAGAGCCGGATCGGGGTGACGCCGTCGGCGACCGGAATGCCGAAGTCGGGTGTGCCGTCGGCCTTCCAGTAGATCTTCTGAACGCGGGTGCGGCGGTTGGGGTCGTTGAGAGGGTCTCCGCTGATGTCCTTGTAGTTGCGGTCGTGGTAGACGAGGATGTCGGACTTGCCGTCCTCCGAGACCGTGAACTGATTGTGGCCTGGGCCGAATTGGCTGGTCGCGGCGTTGCTGGCGAAGACCGGGCCGGTGGACTTGGCCCAGGACGAGACGCTGAGCAGGTCGGCCGTCGCGGACGCGGTCAGCATCCCCATGCAGTAGTTGGCGTCGGTGGCGCTGGCCGAGAAGGTCAGGAAAACCTTGCCGTTGCGCTGGAGCACGGCGGGACCCTCGTTGACCGTCTGGCCTCCGGCAGTCTCCCACGAGGCGGTCGGCCGGCTGAGCATGACCGGGGCGCCGCTGATGGTCCACGGATTGGACATCTGCGCCAGGTAGATGTTGGTGCCGGAGCCCACCGCCGGGTCGTTCTGCGCCCAGGCGAGATAGCGAGTGCTGTTCACTACGAACGTCGTCGCGTCGAGGGAGAAGGTGTCCAGCGGCAGCGCGATACGCCCCTTCTCCGTCCAGGGGCCCGCGATCGGGTTCGCGGCGGTGCACTCCAGGACGTACGGCCGGATCTTCCAGATGTTGTCGGCGTCGCCCGCGGCGAAGTAGACGTACCACTTGCCGTCGATGAAGTGGATTTCAGGAGCCCAGATGTGGGCGCCCATCACACCGCTGGCGTGCTTGGTCCAAATGGTCGTCTCAGCGGCGGCGGACAGGCCCTGGATCGTGGTGGCACGGCGCAGCACGATGCGGTCGTACGCCGGCACGGTGGCGGTGAAGTAGTAGTAACCGTCGGTGTGCTTGAAGATGTGCGGGTCGGCCCGCTGCTCGGCGATGGAGTTCGTGTACGTCACACCGGGTGACGCGGGCACGGCGGCGCGGGCGGTACCGGCCGACACGCCGGTGAAGGTAGCGGCGGCCGAGCCGGCGATCAAGCCGAGGACCGTTCGACGGGTCAGCGCAGGTCTCAAGAAGGGCTCCTTCTACTACACACGTATCTGAGAGTGAGTCGGCGCAGGACATGTGCCCGCCACCAGCCCATCTTCGATATTTCGAACTTCGTTCGGAGACTCGGGCAGAAGATAGGCCGCTTCACAGGTCCCGGTCAACGCTCTCGTCACACCGGCCACAAAAGAATGTGGCTGGCCGGTGGGCCACGACCCGGGCGAGAACGCCGGCCTGCACCGCGGCCGATTTCGCGTCGTCAGCCTGCACATGCTTCGGCGATGGGCCACAGCCTCCGCACAACGAGGGTCAGCACGCGATTAGCGCCCGGCCGACAGCCCGGCGTGGAAGAAGAGCGTGGAAGAACAGTCCAGGGACTCACCCGCCCTCTGCCCATCGGCAGAGACCCGGACCGGGCCACCGCCTCGTGGCGGTGCGCTTCAACATGATCCTCAGGTCAAAGACAGGGTCCCTTGCGACCGCGTGGGCCGGTCCGGCGGCGACCCGTTACGGAACCGGGCTTCCAGGTTCCTCAGCCCTCTCAGCCTGCGCACCGCCCACGCCCTTGAGTGACTGTGTCCCGAAGTTCATGTCCATGACGGGAAACCACAGGAACACCAGGATCACCAGGCGCCGTGCGCTCGCAGTCGCTGGGGGCACGGTCGCGGCCGGCGGCCTGGCCGCCACCGGCTACCAGTCGGCCTTCGCCGGAGGCGTCCGCGTCGCCGGACTCGTTCGCCGCGAAGACCATCGGCGTCGGGCGGCACCGGCGGCGACCGCTCCCGCCGCGCCGATGACGCCACCCCGGGACAGCGAGCGTTTTCTACGGTGGGAGGAGGATGTGGGGGTGGGAGATCCGGACACGGAAGTGCCCCTTCCAGAGGTGCATGTGACGGGCGCGCCAAGGGGTGGCGGAGCATGCCGACGGTGGAGGTCCAGTAGACGCGGGAGGCCGCGTTGTCGGGTCGGTGGTCGTAGTCGCGGGCGAGGCGCCGGTGCAGCATGAGGCTTCCGTTGACCTGCTCGACCACCCACCGCCCCGGATGTGGGACGAAGGCTTTGCCCTTGTCGTCGGGTTACGGCGGACCACCTCGACGGTGATGTCCTTCGCCGCCCCGCGGAATGATCACGGCGTCCTTGGAGCCCTGGTCGACCAGGACCTTTTCCAGGCGCATCCCGCATCGTTCGGCCGCCTGGTCCGGCAGGGCTGTGCCGGCCTCGTTGTCGTGCTCGCTCGCCGCGAGGATCACCACACCGATGATCAGACCCAGTACGTCGACGGCGCGTCCCGCGGTGACCACGGGCCACTCCAGGTCCCGGATCTCATACGCCTCGTCGATGATCTTCGCGAACGCCTCCTCGATCGCGGATCAGGGTCTCCTCGATGCCCCGATGCCCCGATGCCCCGATGCCCCGATGCGAACCGTGCGAGAACCAATTCACGGCGTCCTCGGGGGCTCAAGTGACGGTGACGTTGATGGTGTGCCAGCCGGTTGCCCCGTCGGGAAGCGGCTTGTGCGCCTGTCCTGTCTGCACCTGGCCGGTGCTGTCGGTGGCGCGTACCTGGAGCCGATGCTTGCCGGACCTCGCCTGCCACTGCCAGCTCCACTGCCGCCATGTGTCCACCGACGGCACCGCCGCGAGCTGTGCCGGCTGCCATGGTCCGTCATCCACGCGGACCTCCACCGCGGAGACCCCGCGATGCTGTGCCCACGCCACCCCGGCCACCATCACCGGACCCTGCTCCAGCCGCTTGCCCGCGGCCGGTGTGTCGATCCGGGACTGGGTCTTCACCGGAGCCAGCGCCGAGTAGTCCCGCCGTACCCAATAGGCGCTGAAGTCCGAGAAGCTGGTCAGCTCCAGCTCCGTCAGCCACTTCGTCGCCGATACGTACCCGAACAGCCCGGGCACCACCATCCGGACCGGGAACCCGTGCTCGACCGGCAGCGGTTCCCCGTTCATCCCGACCGCCAGCAACGCGTCCCGTCCGTCACGCAACGCAGCCGTCGGTGTGCCGGCCGTGTACCCGTCCTGGGAACGGCTCACCACCTGGTCCGCCCCGTCCTCCGGCTCGACCTCGTCGAGCAGATCCTTGATCGACACCCCCAACCACCGGGCGTTTCCGACCAGTTCGCCGCCGACCTCGTTGGACACACACGTCAAGGTGATGTAACGCTCCACCATCGGCCGGGCCAGCAACTGCTCGTATGTCAACGTCAGCGGCCGTTTCACCCGGCCATGAATCCTCAGCTGCCAGTCCTTGGGTTCCATCTGGGGCACCGTCAGTGCGGTGTCGATCCGGTAGAAGTCCCCATTCGTGGTCACGAACTTCGTCACCCCGGGCACGCCGGCGGAGACCTGGGGCAAGGGCGCTGCCGGACTCGACGGGGACGGAAGGACGACTGCGGCGCGAGCCGCGGCCACCCTCTGTGCCCAGAGCAGGCGTCCGCCCGGTACCCCCACCACGGCCGCACCGATCGCCGCACCGGCCAGGGTGAGAAACCGTCGCCGGCCCGGCGGCTGTCCTATGCCGTCCACCAGCGGGATGCCGGCATTCGACGACGGCGGACGGGCGCCCACCACAGGGGTGGAGGCTTCCTGCGCCGCCCCGTCAGTCTCCGGGCCGGTGCTGTCCTCCAGGTCCTCCAGGTCCTGCGCCGATACCGCCGCAGGGCGCGGCAGCGTATGACGCAGCAGCACCAGAAGCCCGGCGGCGGCCAGTACACCGGCCACCGTCGGCAGCGGGTACGCCCACGTGGCGCTGGGCCGGGTGGCTGCCGCGAGTACGCCGATCACCCCGAACACGGCGACGCCGGCCAGCCCATAGCCGAGCCGGCGCATGGCCAGCACGCCGATGAACGCGGCGAAGGCGGCCAGCACCAGGACGATTCCCGCCTGCAGGACCAATTTGTCGTAGGTGTAGAACACCGTGACAGCGAACTCCTTGACAGGAGTCGGCGTGGCGTCCACGGCGACGCCACCCACCGCGACGAGGGGCGCGGAAGGCCCGCCCGTCGCGGCGGCCACCAGTTCGCCGACCCCCAGGGCCAGCGCGGTGGCCGCGACGCCGGCAAGTTCGCCGTACCACTGCTTGGGCGGTCGTGCCGGTGCCGGTCGACCTGTCTTCTGAGCTTCCATGTCGATGTCAGACAGCCGGGGGGCGCTTATCGGCCGGCTCGGCGCAGCCGGGTGAAGCCGACTCCCAGCAGGACCAGACCGCCGATCGCCACGATCGGTCCGACGATCGCCCACAGTGTCACGCCGCTCATCGTCGAGCCCCCCATGACGTCGGTTCCCTGGAGGAACCAGGTCACGCCCACAAAGATCAGCAGTGCGCCCAGGACGAGGACGATCCAGTTCTTCTTCATGCGGTATCTCCAGGTGTGGAGCGGAGGTTGTCGACAACGAGCCTGACCGTTGTGCGGTCGCGGCGCGACAACGCTTGGTTGGACCCCGTCGTCAACCGGTCGACGTACGCACGACTCCCCCGGTGAGTGGATGCTCCCCGACTCCGCGCCGGGCACCCTTGACATGGACGCTCGTAGACTGGCGGCCGGACCTCGGCGGGCGAAGGTGGGGGCAGGGAAGTGGCAGCGCGCGGCAGCGTCGACCTCGGATCCCGCTACAGCGTCGGATGGCACGTCCTCGTCGGCGCCGTCGCGGTACCTCTTGCCGTCGCCATATGGGCCAACGTCTCCGTCGCGCTGGGACAACGCCTGCTTGCCCTCGGAACGCTCGCCGTCATCGTCGCCTGGTACGCCCTGGTCGCTCCGCTCGCGATGGAGAACCGCGACGAGCGTTGGGGTGCGACCTATTTCGCCGTGCTGGCGGTCGCTTTCCCCTTCCTGCTCGCCATCGCGCCGCTCAGTGGCGCACTGCTGTTCGCGCTGTGCCCACAGCTGTTCGTGATGGTCGCGAGGTGGCGGATACGTCTCCCGCTCCTGCTGCTCCTGTACGCCGAACTCGCCTGGGCCATGTTGGCGCGGGCAGGGTTCGGCCGCTACGCAGTGGCGATGACCGGCGTGACCGTTCTGGTGCCCATGACCGTGACGATCCTCGCGGGCGCCTATCTGACCGGCATCCGCGAGCAGAACCGCAAACGGGCCGAGCTGATCGAGGAGTTGACCCGGACCCGGGCCGCACTGGAACGCGCGGGCCACGAGGCCGGCGTCCATGCCGAGCGTGAACGCCTGGCCGCCGAGATCCACGACACCCTGGCCCAGGGCTTCACCAGCATCCTCATGCTCGCCCAGGCCGCACGGACAACCCTCCTGCGTGATAGGGCAGCCGCCGACGGCCAGCTCGACATCATGGAGAAGACGGCCCGCGAGAACCTCGCGGAGGCACGCTCGCTGATCGCCGCGCTGGCCCCGGTCGACCTGACCGGCCGCAGCCTCGCGGACGCGCTGGACCGGCTCGCCGCCCGGCACACCCGCGACACGGGTACGTGCGTCGAGGTGTCGATCGTCGGCGAACGGTCCAGCGCGCCCACCGGCACCGACATCGCCCTGCTGCGTACCGCGCAGGAGGCCCTGGCCAACGTCGGCAAGCATGCCGGCGCCACGACGGTGCGGATCGAGCTGCGTCACGAAGACGGCCGGCTAACCCTGGCCGTGACCGATGACGGCCAGGGCTTCGACCCCGCCACCATCTGCGGTGGATACGGCCTGCTCGGCATTCGCACCCGCGCCGCCGGCCTCGGCGGGACCTGTGAGGTGCGATCATCTCCCGGCCAGGGCACCACGGTTCGGGTCGAACTGCCGCTGGCCCCGGCTGAGCAGGCGGCGCGCGGCCTGCAACCAGTGCCTGATCTCAGCCCCACACCCGACCACTGAGCAGGCGGAACCAACCCGATGACTGTCCACATCCTGATCGTCGACGACCACCCGGTCGTACGCTTCGGCCTCCGCGGCATGCTCGAGGCCTACGACGACCTGCGGGTCGTGGGCGAGGCCGGCTCCGGCGACGAGGCGATCGTCCTCGCCGCCACGACGCGCCCGGACGTCGTCCTGATGGACCTGCGGATGCCGGGTACCGACGGCGCCACCGCGACGGCGCGCATCCGCCAGGACCACCCCGGCATTCGCGTGCTCGTGCTGACCACCTACGAAGGTGACGCCGACATCCTCCCCGCGATCGAGGCCGGCGCCACCGGGTACCTGCTCAAGGACACCCCGATCGGTACCCTGACCGACGCGATCCGGGCGGCCGCCCGCGGCGAAACCGTCCTCGCCCCGCTGGTGGCCGCCAGGCTGGTGACCCACGTGCAGGCGCCGACCGGGGAGCAGTTGACCCCGCGCGAGGTGCAGGTACTCGGCCTCGTCGCGCGCGGTCTGTCCAACGGTGAGATCGGCCGAGAGCTGTACATCGGCGAAGCGACGGTGAAGACGCACCTGCTGCGAGCATTCGTCAAGCTGGGCGTCAACGACCGCACCGCAGCGGTCACCGTCGCCCTCTCCCGCGGCATCCTCACCTCACCGCACCAGTGAGCCGTGCTTCGAGATCCGGGCCGCCGCACCACAGCTCGCGGAGGAACACGGTTTCGACAAGATCACCGTAGAGATGATCACCATCGCGGCCGACGTCTCTCATCGGACCTTCTTCAACTGCTTCCCGAACAAGGAGGCGGCCGTCGTCCATGCGCCGTCGAAGTTGCTGGGTGCGGATGTCGAGGCTTCCACCGCCGCAGGCGCCACGTACCCCGGCGAGATCCCGGCAGACCTGACCGCGCTGCTCCTGCCAGACATGGCCGAGCGGCCACCACAACGGAACGAGTTCTCCGCCGGCTTCGCGCCGGCCCGCGAGCACCCGACCGTGCCGGCCGCGATGCAGGCGCACTTCGGAACGTTCGAGCAGTCCCTGGCCGACATCGTGGCAGCACGCACGGGGGAACGGCCGCAGGACGAGGCACCGCGTCTGATCGCCGCCCTGGCGGTGGCCGCCGTCAAGACCGCGCTAGAGAGCTGGGGGGCCGACAGCCCCGAGGACGAGGAGGACAGGACAGCCCCATGCCGTACGTGGAGCGCGTGATGGCTTTACTTCGCACCCTCTTCGGCTCCTGACCCGGACATCGCCGCTCTCCGGAGCCCCTGGTGACCGACCTCTCCCCCACTGCACAGGCAGCGCAGCCTGGCTTCTCCGCCCTGCCGCCGCGATTCACCCTGATGGCCATCGCCGTCGCCGCCACGGTGCTGGTGGCGGACTGGGGCGCCAGCGCGTACGGCTGGACGGACCCGGAGGTCCTCGGCCTGGCCGCGGGCCCCTCCACCCGACTTCCGGCACTCGACGTGGTCCCGGTCCGTGGCCGCCCACACTCCGAGAGCAGTGCCTCGACCTGGTCCTCGCAGGGCTGGAACGCACCCGGGGAATGAGAAGGAGAGCCACCTACCCGGTAATTCATATCCAGGGGACGGTTTCTTCCCCCCATCGTGAGTGGACATCATCTCGGCACCGGCGAATTATGGTGTGCGGACCGCCGGTCGGCGAGTCGCGGGCGACAAAGGGACAGGCGCCATGGTCGAGACTGTTTCATTCAGGAACAAGGAAGTTGACATCGCGGGTCACCTTCACCTTCCGGACGACTTCGACAAGGAAAAGAAGTACCCGGCTCTCGTCGGAATTCACCCAGCCGGTGGCGTGAAGGAACAGACCATCGGCGAGTACGCGAAGCGGCTGGCCGCCCAGGGATTCGTCACCGTGGTCTACGACTCCTCCTATCAGGGAGAAAGCGGCGGCGAACCGCGTCTCCTGGAGGACCCGACGACCAGGGTGGAGGACGCCCGCTGCGCGGCGGACTTCCTCACCACTCTTCCGTACGTCGACATCGAGCGGATGGGCGTCTTCGGCATCTGCGCCGGCGGCGGTTACGCGATCAGCGTGGCGCAGACAGAACGTCGCTTCAAGGCGGTGGCCACCGTCAGCGCAGCTCCGATGGGTGAGGGCTCCAGGGGCTTCCTGGGGCACCTGTCTCCGGTGGCCGAGCAGATCAAGACCCTGGAGATGGTCGCTCAGCAGCGCACGGCGGAGGCGAGGGGAGCGGCACCTGTCTATGCCCCGTTCGTCCCGGAGACGCTGGAGGAGATCGACGACAACACACCGGACCTCCTGCGTGAGGGATACGACTACTACCGGACTCCGCGTGGCCGGCACCCGAATTCCAAGGGCCGTTTCCTGCTGACCAGCATGGACAAAATGTATGCCTTCTCGGCGTTCGATCAGATTCCACAACTGCTGACCCAACCACTGCTCCTCATCGCGGGGAGCAAGGCGGACACAAAGGTGTTCAGCGACCAGGCATACGAGCTTTCCAAGGGGCCGAAGGAACTGTTCGTCGTCGACGGCGCGACGCATATCGCCATGTACGACGTTCCGGAGTACATGGAACAGGCGCTCACCAAGATGGTGAAGTTCTTCGCCGCCCTTTAGTCCCACCGAAGAAGTCATTCGAGGAGCACCATCACCATGTCCCATCCCGGCCAGCCCACCGTCGCCATCGCCTTCCATTCGGGTTACGGCCACACGGCCGTCATCGCCGAGGCCGTGGCGCGCGGTGCCGCGGGAGCCGGCGCCGAGGTCGTCTCGGTCTCCGTCGACACCATCACCGACGAGCAATGGGCACGGCTCGACGTCGCCGACGCGATCATCTTCGGTTCCGCCACCTACATGGGCACCGCCTCCGCGGCGTTCCACACCTTCGCCGAGGCCAGCAGCAAGCGCTGGTTCCCTCATACCTGGGTGGACAAGCTCGCCGCGGGCTTCACCAACTCCGGCGCCAAGAGCGGCGACAAGTCCTCCACCCTGGGCTACTTCGCCACCCTGGCCGCCCAGCACGGCATGCACTGGATCAGCCTGGGCCTGCAGCCCGGCTGGGACTCCACCAAGAGCAGCGAGGACGACATCAACCGGCTGGGCTTCTTCCTGGGCGCCGGCGCCCAGAGCCCGACCGACGCCGGCCCCGAGGCTGTCCACAAGTCGGACATCGCCACCGCGGAGCACCTCGGCGCGCGGGTCGCACGCCAGGCCGCGATCTTCCGTGCCGGGCGGACCGCCCTCGCCTCCTGATCACACGGCTTTCCTTCCCGTAACCACTTCACCCCCCGCAAGGAGCACAGCATGTCCGACTCCCCGCACCTCGCCCTCATCCGCCGGCTGTACGAGTCCGGGATGGCGCCGGAGGTCACCGCAGAGGTCATGGCGCCGGACCTCGTCTGGGACATCACCCCCGGCTTCCCGAACAGCGGCGTCTACCACGGCTGGGACAGCGCGGCCAAGGACTTCTTCGGCAAGACGATGCCGAACTACGAGTCCTTCGGTGCGGTACCCGAGGAGTTCTACGCGGACGACGAAGGCCACGTCTTCGTCTACGGGCACTACCACGCCGAGACCAAGACCGGGATCAAGGCCGATGTCCGGTTCATCCACCTGTGGACCGTCCGTGACGGCCAGGCCGTGAGCATGCGTCAGGCCGCCGACAGCCACGTCCTCCAGGAAGCCCTCAAGGGCTGACACTCCCCCTCATCAGGAGCTCCCCATGGCGAAGATTCTCTTCGTGATCACCGCGTCCGACCACTGGACGCTGGCCGACGGAACACGACAGCCCGCCGGGTTCTGGGCCGAGGAGGCCATCGGCCCCTACCAGGTCTTCAAGGAGGCCGGATACGAGATCGCGGCCGCGACACCGGGCGGCGTGCCGCCCACCGCCGACGCCCTCAGCCTCACCCCCGACTTCAACGGAGGCGAGGAAGGCGCCCAGCGCATGCGGACCGCGCTGCGGGAAGCCACCGAGCTGGCACACCCGATACGCATCGAGGACGTGGACATCGACGACTACGTGGCCGTCTTCTACCCCGGCGGCTGGGGCCCCATGGAGGACCTCCCCGACAACGCCGCCTCCGGCAAGCTGCTCACCGACTGGCTCGCCTCCGGCAAGCCGGTCTCCTTGGTCTGCCACGGCCCCGCGGCCCTGCTGGCCACCATCGGCCCCGACGGCACCTCCCCGTTCACCGGCTACCGCCTGACCGGCCTGTCCAACGCCGAGGAGAAGCAGAACGGTCTCGCAGACCGCGCGAAGTGGCTGCTCCAGGACCGCCTCGTGGGCGAACTCAAGGCCGACTACCGTGAGGCCGACGCATTCACGCCGCACGTCCAGGTCGACCGCACCCTGTTCACCGGACAGAATCCGGTCTCGGCGGTCCTCCTGGCGCAGGAACTGGTCAAAGCACTGAGCTGACGACTCGCGAACGCCTCCGCTGGTGGCCTGGTGCGCACTCGCGCCCCGGGCCACCGGTATGTCGTGAGACCGACCGTAAACCCGAGGGATTCGGCGTCCCCTGGCCGATCAGCCAGGGGACGGATCTGTACCCCCCACAAGATGCGACGTTTGTGCCAGGCTGACGGTCATGAACCGCAATCCGCGTCTGAACGAGCTGGGTGAGTTCCTCAAGGCCCGTCGGGCCGAGCTCACCCCCTCCGAGGTCGGCCTCCGTGGCGGGCCACGACGGCGTGTGAAGGGGCTGCGCCGTGAGGAAGTGGCGCTCCTCGCCGCGATCAGCACCGAGTACTACACACGGATCGAGCAGGGCCGGCTCCAGGCATCGGCTCCCCTCCTCGACGAGATCGCCCAGGCCCTGCGACTCAACGACGACCAGCGCACCTACCTCTTCGACCTCGCGGCGAAGGAGAGAGTGCACCCGTCCACGTACCGCGAGCGCCAGCAGGTGGACCCGCAGCTGCAGCGCATGCTGGATGATCTCACCGCCTCCCCCGCCTTCGTCATCGGCCGGTGTACCGACATCCTCGGCTGGAACCAGCTCGCCGCCGCCCTGTGGACCGACTTCGGGCGCTACCCGGAGCAGGAGCGTGTGTTCGTCCGGCTGCTGTTCACCGAACCCTGGATGCGGGAGCTGTACGTCGACTGGGAAGAGGTCACCCGCCTGGCCATCGCCCAACTGCGCATGGAGAGCGCCCGCTACCCCGACGACCAGCCCCTCACCGCCCTGGTCGAGGAACTCTCCGCCCGCGACGCACAGTTCCGGCAATGGTGGACCGAACACGACGTCGCGATGCGGGGCCAGGGCGTCAAGAAACTGCGCCACCCGGTGGTGGGAGAGCTGACCCTCGACTGGAACACGCTCACCTGTGGCACGGACCCCGACCAGCACATCATCGTGTGGAACGCCGAACCCGGCACCCCCTCCCACGACGGACTGCGCCTCCTTGCCTCCTGGGCCGCCGACCAGAAGCCGACGGCGTCCGACGCGACGACCTGAACCCTCCTATGGGGGGAGAGATGCGTCCCCCCTGCGGCCGTATCCCCGCCAAGATTCCTCCCCTTTTCCGGGCGTACCCGAGACGGAAAAGTCGAACACCTCGACGACCTATCTCAGACAACGAGGTGCTTCACATGAAGGCTGTAGGTTTCACGGAATTCGGTGGGCCGGAGGTGCTTCAGGTTCTTGAGCTGCCTGCCCCGGAAGCCGGTCCGGGCGAGGTGCGCATCCGGGTGCGCGCCGCGACCGTCAACGCGGTCGACGCCCTCCAGCGCAGGGGGCCCGCCCGGTCTCCGGACGCTCGGCCGCCGTTCGTTCCCGGCAT
Organism: Streptomyces sp. NPDC031225; assembly: GCF_055570355.1. Taxonomy (NCBI): domain Bacteria; kingdom Bacillati; phylum Actinomycetota; class Actinomycetes; order Kitasatosporales; family Streptomycetaceae; genus Streptomyces; species Streptomyces sp. NPDC031225. The sequence continues at coordinate 56,351 of NZ_JBVIHJ010000034.1, read as the reverse complement.
GGAGGCCGCCGGCGTCGTGGACCAGATCGGCGTGGGTACGGACACGGACCTGAGCGTTGGTGATCAGGTGACAGCGATCGTGCTGGCCGACGGATCGCACGGCGCCTACGCCGAGCAGGTCGTGGTCCCGGCGGAGTCAGTGGTGCGCGCACCCCACGGCACCGGTGATGTGCAGGCCGCGACCCTGCCGATGAACGGTCTGACCGCGCGCCTGGCGCTGGACACGCTGGGCCTGCAGGCAGGGCAGACCGTCGCCATCACCGGGGCGGCCGGCGCGGTGGGCGGTTACGCCGTCCAGCTGGCCAAGGCGGACGGGCTGCGGGTGGTGGCCGACGCGTCCGAGCAGGACGAGACCTTGGTCAAGGAACTCGGCGCAGACATCGTCCTGCGGCGTGGCGCCGAGTACCCGGACCGGGTCCGCGCGGAAGTCCCGGAGGGCGTCGACGGACTCCTCGACGGCGCCTCGCTCGGCGCCCTCACCGCGCGCGCGGTGCGTGACGCGGGCCGGGTGGTCACGCTGCTGGGTTACGACGGTCCCGGTGAACGAGGCATCGCCTACGAGCCGATCGTCGTGTTCCGCTACGCCCGGGAGCGCGCCAAGCTCGACCGGCTGCGGCAGCAGGCGGAGGACGGTCAGATCACCCTCCGGGTCGCCAGGACGTTTCCGGCGGAACAGGCCGTCGAGGCGCACCGGCTCCTCGCCGCGGGCGGCGTGCGGGGCCGCCTGGTCCTGACGTTCTGACAGAGTCACGTATGGGCACGAAGGGGCGGCCCTCAGCGCCACCTCATGGCTGCGGGGGGGGGGGGGGGGGAGGGGGGGGGGGGGGGGGGGGGGGGGAGGTGGGGGGGGTGGGGGGGGGGGGAGGGGGGGGAGCCACGGGGGGCCGTCGCGCTAGAACGGTAACGGCCGACCGTGCACCACCT